>JAGAUT010000030.1 GCA_017620655.1 Clostridia bacterium | reverse complement strand
AAGGATATCTTCCTTGACCTTGAAAAGTTCGGTTTCCGTGGTTATACAGGCTACGGTCTTACAGAAACAGCACCTCTTTGTGTTATGCATAACGACAGGGAAAGAAAGGCTGATACAATAGGTCTACCTCTTGCAGGGGATAAGGCGAAGATTGTAAATGCAAATTCCGACGGTATAGGCGAGCTTGCAATCAAGGGGCCCAATGTCATGCTCGGCTACTATAACGACGAAGAAGCGACAAAGGCGGCATTTGACGAGGAAGGGTATTTCCTTACAGGTGACCTTGCAAAGATTGACCCCGAATCGGGACATTATATGATTGTGGGCAGAATCAAGAATATGATTGTAACTGCAAACGGCAAGAAGATTTTTCCCGAGGAAATCGAAGTGCTTCTCGAAAAGTGCTCTTGCATCAAGGAATGTATGGCGTACGCAGCACTCAATGACCTTGATGAAACGGTTGTTGCAGTAAAGATATTCCCTAACTATGATGAACTTGAAAAGGTCGGCATTTCCAAGGACGATCCTGAAATCGAAGAGAAGATGCAAAGCTTCTTCCTTGAATTTGTAAAGAACAAGGTCAATAAGAATCTTCCCGGCTATAAGGCAGTACATAAGATTACCATAAGACACAGAGAATTTGATAAGACAACCACTCAGAAGATAAAGAGAATGTCGGAAGATAACCTTTTGGACGACTAAATGAAGCGACCGCACCCTCTCGGGTGCGGTGTTTTTTTGCCCGGAACGGGCAAATCAATCATAAAACCACAAAAATCTATCAAAAAACCACATAAATTTATCAAAAACCTATTGACAAGCAACATTGCCTATTATATAATGGATATGTATAAATGTAGAAGTATCACTATCTATATATTGATTCCTTACACAGGAGGAAAAAGACATGACAGACATGGCAAAGAGCATAAGAAAATCAGAAAGAATAGACAGACTCAAGGAGCATCTTTTTGCTTCTAAGCCTCAGATTGAAGCCGACAGAGCTGTGCTTCTTACACAGTCTTATATGTCAACCGAGGGCGAGCCTATGGTGCTTCGCCGTGCAAAGGCATTTAAGAATATTCTTGAATATATTCCGATTACAATCAGACCCGATGAGCTTGTGGTAGGTGCTGCAACAAAACAGCCCAGAAGCTGTCAGGTGTTCCCTGAATTTTCTTTCTCATGGCTTGAGGATGAATTTGATACGGTTGAAACAAGAAGTGCAGACCCCTTCTATATCTCCGAGGAAACAAAGAGAACTCTCCATGAAGTGTATAAGTACTGGGGCGGCAAGACAACAAGCGAGCTTGCGTCTTCCTATATGGCTCCCGAAACGCTTCTTGCCATGGAGCATAACATCTTTACGCCCGGTAACTATTACTATAACGGCGTAGGTCATGTAACCGTAAAGTATGACGAAGTGCTCCGTATCGGTTATAAAGGAATCCTTGAACGTGTAAGAGCAGAAAAGGCAAAGATGAACTTCGGCGATGCCGACTATAACACAAAGTCTGCATTCCTTGAAGCTGTGGAAATCAGCCTTGAAGCTGTTATCTACTATGCAAAGAGATACGCAAAGCTTGCGCTTGAAATGATGGAAAAGGAAACAGATCCTGTCAGAAAAAAGGAGCTTGCAATTATCGCATATAACTGCTCAAGAGTTCCCGAAAACGGTGCTACAACCTTCCACGAGGCATGCCAGAGCTTCTGGTTTGTTCAGATGCTTCTCCAGACAGAGTCCAGCGGACATTCCATTTCTCCCGGACGCTTTGACCAGTATATGTATCCTTATTTCAAGAAGGATATCGAAAACGGTACTCTTACAATCGAAGAAGCACAGGAGCTTGTTGACTGCGTATGGATTAAGCTCAATGACCTGTCTAAGTGCAGAGACGCCGCAAGTGCCGAAGGCTTTGCAGGCTACAGCATGTTCCAGAACCTTATCGCAGGCGGTCAGAACCAAGATGGTCTTGATGCAACAAACCAGCTTTCCTATATGTGCCTTGAGGCAACATTACATACAAATCTTCCTGCACCCTCACTCTCTGTAAGAGTTTGGAACGGCTCGCCTCATGATTTCCTTATCAAGGCGGCAACCGTAACAAGAACGGGTGTCGGACTTCCTGCTTACTATAACGATGAGGTTATCATTCCTGCACTCATGTCAAGAGGTGTTTCGCTCCGTGATGCAAGAAACTATAACATCATCGGCTGTGTTGAACCCCAGTGTCCCGGCAAAACATGGGGCTGGCACGATGCGGCGTTCTTCAATATGTGCAGACCGTTAGAGCTTGTATTCTCAAACGGTATGGACAAGGGTGTTCAGGTAGGTCCTGCAACAGGCGAACTCAGATCCTTCAAGACCTTTGACGATTTTAAGAATGCATATCAGAAGCAGATGGACTACATGATTTCACTCATGGTAAACTCCAATAATGCTATCGACCTTGCCCATGCCGAAAGAGCACCCCTTCCTTACCTTGCAAGTATGGTTGATGACTGTATCAGCCGAGGAAAGACACCCGAACAGGGCGGTGCTGTTTATAACTTCACAGGTCCTCAGGGCTTTGGTATTGCAAATGTTGCCGACTCGCTCTACTCCATAAGAACCCTTGTTTACGAGCAGAAGAAGTATACGCTTTGTCAGATTAAAGAAGCACTCGAAAACAACTACGGTATTCTTGAAATTGACGACGAAAAGGCACTTCTTGCGGCAAACGAAACGGCAAAGGCGCTTCGTGCACAGGGCAAGAATGTGACACAGGATCAGATTACAGATATATATAATAAGATAAAAGCCGAAGGTCTTGTTGTTAACGAAGAGTATCATAAGATAAGAGAAGATATTCTCGCACTTGATAAGTTCGGTAACGACATAAACGACGTAGACGCTCTTGCAAGAGAAGCGGCATACTACTACACAAGACCTCTTGAAACATATAAGAACACAAGAGGCGGTATGTTCCAGGCAGGACTTTATCCTGTATCGGCAAACGTGCCTCTCGGTGCACAGACAGGAGCTACTCCCGACGGCAGATGTGCAAAGAAGCCCGTTGCCGACGGTGTATCACCCTCAGCCGGCTACGACACACACGGCCCTACAGCTTCTGCAAACTCTGTTGCAAAGCTTGACCACGGAATTGCGTCAAATGGTACGCTCTTCAATATGAAGTTCCATCCCTCGGCACTTGAAGGTGCGGCAGGACTTGAAAGCTTTGTTGCTCTCCTTCGCGGTTACTTTGACCAGAAGGGTATGCATATGCAGTTCAATGTTGTCAGCCGTGAAACACTCAGAGATGCTCAGAAGCATCCCGAAAACTATAGAAGCCTCGTTGTTCGTGTTGCAGGCTACAGCGCACTCTTTACAACACTTTCAAAGTCACTTCAGGATGATATTATCAATAGAACAGAACAGACAAGGTTTTAATTTACTTTCTCTTTGATAAAAAGAGAAAGTAAGCAAAGAGAAAATGATTCGAGACTGTATTTCGATATTAAAGCGAAATGTCAGATGCCCGAATGAAGCACCGTTTGACCGCCATAAATCCAAGCGGCCAAACTCAATACAAATCCGCACTACACCCATTGAGAGGAGATAAGCCTCCACGGGTCGGGAAAGCCCGACAGCAAATATACGGGGTGTCTTGGATAGAAAAATAATATTAGGTGTCGCACAAAAAGTGTGAGAGGTAAGCCGCCGCGGCAAAGGAGAGAGGTCAGCGCAGACTCGCTGGGATTTCTGTTTTTGCCAAGACCGGTGTCGAGCCATCCCCGCTTGTTGAGTGGGCGTTTTTGGTACTTTTGTCGACACAAAAGTACGAAAGAATAAATAAACATAAGTTTGGCAAAAAGAGGTGAGAGAATAATGGATTCACTCGAACAAATAATGAATACCACAGGCAGAATCTTCGATGTCCAGAAGTTCTCTACCCACGACGGTCCCGGTATTCGTACAATAGTATTTCTTAAAGGCTGTATTCTCAGATGCCGCTGGTGCTGTAACCCCGAATCCCAGGAATATAAGATTCAGGAAATGGTGCAAAACGGCAAAACAAAGATAATCGGCAGAGACGTGACGGTAAAAGAAGTCCTTGAGGATGTCGGAAAAGATATGCCCTACTACCGCAGAAGCGGCGGCGGACTTACGCTGTCGGGCGGCGAAGCCATGTGCCAGAAAGAATTTGCGATTGCACTTCTCAAAGGCGCACACCACATGGGTATAAATACCTGCATTGAAACGACGTCAAACCTGCCCTTTGAAACGGTAAAAGAGTTTGCTGAAAATCTTGATTATATCTTGATGGATATAAAGCATACGGACGCTAAGAAGCATAAAGAATTTACGGGAGTGTCAAACGAGCTTATCTTGGAAAATGCTCAGAAGCTTGCACCCATAGCAAAGAGCCTTACAATCCGAGTTCCCGTAATTCCAACATTTAATGATACGGAAGAGGAAATCTTCTCGATTGCAAAGTTTGCAAAGTCTCTCAGAGGTGTAGAAGAAATACATCTTCTTCCATACCACAGACTTGGCTACGATAAGTACATAGGTCTCGGACGTGAATATCTTATGGGCGATGTTCAGACACCGAGTAAAGAACATATGGATAAACTCAAAAAAAGCGCAGAATGCTCAGGGCTTCGCGTGGTGATAGGAGGTTAGGGTGACAATGGATAATACATACGAAAACAAACAACGAATTATACAGGAGCTCGTTCCCGGTAAACAGATAACCCTTTCTCATATTATCGCAAACCCCGACGAGATTCTTTATCGCAAACTGGGACTTGATCCTTCGGTGGACTATTCTCAGAATAAGTGTGCAATCGGACTTGTGACGATGTCGCCTGCCGAATACGCAATTATCGGTGCCGACCTTGCCATCAAGAAATCGGGAGCAACGCTTGGCTTTGTTGACAGATTTTCAGGCACACTCATTGTGACAGGTACCGTTTCCGAGGTTGAGGCTTCCCTTAATGCTGTCAACGAATATGCAGAAAAGGTGCTTGGCTTTAAGGTCTGCCCCGTAACAAGAACATAATGCGAAAGCTTATACTTATGGGTAGAAGCGAAGCCGGTAAGTCAACGCTTATCCAGGCACTTCGCAGAGAAGAAATCCACTATCACAAAACGCAGTATATCGACTACAGCGAAAGCATAATTGATACCCCCGGCGAGTATATCGAGGCAAAGCAATTGGGCGGAGCACTTGCCGTCTATTCCTGCGAAGCCGATATAATAGGTATACTGATTTCGGCAACAGAGCCTTTCTGTCTGTTTCCGCCGAATGTTGTCGGGATGTGTACAAGACCCGTAATCGGCATTGTTACAAAGTGCGACCACGAATATGCTAACCCCGAGAGGGCAGGAGGATGGCTAAAGCTCTGCGGATGCAAACGCATCTTTTACACCAGCAGCTACAACGACGACGGCATACAAGATATATTAGATTATCTTGCTCTTGAAAAAGAGCCCGAAGATGAATATTTTGTGAACAGAAACTGATTTGTGACAGCAAAACAACACAAAACCACAGAAATTCCGCAAAAAACAACACTTTTTTATCAAAAACCATTGACAAGTGATGTGGTAAGTGTTATAATTTTAACGTAAAAGAGTGTGGATTTATGTTCTTTTACGAAAAATCGCGAAAAAATAAAAAATAACATATAAACAAAAAGGAGAGTTTAAACAATGGCAACAGAATACGAAATCAAAAAACAGATTTGCGACATTGGTAAGCGTATCTACGACAGAGGCATGGTTGCTTCTAATGACGGTAACATTTCCGTTAAGCTCAATGACAACGAATTTCTTTGCACACCCACAGGTGTTTCCAAGGGCTTCATGACACCCGAATACATCTGTAAGGTTGACGCAGAAGGTAAGGTAATCCAGGCATACGAAGGCTTCAGACCTTCTTCCGAAATCAAGATGCATATGAGAGTATATAAGGAAAGACCCGACGTTAAGTCTGTTGTTCATGCTCACCCCATGTATGCAACAAGCTTTGCTATTGCAGGTATTCCCCTTACAGAACCGATTATGCCCGAAGCAGTAATCGCACTCGGTTGTGTTCCGATTGCTGAATACGGCACACCTTCCACAGAAGAAATTCCCGATGCAGTTTCCAAGTACCTCCAGTACTTCGACGCTGTACTTCTTGAAAACCACGGTGCACTTGCATTCTCCGATTCACTTCTTTCTGCTTATCACAAGATGGAATCCGTAGAATTCTATGCACAGCTTCTCTACCAGTCCAAGATGCTCGGCGGTCCTAAGCACCTTTCCGAAGCACAGGTTCAGAGACTCTACGAAATCAGACGTCAGTTCGGTATGACAGGTAAGCATCCTGCAGACCTCTGCCCCAACAACAAGGCAGGCAAGCCCAGCTGTCACTCTAGCGGCGGTTCTTGCTCAGGTAACTGCGGCGGTCACGGTCATTCCAATGAAGATGACATCATCGCTCAGATCACAAAGAACGTACTCGCTCAGCTCGGCAAGTAGGGAACGCCCTACAGCGAAAGTCGCGGGAAGTTTAGTACATAAACAAACGTAACACCCGCGAAACGAGCGTTGTTTGACCGCCATAAATCCGAGCGGTCAAACAATACAAATTTGAATGTAAGGAGGGAAGACCGATGGCACAGGATATGGAAAAGCTTGTAAGCGATATAGTAAAGCAGGTGCTTGGTCAGGAATCCTCCGACGTAAAGACTGCCTCAACCGTTAAAAACTCCATGGCGAAGATGAATCTTTCAGCAGCAAAGAAAACAATCGAAGCTGTACAAAAGAAGGCATCCGAAATAGGAGTCAAGGCGGTAACGGCTATTGCTGATGCAGGTGGAAACCCCATAGCTGTAGAATGTATGGATGATGCTTTTATTGCAAGCTATGATATAGCGGTAAATAAAGCATTTACGGTGGTATCTTTAAAGATGCCCACCAAAAATCTTGCAACTCTTGCAGCACCCGGCGGTTCGCTTTACGGAATACAGTTTACAAATAACGGCAAAATCATAATTTTCGGAGGCGGCGAGCCGCTCACAAACAAAGACGGTGTAATAATCGGAGGCTTAGGCGTCAGCGGCGGCACAGCCGAACAGGATACACTGCTTGGTGAGTACGGAAAAGCCTTCTTCGAAAGCTTAAACTAATAAGGAGAAAACACATGGACGTAAAGGCAAATGATATTGAAGCCATTGTCAGACAGGTGCTCTCTTCTCTGAAGGAAGGAAATGCATCAGCTCCTTCGCTTGAAGCGGTTCCTTCACAGAAGAAAACAGCGGGCGGTGTGCCCAAGACTGCACGTGTTGCAATGCTTACAAAGCTTGAACATTTCGATCTTAACGAATATCCCGTTCCTGCGCTTGGCGATGATGACATTCTCGTTAAAGTTGAAGGCTGCGGCGTATGCGGTACAGACGCACATGAATTCAAGCGTGACCCCTTCGGCCTTATCCCTGTAGCACTCGGTCACGAGGGTACAGGCGAGATAGTTGCCATGGGTAAGAATGTTAAGAAGGATAGTGCAGGTAAGCCTCTTAACATTGGTGATAAAGTTGTTACCTGTATGATTTTCAAGGATAACCCCGACATCACAATGTTCGACCTCAACAAGCAGAATGTTGGCGGTGCAGATGTTTACGGACTTCTTCCCGACGATGATAAGAATCATCTTCAGGGTTGGTTCGCAGATTATATGGTAGTTAAGGGCGGCTCTACAGTATTTAACGTAAGCGACCTCGACCTAGACTCAAGAATTCTTATTGAACCCTGTGCAGTTCTCATTCACGCAGTTGAAAGAGCAAAGACAACAGGCATTTTAAGATTCAATTCAAGAGTTGTAGTTCAGGGCTGCGGACCTATCGGTCTTATCTGTATTGCAATCCTCAGAACCATGGGTATCGAAAACATCGTTGCAGTTGACGGTAACGATATGAGACTCGAATTTGCAAAGAAGATGGGTGCAGACAAGAGTGTAAACTTCAAGAACCATAACGGTGTCGAAGCTCTTGCAGAAGGTGTTAAGGAAGCATTCGGCGGCTACTTTGCAGACTTCGGCTTCCAGTGCACAGGCTCACCTGTAGCTCATGCAAACATTTATAAGTTTATCCGCAACGGCGGCGGTCTTTGCGAGCTCGGCTTCTTCATCAACGGCGGCGACGCTCAGATTAACCCCCACTTTGATATTTGTGCAAAGGAAATCACAACCGTAGGTTCTTGGGTATACACACTCAGAGACTACGCAACAACCTTTGACTTCTTAAAGAGAGCAAAGGCAATCGGTATTCCTTTAGCAGAGCTTATCACACATAAGTATCCCTTAGAAAAGATTAATGAAGCACTTGAAATGAACCTCTCAATGCAGGGTCTCAAGATTGCGATTGTTAATCAGTAATTACTTAGTTTAAAAAATAAAAAAATATATTTACTAATCAGGAGGAAAAAATCATGGCATACGAAGCACTTGGTATGATTGAAACCAGAGGTCTCACAGCAGCAGTTGAAGCAGCTGATGCAATGGTAAAGGCAGCAGAAGTTACACTTATCGGTACAGAAAAGATCGGTAGCGGTCTCGTATCTGTAATGGTAAGAGGCGACGTTGGTGCAGTTAAGGCAGCAGTTGAATCCGGTACAGCAGCAGCTTCCAGACTCGGCGAAATCATCGCAACTCACGTAATTCCCAGACCCCACGCAGACGTTGAAAAGATTCTTCCTAAGTTCTAATCGGAACTGAAGAAGACTTAAACGGAGGAAAAGACAATGGCTGAAAGAAAATCTTCGGCTAAGAAGACTGTAATTGCTTCTCCTGCTCCCGAAGTTGTGGAAAAGGTTATCGAAAAGAAGCCCGTAGAAGAAGTAAAGACAGAAGAAACTAAAAAAACAACAAAAAAATCCGAAACAAAGGAGATTAAGACTATGGTACAGCAGGCACTTGGTATGGTTGAAACAAGAGGTCTCGTTGCAGCAATCGAAGCAGCAGATGCTATGCTCAAGGCAGCAAACGTTGAACTCGTTGGCACAGAAAAGATCGGTAGCGGTCTCGTATCCGTAATGGTTAGAGGCGACGTTGGCGCAGTTAAGGCAGCAGTTGAAGCAGGTCTTGCAGCAGCTCAGAAGCTCGGCGAAATCATCGCAACTCACGTTATTCCCAGACCTCATACTGACGTTGAAAAGATTCTTCCTTCTCTTAAGTAAGCGGCGAAGCGCCGCGGCAAATTTCGCGGCAGCGTAGTGCTTTTCAAATTTTATCGCTCGCGATGTGACGGCGTTGTTTTGCCACCATAAATCCGAGTGGCAAAACAATACAAATTTGAAGCAGAAGAAATCTAAAGAGTTACATAATCGGGGCAAGGTTTCTTGCCCCGAGGGTGACGCTTGCGCTTATTTATGGGTATGAAAGACTTTCGTAAGTGTAAATAAACGCAAATATCACCTTTTATTTTAAGAAAGGGGACAGACTATGATAATAGGAAAAGTAACGGGAAGCATAGTTTCCACACGTAAGAATGAAAACCTTGTGGGACACAAGCTTCTTATTGTTAAACCTCTTGCCTGCATGAAGGTATCTGGCGAATGCGAAAGCTTTGTAGCTATCGATAACGTAGGTGCAGGTGTAGGCGAGGTTGTACTTGTGGCAAAAGGAAGTGCCGCAAGAATCGGCTGCGGATGCGAAAACGCGCCCGTAGATGCGGCAATTGTAGGTATCGTTGACGATGCGAGCAATCTGGAGTGTGACGAATAATGGATATAAAGGCACTTTCCGACATTCTTAAAAATGCCGGTGTCGTTGGTGCCGGCGGTGCAGGTTTTCCCTCATACGCAAAACTCAACGACAAAGCGGATACAATAATTCTCAATTGCGCCGAATGTGAGCCCCTTTTAAAGCTTCACAGACAGGTGCTTGAGTATCATGCAAGAGATATCGTTTTTGCATTGGAGACAGTCAAGAATGTTCTCGGTGCAGACAGGGTTATCATTGCAGTAAAGCCTCATTATAAGGATGCAATAGAGGCGGCAGAGGAAGCAATTGAAGGCAAGGAAGGCTTCTCAATCGGTCTTCTTCCCGAAATCTATCCTGCCGGCGACGAAGTGGTTACAATCTATGAAACCACGGGCAGAGTTGTTCCCGCAGGACAGCTTCCCATCAGCGTTGGATGCGTTGTTTATAATGTCGAAACAATGCTCAATGCGGCATATGCAATTAAGGAAAACAAGGGCGTTACATATAAGTATATAACCGTTGCAGGCGAGGTAAAGAACCCCTCAACACTCAAGGTGCCGATTGGTATGACCTACGGCGAAGTGGTAGAACTTTGCGGTGGTGCAACCATTGAAAACCCTGTAATTTTTGCCGGCGGTCCCATGACAGGCTTTATCTCTTCAAAGAGAGATGTTGTTACTAAGACCTCCAATGCAATTTTAGTTCTTGATGAAAATCAGTATATTATAAAAAAGAGAACAACACCCGTAACTATCAGCATGAAGCGTGCCATGAGTGCCTGCTGTAACTGTATGATGTGTACAGACCTGTGCTCCCGTAATCTTCTCGGTCATCCCATTGACCCCCAGAAGTTTATGATGAATGTTACAGGCGGCGTTACAAAGGATGTAAAGCCTTACATTGATTCATTCTTCTGTTGCTCCTGCGGTATATGTGAATATTATGCTTGTTTCCAGGGACTTTCTCCCACAACCTTACTTGGCATGACAAAGGGAAAGCTCAAAAAAGCAGGCGTTCAGATTCCAAAGGATATTGAAACAAAAGAAGTGCATAAGCTTCGAGAATTCAGAACAGTTCCCATTACAAAGCTTGTCCGTCACCTCGGACTTGTTAAATATGACGTGGAATGTCCCCTTGACGACAATCTCGTAAAGGCGGACAGCGTGAAGATAAAACTCAGCCAGCATATCGGCGCACCTGCAGTGCCTTGCGTTAAGGTGGGCAATACGGTAAATGTCGGTGATGTTATTGCAAATGCACCCGACGGTTTGGGTGCGGCTATTCACGCATCAATCTCGGGCAAGGTTGAAGAAGTGACCGATGCCTACATCAGAATAAATGCAAAGTGAGGTGATTACAGATGAGTAAAGCAATCGGAATGGTTGAATATAAAACCGTATCAACGGGTATGACAGCGGCTGATAACATGGTTAAGACTTCTAATGTTGAAATCCTTCAGGCAGCTACCGTTTGTCCCGGTAAATACATAGTACTTATTACAGGCGAACTTTCCGCTGTAAGAAGCTCGGTTGATTCTGCAAAGGCTCTTTATCCCGACCAGCTTACAGATTCCTTTGTTCTCGGTAATCCCCATGAGGATATCTTCAAGGCAATCTATGGCGGAGCAAACATTGAGGGTGTAAAAGCACTCGGTGTTCTTGAAACATTTACTGCTCCTTCCATTATAGTTGCGGCAGATACTGCGGCAAAGGCGGCAGAGGTAAAGCTTATTGAACTCAGAATTGCACGCGGTATGTGCGGAAAATCTTATATGCTTCTCACAGGTACGGTAGCATCCGTAACAGCAGCAATTGAGAATGCAAAGAGGGTTGTGGGAGACAACGGTCTTCTTCTTGACTACTCGGTAATTCCCAATCCCGACCCGTCAATCTGGGACAGCATACTGTGAGTGCAGGGCACTCACAAATGAGAAATGCGGAGTGCGGAATTCGGAATGAATAAACAACGGGCGGCCCAAGCGGTCGCCCATATAACAATATAGAGAAAAAGGGAGGTATAAAATGCTTCCGATAGAAAGAAAAAATACAATCCTTTCACGGCTTATGGCAGACGGAAAGGTTATTGTCAGCGACCTGGCTTTAGAGTTTGACGTTACGGAAGAAACAATCCGACGTGACCTTGACAAACTCGAAAAGGAAGGTCTTGCGAAGAAGACCTACGGCGGTGCTGTCAAGAACGAAAACTTGAATACAGAGCTTCCTCTCACTGTCAGAAAGCAGACAAATGTTGAGGGTAAAAAGTATATTGCTGAGAAAATTGCAGAGCACATCAGCGACGGCGACTATATTCTTCTCGATGCCTCGACTACTGCTCTCTTTACCGTAAAGGAGATTGCCGACAGACACAATATCACGCTTCTTACAAACTCTATTGAAGTGCTCCTTGAGCTTCCTCAGAACAGCGACTGGCGTGTTATCTGTACCGGCGGCGAGTTTGTTCAAAGCTCCCTTTCCTTTGCAGGACGACAGGTAGAGTCGATTATTGACGAATACAATGTTGACCTTTGTGTTATTTCCTGTAAAGGACTTGACATGGAAAAGGGCTTTACAGATACAAGAGACTACAATGCAACAATAAAGAAGGCGTTTATGCGTTCTGCAAAGAAGGTTTTCCTTGCGGTTGACAACACAAAGTTTGATAAGACAAGCTTTGTAAGACTTACAAACATAGGCGAGGTTGATGCGGTTGTTACCGATAAAGAACCGAGCGAGGAATGGAAGAGCTATTTTGCCTCCAACAATGTGGAGTTGTATTATTAAATTATGCAAAGATTCAAACTTAAAACAGATATTATTTTCGGACAGAATGCCCTTGAAGCACTCAAAAGCGTACAGGGCAAAAATGTAGTTGTGTTCACGGATAAATTTCTTACCGATAACGGCACAGCTAACAGAATAAAAGAGCTTTTGACTTCCTGCGAGAACGTATCTATCTATTCGGATGTCATTCCCGACCCGCCCGTTGAAACGGTGGCAAGCGGTCTTAAGTTCTTAATTGAAAATGAAATTGACCTTGTGGTTGCCCTTGGCGGCGGTTCTGCTATAGATGCGGCAAAGGGTACGGTGTACGTTGCAAGAAAGCATACGGGAAAACACATCCGCCTTATAGCTGTTCCAACAACCAGCGGAACAGGCTCGGAGGTTACCGAATTTGCGGTAATTTCCGATAGACAGGCAGGTAAAAAGATACCTCTTGTTGACGAAGAAATGCTTCCCGAAATGGCAATTCTTTCATGTGAGCTTACGGCAAGCGTACCTCCGGCAGTTACGGCTGACACAGGCTTTGATGTTCTTACTCATGCCCTTGAAGCGTATATTTCGAAGAATGCAAATGAGTTTTCCGATGCCCTTGCAGAAAAGGCGGTTGAACTCTGGGCTGAATATATCGTTCCTGCATATAAAAACGGCAACGATATGGTGGCAAGAGAAAAGATGCACACAGCATCCTGTCTTGCAGGTATTGCTTTTAACGAAGCAGGTCTTGGTGTAAACCACTCGATTGCCCATGCACTCGGAGCACACTTCCATATACCTCACGGCAGAGCAAATGCAATGCTTCTTCCTCATGTACTTCGTTATAATACAGAGCTTGATATCAAGTTCTGCGTAAAGAACGCAAATGCCACAGCCGATAAGCTTGAAGGCTTGGCAAGACGACTCGGTTATCCCGGAAACTCTCCCGATGTCGGTGTTCGTAATATGATTCACAAAATAAAGGAATATCAGCGCTGGCTGAATATCCCGCAGACCCTTGGCGAAGCAGGTGTTACAATAGACCAGTATAAAAAGGCAAAACAGCACATTATCGAAAGTGCCATTGCCGATGCATGTACTGCGACAAATCCCAGAGTTGTTGATGCAAAGGGTATTGAGGAAATTTTGGATAAAATCGATATTTTCATATGAGAAAAGCACCCGAAAGGGTGCTTTTGATATTTGTTTGAAAAAATGGAATTTGTTTAAAATCTTGATCCTAGCCAACCGCACAAAATAATTAAACCAACGTAGGTGAATAATCCAATGATAGACAAGATCAGGCACCATTGTGCATAGGTATCTTTTTTGAAGTTTTTAAAGCCCCGGATGATTCCCACTATGCAGGAGGCAGGCGAAATTAGCAAAGGACACATAGTAACAGCATACCAAAACGGAGTGGTTATTGTATCTAATTTGAAGATTCCGATTATAAGGAAACTCCAAAAAGATGTTGCTATCAACACAGGCAGATGCATAACAATGTTAATAATTCCGTGAATAAGAAATGAGTTTTTGGTATCTTTCATATTTTCGACTCCAATATTATGTGTGCTTATTTTAGTCCCTATACTTGTAAAGTAGAACAGTTTGTCAAAGTTTTATTTGCCGAAAAAATCACTTACAACATCTCAATACTTCTACTGAGTATCCCATTAATATGCGCAATAGTTGTCCCGTAATTTGTAAAGGGCACGCCCTGATATTCCGCCTGCTTTCTTCTGCGGATAACTTCTCTTTCTGTCAGCATACATCCGCCGCAGTGGATAACAACATCAAATCCCGATAAATCTTCGGGGAAATCAGTCCCTTGTGTAAAAACAAATTCCACGTCTTTTTTACAGTAGTTCTTTATCCAGCCGGGAAGCTTTACTGTTCCGATGTCCTCACATTGTCTGTGGTGAGAACAACCCTCGGAAATGAGAATCTTACTTCCGTCAGAGAGTTTCTCTAACATCTTTGCACCCTTGACCGCTTCATCGAGGAAACCCTTGTATCTTGCCATAAGGATTGAAAATGATGTCAGGGGAATTTCACGGGGAACAATCTTCATAACCTTGCCGAATACCTGACTGTCGGTTATAACAAGTTTTGGTACACGACCGATTGTTTCAAGGGTATGTGCAAGGCTTGTTTCCTTGACTACCAAAACTTGCGCTCCAACATCAAGTCCGTCACGGATAACCTGCTGTTGCGGCAGGATTATTCTGCCCTTGGGCGCAGAGGAATCTATGGGAACAACAAGTATTACAAGGTCGTTTTCAGACACCAAATCCGAAATAATGGGTTTTTCGGGCGAAGCGTTCTTTGACAAAACCTTTGCCATGAGATTTTTTAGTTCCTCTATACCTGTGTTTTCGGTAGCACTTGTGTAAACGGCGTTTTCTTCCAAAGGAATTTTCCTGTCGGCTTCGTCTGCCTTGTTGTAGCAGATAACAAAGGGTATGCCTCTGTTTCTGAAAAGCTCAAGAAGGGTGGTGTCGGTGTCCGAAAGACCGTCTTTTGCCGAGGAAACAAGTACAGCAAGGTCGCACTTTGCGATAATTTCCTTTGTCTTTTTCATTCGAAGCTCACCGAGTACACTGCAATCGTCAAAGCCGGGTGTGTCAATAATTACAACAGGACCGAAGGGCAATAGCTCCATGGCTTTCTGCACAGGGTCTGTGGTTGTGCCCGAAACGGGGGACACAAGGGATAGCGGCTGATTGGTTACGGCATTGACAAGGCTTGATTTACCGGCATTTGTCGAGCCGAAAAAGCCGATGTGACTGCGGTTTGCATTTGGAGTAGAGTTCATACTCATAAAAACACCTCTCTTATGTTTCTTATTATAAATGAGGGTTATGAAATAGGTGTGAATAATATGCTTTTGGTTATATTTGTTTGACAAGGATAGAAAGACGTGATACAATAATTTTGTATTAACATTTAGACGGGAGGCAAAATATGAAAAGACTGATTTTTTGCTTGGTTCTTGTGTTTGCACTTTCGGGCTGTATTTCGACAAATGTTGAGGAAGACAGTTCTGCGGCTATAAAAAATGAAAAAGTTGAAGATATAACCGAAAAGAAAAGCGAAATTCCGAAAAAAACTGAGGACGAAACAGAGCAGGAAACAAAGGCTGAAGACATCGACTATATGCAGTTATATGCAGATGTGCTTGACCGTTATCATGTATATATAACGCACAAAGTTGACATTTTTGGCAGAGGCGTTGGTTTGGCAGGACTCGAAGAACCAGTAATATTTGTTGATATTCAGGAGAACCTGAATGATATCGGCTTTACATTAAAAGATATAAATTCCGATGGAATTCCCGAACTTCTTGTAGGAGAACGAAATCACTATTCAGACGGTGCAAATCAAATTCTTGCAGCATACATACTTACAGATGGAGAGCCAAAGCTTCTTTTTGAAGGCTGGTCAAGAAACAGATATTATCTTACCAAACACGGCGGATTTTTCAATGAGGCTTCAGGCGGAGCGGCATATGTTTCAGAGACGCTGTATTCTGTAGACGGCAACGGCACTCTTGTGTGCAACGGTCATTATTTTACAGATATCAACGAAGACGGAAGTGAAATATATTTCTATTATAACACCACGGGAGAATGGGATACGTCAGCTTCTGAAAAGGTTTCCTATGAAAGCCTTTGCGAATTGCATCCCGAGTTTTATGAATGGGCAAATCAGGTAGATTTTGTTGAAATGACACCTTTTTCGGAGCACACCGTTTCTGAGGAAAATTCACCTCCGCCCGTTACGGTTAAATGGGAAAGTGAGGTCGGGGAGGATGTTTCGGATTATAAGGCATTTCACCCCTATGAATCAAGCGGAATTCAAAAAGTAGTGTTCTACACAGACGAAATCGTAACAGATTTCAAAGTACTGGCACTTGAAGAAACGGGATATGATGAAAACTATAACAGCATATATTCAATAGATGAATTGTATACTCTTGAAGAATTCGTTCCAAATGAGCCTTTTGTTGTCAGTTTGCTGGATTATGAGTATGTTCCGAGAAACGGATTTTCATATGTGGATAAAAACGGCAGAAGTTGGCGCTTTGCCATTTCACAAAGCGGATATGATGGTTCAATGATACTTGAGCAGTTTTAAAAACGGATTATCAAGTATCGACTTTGCGAAACAGACTTCAAAACAGTATATAAATTACGGGAGGCAAAATATGAAAAAGATACTTTTTTGCTTAATTCTTGCACTTTCACTTTCTCTCACAGCCTTTTGTGCCGAGGAAATAATCTTCGACTTCGGTAAGGAATCCGACGGACTTTTCGGATACTCAGCCTATGAAATCGAAAACATTTCCTATGACGGAACGGCACTTGTTTATACAAACAAGACCCCGGGCAATTCAGGACTTCGAGGCACACCCCTTTCTTCACTCGATATCAACGGAACAGACTATTCCAAGATTGAAGTAAGATATAAGGTTGAAAACACAGTAAACACAAACGGCACAAGCTCGCTTTTCTATTTCCAGCAGCTTGACAGAGAAACCGATGCTCAAAAAGTAGGACTCTGGAGCTCTGTTTTCTCGGCTTCCGTTCCTTATTCGGCATCACCCGAGTATGTTACTCAGGTATGGAACCTTTCACAGTTTCCTGCACTTGCCGATAATAAATTGGGCGAAAGCTTTTTCGGTATAGGTCTTAATTCCGGTTCCGCAGGTGTAAAGTGCTACATCGACTACATAAAGTTCATTCCTGCAGCAGAGCCCGGCAAGGGAATTACCAAAGACGAAAACGGCATAGTAACCCTCGACTTCGGTCTTGAAGCCGACGAATTTTTCGGAATGTACGGCGTTTCGATTTCCGATGTCACCTATGACGGCGAAGCTGTAATTTATACAAACACAAATAGGTTGGAATCCTTTAAAAGTACACGGATATACTGCATATCCTCTTCCCTTATCATAAGACATGCTGCTACTTTTCCATCCTCTATTACAAAATCCGTGAAGGAATATCCAATCCGTAATTCCTCCTTATCCATGGATTCCAATTCGCCATACAATTTATATATCTGCATATTCGGGGCAATCGGATACATTCCATATCCCTCAATCTCGATGGAATCCTCCGATACCTGCATTAATTTACCATGCACATACTCATCTTTTTCTTTTTCCAAGTACACATTCCCCTTATCCAATGCAATATCCGTAATTTTT
>JAGAUT010000029.1 GCA_017620655.1 Clostridia bacterium | reverse complement strand
TGTAGGCTGGTTCAAAAATATGCTGTTAATGGATGGTACTGATTTTGACGAATTCTTTGTGATTGAATAAATTTTTGGTTTTAACTTAATATGAACTACTACGGCAAAACATTGGCATCCAGATTATACAGGCTTTATATAGAGATTGTCTAAATTTATTATACTAAATAATTAAAATATTTTCAGGTGAATATTATGCCCAAGAAAACCAATGCTACAAAAAGTAAGATAGTCAATGCCGCATGGAATTTATTCTACGAGCAAGGCTACGAAAATACAACTGTTGACGAAATTATTGCCCGTTCCGGCACATCCAAAGGCTCTTTTTATCACTATTTCAGCTCAAAAGATTCTCTTCTGAGTTCGTTATCCTACGTTTTTTACGAGAAGTATAAAGAGCTTGAACCAAATCTTACAAATGATCAGACTTGTTTTGAAAAGCTTATGTACCTCAATCAGGAAATGTTTAAGATGATTGAGAACAAGGTTGACATAAATCTTTTGTCCGGACTTCTTTCTACCCAGCTTATTACAAAAGGTGAAAAGAATCTTCTTGATTACAACAGATATTACTATAAGCTTATACGAAAGATTGTTGAAGAAGGTCAGGACAGGGGAGAGATTAAGAGCGAAACAAGCACAAATGAGATTGTTAAGCTTTATGCCATGTGCGAAAGGGCACTGATGTATGACTGGTGCATACGTGACGGTGAATATTCTCTCTCAAAATACGCAAATAACGTTCTGCCCATGCTTTTTGACGATATAATGAAATAGAATTGTTAATGGATTCGTTTATTGTTTGGTACACTTTAAAAATCAAGAAATAACTTAATATTTTTCGATGCAACAAGAATGTAGTATAGACTTTAGTCTAATTTTCGCATTTTTGTTGCTTTTTGCTTTTTTGTGTGTTATACTTTACGAGTATTTTAAATAAAGTGAGGTAAATTTATGGAAATTTTATCGTTTGTACTCTATTTCTTAGTAGTACTGGGAATTGGTGTTTTCTTCTTCGTAAAATCAAAGAGTGAAGATGAAAAGGATTATTTCTTGGGCGGCAGAGCCATGGGGCCTTGGGTTACTGCAATGAGTGCCCAAGCTTCGGATATGAGCGGCTGGCTTTTGATGGGTCTTCCTGCAAGTATGCTTGCGTTTGGTTTTGGACAGGCGTGGGTTGGTATCGGTCTTGCACTCGGTACTGCGGCAAACTGGATTCTCTGTGCTAAGCGTCTTCGTTGTTTCTCAAAAAGAGCTAACGACTCAATTACGCTTCCTCAGTATCTTTCCAACAGATTTCTTTCAAAGGGTAAGTTGCTCCAGGTTTTTTGTGCTGTAATATTCCTTATTTTCTTTACATTTTATGTAGCTTCTGCGTTTGTAGCAGGAACAAAGGTGTTTACTGCTTTGTTTGAAGATTTGAATGTTGTTGTTGCACTTGGTATTTTCTCGTTAATTGTTATTGTTTATACATTCCTTGGCGGTTTTAAGGCTGTTTGCTGGACTGACTTTTTCCAGGGTCTTATGATGTTGATTGCGCTTCTTGCTGTGCCGATCGTAATAGTTGCTTCAAAGGATGCTGTGCTTGATTCATCACTTTTAAATAATCCGATTAACGGTGAAGTATTTGTTGCAAATTTCTTTGATGCGTCTCTTGTCGATATTTTATCCGGTCTCGGTTGGGGACTTGGTTATTTCGGTATGCCTCACATTCTTGTAAGATTTATGTCAATTAAAAAACCTTCATTGATTAAGAAGAGTGCAACAGTTGCGATTGTTTGGGTAATTCTTTCTCTCGGTGCAGCTATTTTTCTTGCTTACTTTGGCAGAATGCTCATTATTGACGGTGTACATGTAGGTGAAGAGTTACTTCTTGCAGGCAAAGGCGACCATATTTTCATTTCTGCTTCCAGACTTTTGTTCCCCGGCGTTATTGCAGGCTTCCTGCTTGCTGCTATCATTGCTGCATCAATGTCTACAGCAGATTCTCAGCTTCTTGTTGCTTCATCATCTTTTACAAGTGATATTTATAAGCCTATTATCAAAAAGAACGCTTCCAATAAAGAAACTCTTTGGGTTGGTCGCATCGTAGTACTTATAATTGCTGTTATTGCATTCTGTATTGCACTTTCTGCCCTTCTCAGTGATAGTGACAATAATCCTATCATGTCGCTTGTTGATATGGCATGGGCAGGCTTTGGCGGCTCCTTTGGTCCTGTAGTTCTTCTTTCTCTTTTCTGGAAGAGACTTACATACAAGGGTGCTTGTGCCGGCGTTTTAACAGGTGCAATTGTTGACATTGTTTGGATGAACATTCATAAGTATGCTTCTGTTGGTACAGCACTTTATAATGTTACTGCACTATATGAAATCATCCCCGCATTTATTGTCGGTCTTATTGCTTCTGTTGTTGTTTCTCTTATTGATAAGAAGCCTTCGGAAGATGTTGAGGCACTTTTTGATGATGCAGTTGCTGAATCAAAAGCTGAATAAATTATAAATTAACGGGCGGTTTTTTCCGCCCGTTTTTATATAAAAATAGGTGGCATTTTACTGCCACCTTGAATATTATGTAATTAAAGTATGCTCTTTAAATATGCGGCACTGTCAAGAAGTTCCTTTTCGTTTGTGCCGTGGTTTTCGTTTTCAACTACATAAACATTAATCTTGCCTGCATTTTTGAAAACAGACGGGAAGTCGATGTTTCCTTCGCCCAGTGTGCAGTCACTACCGTCTCTGTTTTCTTTAACATGAATAACGGGGATTCTGTCTGCGTACTTTTTTGCATACTCAACAGGTGACTGTTTTCCGTTGACAACATGGTGTGTATCCATCTGGAAAAACACATTCTCTTTGCCTGAGTTTTCCAAAATCAGGTCAATCGGAATCTGACCGTCAATTGGTGTAAATTCATGGGCATGGTTGTGATAACCGAAAAGAATACCTGCATCATTGAAACGCTTACCGTATTCATCAAGTTCTTTTGCAAGGTCGAGCCAGCCCTGTACGGTCTCTGAATTGTAATAAGGAACGCAAAGGCTGTATGCACCAAGCTCCTTTGCTGTTTTAAGAACATTATCGAAATCATTTCTTAATCCGTTTATATCCTGATGAATGCCTGCAACTTCAAGCTCGTTTTTGTCAAGAAGTCTCAGAATTTCGGTTGTAGACAGACCGAAATATCCTGCAAATTCTACACAGTCATAGCCAAATTCATGAGCCTTTGAAATTGAAACAGCAAGACCTTGCTCGGCTGAAATGTTATGCATAGAATATAATTGTACACCTATTTTCATAAATTACGCCTCCAGTTATTATTTTCTTGATTATATCATTGTGATTATTTTATGTCAATTATAAATGTTAAAATATGCATAAAAATATAAGAATGTCACTTTACTTTTCAGACTATTATGCTATAATAGTGTATATTTTGGAGGTGTATTTATGAATTTATCTATGTATCGCATGGAAATTGAGTGCATTATCAGAATACTTATAGCGGCAATTTGCGGTTCATTTATTGGAATTGAAAGAAAGGTTCGTCTTAAAGAAGCAGGCACGAGAACACATTTGGTCGTGGCATTCGGATCTGCTTTGTTTATGATTGTTTCAAAATACGGTTTTGAAGATATGATTCTTCGCTCAGTTGAACTTGGTGGCGATATAATTAAATTTGACCCCACACGAATTGCTTCGACCATTGTAACGGGCATCGGTTTTCTAGGTGCTGGAACTATATTTGTAAGACGCAATGTTATTAACGGTCTTACAACTGCGGCGGGACTCTGGTCAACAGCGGCTGTCGGAATGGCAATCGGTGCAGGGCAGTACATAATCGGTATTGCGGCGGCGGTCATTCTTACATTCCTTCAGTGGTTTTTACATTCATCAAAGCTGTTCGCAAGGTCTTCAACAACTCTTATGATTTTCAAACTTGCACCTTGTGAAAAGCCTTTTGATAAGCTCGAAAAGCTGCTTTCGGAGTTTGGTATTAAGGTTAAGGGAGTAAATTTTGAGAAAAACTCAAATAACGAATGTAAAATTGAATGTGTAGTCAAGATGCCTACAAATCTGTCTCATATAGAGCTTTCGGATAAGCTTTGTGAAAACGATTTTATACTTGGTGTTGAATTTTGATAAATATGTCAAAAAGAGGGTGTAAAAACATCCTCTTTTTTACGTCAATATTCTTTAAATTCCTTGACATTTTTATCAATATATGGTACTATAAAATGTAATTATAAGTATATTTATGTAAATTGGAGGACTATGATGAAAAAGGTCGGAATTATAATGGGCAGCGACAGCGATCTTCCTGTTGTTGAAAAGGCTATAAATACTCTTAAGGAATATGAGGTTCCGTTTGAAGTTCACGTATTTTCCGCACACAGAACACCCGTCGAAGCTCGTGATTTTTCTGTGAATGCTAGAAAGAACGGCTTTGGTGCGATCATTGCTGCGGCAGGTATGGCGGCGCACCTTGCTGGTGCAATTGCTGCAAATACTACGCTTCCCGTTATCGGTATTCCGGTAAAGAGCAAGAACCTTGACGGATTAGACGCTCTTCTTTCGACCGTTCAGATGCCCACGGGTATTCCCGTTGCGACCGTTGCGATTGACGGTGCTGCAAATGCTGCTCTTATTGCCATACAGATTCTTGCGGTTTCTGATGAAACACTTGCAAAGAAGCTTGATGAGGCAAGACGTGCGGGTGCAGAAAAGGTTCTCGAAAAGAATAAGGCTATTGAAGAAAAATATAATATTTAACATATAAGGAGAAATAAGACAATGAAAAGTTTCAGTGAAAGCTATAAGGACGCAGGCGTAGATATTACTGCCGGCTACAAGGCTGTTGAGCTTATGAAGGCTCATATTGCAAGAACAATGACAAAAGGAGTTTGCTCAGGCATCGGGGGCTTTGGCGGTCTTTTTGAACTTGACCTTACAGGTATAAGCAAGCCTGTGCTTGTCAGCGGTACAGACGGCGTTGGTACAAAGCTTAAGATGGCGTTCTTGGCGGACAAGCACGATACTGTTGGTATCGACTGTGTTGCCATGTGTGTAAACGATGTTATCTGCGCAGGTGCAAAACCCTTATTTTTCCTTGACTATATCGCTGTAGGTAAAAATTTCCCTGAAAAAATCGCTCAGATTGTTTCGGGTGTTGCTGAAGGCTGTGTTCAGTCGGGTGCGGCTCTTATCGGTGGTGAAACAGCTGAAATGCCCGGTTTCTATCCCGTTGATGAATATGACCTTGCAGGCTTTACTGTGGGCGTTGTTGACAAAGATAAGATTATAGACAACACAAAGATGAAGGCAGGAGATGTTATTATTGCACTTCCTTCCAGCGGTGTTCACTCCAACGGTTTCTCGCTTGTAAGAAAGGTATTTGATGTTGAAAACGCTGATATCAAAACTCCCCTTGAAGAACTCGGCGGTAAGTCTGTTTGCGAAACACTTTTAACACCTACAAAGATTTATGTAAAGCCCGTACTTGCACTTCTTGATGCTGTTGACAGCGTTGTAGGTATTTCCCACATCACAGGCGGCGGCTTCTACGAAAACATTCCGAGATCTATCCCTGACGGACTCAGTGCAAAAATCGACAGAAGTGCTGTTAAGGTTCTTCCTATTTTCGAGCTTATTGAAAAGACTGGCAATATTCCCGAAAGAGATATGTTCAACACATTCAATATGGGTGTCGGCATGAGCATTATTCTCGATAAGAAGGATGCGGACAAGGCTCTTGAAGTTCTCCGAGCTAATGGCGAAGATGCTTATATCATCGGTGAAGTTGTTGAAGGCAACGAGGGCGTTATCATATGCTAAAAAATAAAGCAAGAATCTGTGTGTTTGTGTCGGGCGGAGGTACAAACCTTCAGGCTTTGATTGATGCACAGAAAAGCGGTATTATAAAAAACGGTGAAATTGTTCTTGTTCTTTCAAGTAATAGGGAAGCCTATGCCCTTGAACGTGCAAAGAAGGCGGATATTCAGGGCGTATCTGTTGTAAAAAAGGAGTTTGCTTCACAGCTTGATTTTGAAAATAAAGTTATTGAAATCTTAGAAGAAAACAAGATTGACCTTATCGTTCTTGCAGGCTTTATGACAATTCTTACAGAGCATTTCACTTCAAAGTATCCTAAACGCATAATCAACGTACATCCTGCACTTATTCCGTCATTCTGCGGCAAAGGCTTTTACGGACTCCACGTTCATGAAGCTGCTCTCAGTTACGGTGTAAAGGTAACAGGTGCTACGGTACACTTTGTAAACGAAATTCCCGACGGAGGCGAAATTATTCTTCAGAAGGCTGTAAAAATAAGAAAGGGCGATACACCTGAGGTTTTACAGAGAAGGGTAATGGAACAGGCTGAATGGAAAATTCTTCCTAAAGCGGTCGAACTCGTTTCAAAGGATATAGCTAAAAACAAATAAAGGAGAAATCTAATGAAGGTAATGGTAGTCGGTGGCGGCGGCCGCGAGCATACAATTATCAAGAAAATCAAGGAAAATAAAAATGTTTCCGAAATTTTCGCTCTTCCCGGCAACGGCGGCATGAAGGATGATGCCGTATGTACCGGTATAGGTGCAAAGGATATAGATAAAATTGTTGAATTTGCCGTAGATAATAAAATAGATTTTGCAGTTGTTGCACCCGATGATCCGTTGGTGCTGGGCTGTGTCGATGCATTGGAGGAAAAAGGCATTAAATGCTTTGGCCCCAGAGCAAACGCGGCGATTATTGAGGGCAGCAAGGTTTTCTCAAAGAACCTTATGAAGAAGTACAACATTCCTACGGCTCAGTATGAAGTGTTTACCGATAAGGAATCAGCACTTAAGTATATTGAATCCTGTCCCATTCCAACTGTTATCAAGGCTGACGGTCTTGCACTCGGTAAGGGCGTTGTTATTGCCATGACAAGAGATGAAGCGAAAGACGCTGTTATCTCTATGATGGAAGATAAGATTTTCGGCGACAGCGGAAGCAATGTTGTTATTGAAGAGTTCCTAGAAGGTCCCGAGGTTTCGGTTCTTGCATTTACCGACGGCAAGACACTTTGTCCCATGGTTTCCTCTATGGACCATAAGCGCGCTCTTGACGGCGACAAGGGACTTAATACCGGCGGCATGGGTACAATTGCACCGAACCCCTGCTACACGGAAGATGTAGCTAAAGTTTGCATGGAAACAATCTTCCTTCCCACAATGGAAGCTATGAATAAAGAGGGAAGAACATTTAAAGGCTGTCTCTACTTTGGTCTTATGATTACAAAGAACGGTCCAAAGGTTATCGAGTATAACTGTAGATTCGGCGACCCCGAGACACAGGTTGTTCTTCCTTTGCTTGAAGGAGATCTTCTTGAAATCATGCAGGCGGTTGCAGATGAAAGACTTTCCGAAGTTGAAGTCAAGTTCTCTGATAAGAGTGCTTGCTGTGTAGTAATGGCATCAAACGGATACCCCGGCAAGTATGAAACGGGCTTTGAAATCAAGATTGATGAAAAGATTGATGCACAGGTTTTCGTTGCTGGCGCAAAGCTTGTTGATAATAAGGTTGTAACAGGCGGCGGACGAGTTCTCGGCGTTGTAGCTGTTGCCGATACTTTGGAAAATGCAGTAGCAAAAGCATACGATAACGTAAAGTATGTTACTTTCGATAATGCCTTTTATAGAAAAGACATCGGTCAGAGAGCACTTAACATCATTAAGGAGAAGTAAAAAATGGTATATAGAATTTACGTTGAAAAGAAAAATGAATTTGCTCACGAAGCAGGCAGTCTCCTTTCTGACATTAAGGATTTTCTCGGCATCAAGAGCATTGAAAAAGTAAGAGTAATCAACAGATATGATGTTGAAAATATTGAAGAAGAGCTCTTTGAAAACTGCATAACAACCGTTTTCTCCGAGCCTCAGCTTGATAATACATCAAAGGTGCTTGATACAAAGAGTGCTGACGTTGTATTTGCCGTTGAATTTCTTCCCGGTCAGTTTGATCAGAGAGCAGACTCGGCTTCACAGTGTATCCAGATAATTTCTCAGGGCGAAAGACCTCTTGTAAAAACTGCAAAGGTTTATCTTCTTTCAGGTAAGCTTTCCGAAAAGGAAGTTGCTGAAATCAAGAAGTATGTTATTAACCCTGTAGAGAGCAGAGAAGCATCCCTTGATGAATTTAAGACGCTTATTACCGAATATGATGTTCCCACAAGTGTAGAAACACTTGACGGTTTTACAAAGCTCACAGAGTCTGAGCTTGATGCTTTTGTAAAGAATTACGGTCTTGCAATGGACCTTGATGATATCAAATTCTGTCAGCAGTATTTTATCAAAGAAGACAGAGACCCCACAATCACAGAAATCAGAATGATTGACACATACTGGTCTGACCACTGCCGTCATACAACATTCCTTACAACAATTGACTCTGTTAAGTTTGAAGACGAGGTTCTTCAGAAGGCTTATGACAGATACATTGCTACCCGCAAAGAAATCGGCAGAACAAAGCCTCAGAATCTTATGGATATCGGCACTATTGCCGCTAAATACTTAAAGGCAACAGGAAAGCTTACAAAGCTTGATGAGTCCGAAGAAATTAACGCATGTACCGTTAAGATTAAGGTAAATGTTGAAGGTGAGGAGCAGGACTGGCTTCTTCTCTTCAAGAATGAAACTCATAACCATCCTACAGAAATCGAACCCTTCGGCGGTGCGGCAACCTGTATCGGCGGCGCTATCCGAGATCCTCTTTCTGGTAGAAGCTATGTATACGGTGCTATGCGTGTAACGGGTGCAGGCGATCCTACAAAGGCTATCGAAGAAACAATGGAAGGCAAACTTCCTCAGAAGAAGATTGTTACAACTGCTGCGGCTGGTTATTCTTCTTACGGTAACCAGATAGGTCTTGCGACAGGTATTGTTGATGAGCTTTATCACGACGGCTATGTTGCAAAACGTATGGAAATCGGTGCTGTTATTG
>JAGAUT010000028.1 GCA_017620655.1 Clostridia bacterium | reverse complement strand
GTCATGTTCTTAAGGGATGTTGCCATTGTAAGAATAAGGATTGCGGGAACCATTGCGATAAAGCCCTTGGGGATACATTCCATTGCTTCCTTGAAGGAAACGAGTCTGCGTGCAACAAAGTAAATGATAACAAATACAAGTGTTACAAGACCGCCGAGAGGAAGACCTACTGTAGCGTCTGTGTTACCGAATGCGCCTACAAAGTTGCCGCCGTTGTCTGTGCCGCCCCAGATGTCAACACCGTAGAAGCCGCCGACATAAAGAAGTGCGATTACACAGATAATAATAAGCACGATAACGGGAACAACAAGGTCGAATACTCTGCCCTTGTCTGTAGAAGGAACTTCATCGTCCATGCTCTTTACTTCTTCATTTCTTGTTGTGAAGAGGTCGCCGTTAAGAGCATTCATTTCGTGAAGCTTCATGGGACCGAAGTCAAACTTCATGAGAGTAAGAGTGATGATGAATACGAATGTCATAAGGGAATAGAAGTTATAGGGAATCGCCTGTACGAACATACCTATGCCGCTTACACCTTCGGGTGCGTATTCGGAAACTGCCGCTGCCCATGAAGAAATGGGGGCAATCATACAGATAGGTGCCGCAGTTGCGTCGATAAGATAAGCAAGCTTTGCTCTTGAAATCTTAGCCTTGTCTGTAACGGGACGCATAACAGCGCCGACTGTGAGGCAGTTGAAGTAGTCGTCGATAAAGATAAGTACGCCGAGAGCAAATGTTGCAAGAGATGCACCAACCTTTGTCTTTACGTGCTTTGAAGCCCATTCGCCGAAAGCGCGGGAACCGCCTGCCTTGTTAAGAAGAGCAACGATTGCACCGAGGAACACGAGGAATATAAATACGCCTGCTGTTCCCGATACTGCTTCAATAAGACCGTTCTGTACAACAGAATCAACTGTTTTAACAACATTGAAGTTTGTAGCAAGAAGACCGCCTGCAAGGATACCTACAAAGAGAGAAGAATAAACCTCCTTTGTGATAAGTGCAAGACCGATAGCCACAACGGGCGGGAAAAGCGACCACAATGTGCCGACAGGGCTCATAATGTCGCCGGTCAAAAAGCAGGCAACACCAAAAGCAACTACCACAGCAATTATGGCAATGTTAGAAATCAAATTCTTTTTTTGCATGGTTAAAACCTCCAGAATTATTTATAAAATAAAAAGACTGCAGTTTTGCACTACAGTCCCATTATTTCCAAAAAAGAAATGACCGATATAGCGCTCCACATAAATAAATGTGACAGAGATAAGGATATTTTCACATATCTCCGACGGCTTTGTTTTCGGAAACGCTGCCATCTCGGCGACTGCACCTACTTTCCATCCATAGCCTCCGAAAGCGGAAGAAAAGATAATTGTCAGACGCGCCTCTAATCAGGTTGTATTTAATTTACCTAAAAATTGTATACCATTTGTCAAAATTCGTCAAGTGTTTTGCGACAATATTAACATTGTGTTAATATGTCACCCGACATTATCAATGACAAGTGTCATTTCTTCGGGCATTTCCTCTGAAAACTCGAGTGCCGAAACAAATACTTCCTCTGCCCTTGAAATTCTGCTTTCGTCGTTTGTGTAAAGGGTTGCAATGACGTCTCCGGATTTTACGAAATCACCTGTCTTTTTGGAAAGCACAAGCCCTGCCGAAAGGTCAATAATATCCGTCTTTGTCTTTCTGCCTGCACCCAGTTCGCAGGATGAAAGTCCTATCTTTTCTGCATCCATGTGGGAAATGTAACCTTCATGGGTGCTTTTTATTTGATATTCAATCTTTGCCTTAGGGAAAAGGTCTGTGTTGTCGGCATATTCTGCGTTTCCGCCCTGACAAGATATCCATTCCTTGAACTTCATAAAAGCAGTGCCGTCATCTATTGCCTTTTCGCAAAGCAGCTTTGCTTGGTCTGCGTCTATCCCTTTAAGGCTTGCAACAAGTCCCGATGCCAAAGACACCGACACTTCTCTTATATCGCCCTTCGTTTTACCTTTGAGTACATCTATTGCCTCAATCACTTCCAGCGAATTTCCGACAGCAAAGCCGAGAGGGACATCCATGTTTGTAATAAGTGCCTTTGTGTTACGTCCGCACATTTTGCCTATGGTAACCATACCTTCGGCAAGGAGTTTTGCATCCTCTACCGTTTTCATAAAAGCACCGCTGCCGCATTTTACGTCAAGCATGATATTCTTTGAGCCTGCCGCAATTTTCTTGCTCATTATGCTTGAAACAATAAGGGGAATGGAATCAACCGTTGCCGTAACGTCACGAAGGGCATACAGCTTTTTGTCGGCGGGGGCTAAATTTCCGCTTTGTCCGCAGACACAAAGACCGCACTTCTTTGAAATCGACATAAACTCATCGGGAGTAAGCTCGGTTTTATAACCGGGAATTGATTCGAGCTTGTCGACAGTACCGCCCGTATGACCGAGGCCTCTGCCCGACATCTTTGCAACAATTCCGCCGAGAGATGCAACTATGGGTGCAACAATAAGCGTTGTCTTGTCACCCACGCCTCCGCTTGAATGTTTGTCGCAGGAGAGTTCTCCGAAAGCCGACAAATCAACAGTATCGCCTGACTCTGCCATAGCCATGGTAAGGTCGCTTGTTTCCCTGTCGGTCATGCCGCAGAAATACACTGCCATACAAAATGCCGACATCTGATAATCGGGAATGCTGCCGTCGGTAAAGCCTTTGACAAGATATTTTATTTCATCACAAGACAATTCTTCGCCGTGTTTTTTCTTTGTAATCAAATCGTAGATGGTCATATTTTTCTGCCTCCGCAAAATAAGGCTTCCCCGTTTATGAGGGAGCTGTCGAGCATGGCGAGACTGAGGAGGTTTTAATATTTTTTCTCAACCTCATTCATCAAGCCTCATCCGAGTTGCTGACGCAACCCACCTTCCCCGGAGGGAAAGGCTTTTATTCCAATTCAAAGCCAAACGGCAAAAGTTCGGAAAGAGTATATTCCCTCACGTCATTTTTTGACATGACATAAACTTTAAAGTCTTCACCGCAAAACTCCGACAAAACCTGCCTGCACACACCGCAGGGGTAGCATAATTTTTCGGAAAGCTCGCCTTTGGGGCTTCCGCAAACGGCGATCGCCGAAAACTCACGTTTGCCGTCGGAAACTGCCTTGAAAACTGCAACCCTCTCGGCACAAACGGTTGGAGAAAAGGACGCATTTTCAATGTTACAGCCTGTATAAATACTTCCGTCACTGCACAAAAGTGCCGCACCTACCTTGAAATTCGAGTAGGGCGTGTAGGCGTTATTTCTTGCTTCTTTTGCCTTGTCACAAAGTGTTTGTTTCATATTATTTCTCCCAAAAAGCTGTCGCCGCAAAGATTGTATTCTATGCCGAGATATTCGGCAATGCTTGCGGCAATATCCGAGAAAGTCTCTCTCGTGCCGAGATTTTTCGGTTTTATTTTCTTGCCGTAAACCAACAAAGGAGTATATTCTCTTGTATGGTCGGTGGAAATGTCACCGGGGTCACAGCCGTGGTCGGCGGTGATTATGAGAAGGTCGTCATCACGGAGCTTTGGTAAAATTTCGCCGAGATGCTTGTCAAATCTGTTTAATTCCTCTGCATAGCCGACGGCGTTGTTTCTGTGACCGTAGGACGAGTCAAAGTCCACAAGATTTATAAAGCAAAGACCGTGAAAATCTTCGTCAAGCATTTTGAGTGTCATTTCCATGCACTCGGTATTTCCGTGGCTGTCGGTGTCTTTTGTTATTCCGACAGACGCAAAAATATCGTTTATCTTGCCGACGGAAATGCTGTCAAGACCGCTTTTCTTTATCAAATCGAGAAGTGTTTTTCCCGTCGGCTCTACCGAAAAATCACGGCGGTTGTTTGTGCGTGTAAAAGCACCGACTTCACCTACAAAAGGTCTTGCAATTACTCTGCCAAGAGCATGGTCTCCAACTAAAATCTTTCTTGCGATTCTGTAATACTCGTACAAGGTTTCGACGGGCACGATATCTTCATGT
>JAGAUT010000027.1 GCA_017620655.1 Clostridia bacterium | reverse complement strand
CCGAAACAGCAATAACCCAATCTTAACACCTCATCATTAGTAAGCTCCGATGTCTTGAAGCTTTTGTTAATAGGATCTATCGCATTAAGGTTGTTTACTCTTTTTGACAGTGAATGTTCAGCTAATTCTCCAACTTCTTCCTTTAATCCATCATAGAATTCAGTAAACGATTTGAATTCATCTGCGGTTATTTCATATATTCCGTTATACGGCTGTTCTATGTAATATTTATCTTTATTCTTATACACAAACAGAGTGGAAGTTCCGCCGCCTTCATGAGCTATATCAACCTTAATTTTTTCTTCTGCTGCTCCGGGCGAATCCTGTGTGCTTTCTTCTGTTGTGAGTCTGTCCGTTCCTTTTAAGGAAGTTAATACAGTCTGGATATTTTCCTGTGTTTTAATAGTTCTGTCATCATCGTTTTTTGTAAGTGTTATGCTTGGAGCATCAGACGGAAGATTTAATGTATATTCCGTTTTGCTGCACGCTGTTGTAAAAAGCATAATCGTAATAAGTGCCAATCCTAATAATAAACTTCTTTTTTTCATAATGTTTAACCTCTTATCTTCATCTGTTTTCAATATCTATATAATCTCTTTTTTCTTTCACGTTGATATATGCAGGTCGTATAATCTTTCCGTTATTCTGGATTTCTTCAATTCTGTGCGCACTCCAGCCTGCAATTCTTGAAATTGCAAAGATAGGTGTGTAAAGCTCATATGGAAGCTCCAGCATCTTATAAATCAAGCCGGAGAAGAAATCCACATTCGGGCTTACACCTTTATAGATTTTACGCTTGTCTGCGATAATTTGTGGAGCAAGCCTTGCAACTGTTTCATACAACGCAAAGTCTTCATGACAACTTTTTTCAACCGATAAATCTTCAGCACAAATTTTTAATATATCTGCTCTCGGATCGGATTTAGAGTAAACGGCGTGTCCCATACCGTAGATGAGTCCTGCATTATCAAACGCTTCTTTGTTCAAAAGTTTCATGAGATAGTCTTCGATCTCTGATTCCTTTTGTATGTTGACAGAATTTTTCATATCATCAAACATCTGAACAACCTTGATGTTTGCTCCGCCGTGGCGCGGACCTTTTAAGGAACCAAGAGCTGCTGCTATCGCAGAATAGGTGTCGGTTCCCGATGAGGTTACAACATGTGTTGTAAAGCTTGAGTTGTTACCACCGCCATGTTCTGCATGGAGCACAAGAGCAAGGTCGAGAACCTTTGCTTCAAGGTGTGTAAATGCTCCGTCCTTACGCAAAATATGCAACACATTTTCTGCCGTTGATAAGTACGGTTTAGGATCACGAATGTGAAGACTCTTATTCAAGTGATAATGTCTGTAACCGTGATAGCCATACACTGCCAGAAGCGGAAACATAGCAATAAGTTGCAAGCTCTGACGAAGCACGTTCTCAACAGAAATATCATCAGGGTTTTCGTCATACGAATAAAGTGCCAGCACGCTACGGGAAAGAACATTCATCATATCCTTACTCGGTGCTTTAAGTATCATATCTCTTACAAACGATTTCGGAAGGCTTCGATAATCTGCCAGTGTTTCTTTGAACTTATCAAGTTGTTTTTGAGTGGGAAGTTCCGAAAACAATAAAAGATATATTATTTCTTCAAAGCCAAACCTATCTTTATT
>JAGAUT010000026.1 GCA_017620655.1 Clostridia bacterium | reverse complement strand
TCCCTCTTTCTTTCTTTCGAGCATGAGTTTTGCAAGGTCTTCATACTGCTGCATGACAATCTTCTTATCGTCCTCGGTAAGTGCCGCTTCATCGCCCGGGGCGCATACAACAGGTTCCATGCTGAGTTCATCAAAGCCAAGGTCAAGCATAACCTTTATATCTTCAAGGAAATCGGGATTTCTATGGGTAAATGTACCTCTCATATAGTAATCCTTACCGCCCCTTGCTTTTACAAGCTTCTGGAACTTAGGCACTATCTTCTCCCAGCTTCCGACGCCGTTATAGTCAACTCGAAGGGCATCGTGGATTTCCTTTCGTCCGTCAAGGCTGAGAACAACATTGCTCATTTCACGGTTGGCAAAGTCGATAACATCATCGTCTATAAGCATACCGTTGGTGGTAAGAGTAAAGCGGAAGTTTTTATTATGCTGTTTTTCGATGCTTCTTGCATACTCGACAAGTTTCTTTACAACATCCCAGTTCATGAGAGGCTCACCGCCGAAGAAGTCAACTTCGAGGTTTCTTCTTGTACCCGAGTTTGCTATAAGGAAATCAAAAGCCTGCTTACCCACTTCAAAGCTCATAACAGCTCTGTCTCCGTGATATTTACCCTGGCTTGCAAAGCAGTAGGAACAGTTAAGGTTACAGGTATGGGCAATATGTATACAGAGAGCCTTGACGACGTCTCCGCTTTTTTCCTTGAAGGTACCCGCCATTGGCTCGAAGGTATCTTCGGTGAAGAGTCTTTTTGCTTCGATGAGTTCGTTTATATCGTCGATACAGTCAAGCACATCCTGTTCGGTAACCTCAGGGTACTTTTCTGTAATTGTTTTAATTATATTTTCCTTTGTTTCGTCTCTGAACATAGCGATAATATCGTATGCAACCTCATCTACTGCATGGATTGATCCCGAGCAGGTATCGAGGACGATATTATAGCCGTTAAGTTTATACTGGTGTATCATATATTTTCCTTTCGGGTAGCTTTAAAATTGCCTCCCTCCGAGAGGAAGGTGGATTTGCCGAAGGCAAAGACGGTAGGAGCCCGCGTTGATTCGAGATAAATCAAATATCTTGTTGTACACGCTCTCCCTCAGTCGGCATACGCCGACAGCTCCCTCCCTGAAGGAGCCTTTTTATGTCTGTCCTGCCGCCATATAAGCGAAAATGCCGCAATTGATGCGGCATTTGTGGAATAATCAATTTGATTACTTGCTTTCCTTGTTTTCGCACTTCTGATTTGCGATGCCGCAGCTTGTCTTGCATGCGGACTGGCAGGATGTCTGGCATTCGCCGCAACCGCCGTTCTTTGCGGATTCACAAAGGTTTCTTGTTTCAAGTGTCTTAATTCTCTTCATTTTATTTGCCTCCGTTCGTAGAGTAATTTATTTACCTTGTTATTTTAGCACAAAGACAATGTGTTGTCAAGATATTTTTGGAATTTATATATTCCAAATCATTTGCCATATTTCAGCCGTCGACCGTAACCTCAAAGGGATTATTCACCGCATCTTTTGCACATTTCTTTAAAATCTCCAGAGTGTCTTCATTAAATGCACCGTCGGGAATATAGATAACATCATCAATCGGCTGTCCTGTAATCTTATGAATCCAGGTAAGACCTGCAAGATATCTGCCGTATCCGAGTTCAAGGTGGAAGCCGTCACGGCAAAGCGTATCGCCGAGAGAAGTGTTTCTGGCATTCTGAATTGCGGTACCCGCAGGAAGAACATACAAAATATCGGCATTGCCGTCAATATTTTTCTTCACTGCACCTACTATACTATCATACATCAGGTTCTGGTCATTATTATATTTAGGAAAATCCTGATGAGTACTGTCAGAAGCATATGCCCATGTCATATGCCAGAGAATTTCAGCATTCGGATTCGTTCTGTTAAGTTTAATTACATTGATAAGTTTTTCGAGGTAAGGCTCAAAGGAGTCGGAATCTCCCGAAAGGCCGCTTGCCTGCTGAAGCGTGATATAATCCCAATCCTCGTCAACAATTCCTTCGAGCATGGAAGTTTCAGCTTTTTCGGTCCATTCTCCCGTTGTGTTTTTATAATATGTATAAGGATTTCTTTCGTTTATGAAATAATTGTAATGTCCCTGAAGACTGCATCCGCCGACATACAGGTTGCCGAGGACAACATTATCAAAGCCCATATCCTTTGCAATTCCGTAAAGGTGTTCCTGCGCATCGACGCTGAAGCTGTTGCCGATTGACAAGAGTCTGAGGCTCTTAAAGGATTTTTCGCATGGAGAGCAGAGCTCTGTACCGTCATCGGCGGTCACACTCACGCTGACGTTCTGTTCCTTTGCACCGATATTGAGTTTGATTTCAAATGAGTTTTCTCCCTGCACAAGGTCGAAAGATTTTGAAATATTCAGCGGTTTTTCTGCATTATTTCTGACAACAGCACAGTTCACTGTATACTTTTGGGCATCGGATGCCGTATTGTCAAACACGCCCTTTACAATAATCTTTCCGTCCTCGCAAACCAATTCAATGCTTTGCTTCGGTGTTGTGTCGTGCTCGTTGGAGGCGGGAGTCTTGGTCTGTGCACACGAAGCAAATACAAGTGCAGATAGCAAAGCCAAGGTAAAAAGTAAGATTTTCTTCATATTATACACCTCTTTTACAGTATATCATTATCCGTTCTAAAAGTCAAACAAAAAAGTCCCCGATGCCGAATTTGGCGTCGGGGAAAGTATTAAGTCAGAGCTTAGTTCTTCTTACCGATCTTCTTGAAAGCAACAAGGAGGTTACCCGCAAGACATACGGATGAATATACACCGGAAACAATACCCACAATAAGAGGAAGTGCAAAGTTCTTGATGGAAGTTACGCCCATGAAGTAGATAAGTCCGATTGTAAGAAGTGTTGTGATTGTTGTGTTGAGTGAACGCCAGAGTGTAGACTTGATACCGCTGTCAACCTTATCTTCATAAGGAACACTAGCTGCCATTGTCTTTCTGTTTTCTCTGATTCTGTCAAAGATAACGATTGTAGCGTTAATGGAGTAACCGATAATTGTAAGGATTGCCGCGATGATTGTGGAGCTTACGGGAATACCGAAGATGGAGTAAGCAAATATCATCATAAGCACATCATGTGCAAGACAAACGATTGCAGCAAATGCAGCTCTGCCTTCGAATCTGATTGCGATATAAACAAGCATGAGAAGGATAGCTACTGCTGTTGCGGAAACCGCTGTACGCTTGAGAGAATCACTTACTTCTGCACTTACTGTGGATGAGCCTGTCATTCTTGTTGTTTCAGCCGCACCTTCAGCGAGAGGATAGAGTTCATTAACCTTATCTTCAATGAGCTGTCTGAGAAGGTTTACTTCGCTGTTTGCTGTGTATGTGATTTCATAGTTGCCGTCAGCATTCTTAACGATATCGGAAACTTCAAGAGCAAGTGTGCCGTCTCCGAGCACGGATGCGATATCGGAAGAAGGATCAAATTCCTTTTCTTCTTCGCCTTCAGCTGCCGCCTGTTCGGGAATTGTATAAACAACCTTTTCAGCTTCAGCAGAAACAACCTTTGCATCTGCGAACTTTTCTACGATTCTTGCATCGATTGCCGCGTTAAGTTCATCATAGTCTGTTTCTTCGTCAACGAGTGTTGTTCTTACAACAACTTCGTTACCGTTGGCAACTCTTGTTGAGGAGAAGCTGTCCTTGCCGATGATTTCAACAACTGCATCTGCAATTTTCTTTTCATCTTCGCCTGTTACCTTATTATCAAGCTTGAATGTAAGCTCTGTACCGCCTACAAATTCAATATCCCAGTTAAAGCCCTTTGTTACAAATGTGATGATTGCAGCAACCACGAGAACAAGGGAAATGATAAAGAATACTTTCTGATTTTTAACAAAATTGAATTTCATCTTAATTTACCTCCCCTATTATTCTTCGCCGCGGTTTCTCTTACCGCCAATAATCCATGCACCTACACCCATGTTAGCAAGAGCTGTAAGGAACACTCTTGTAACAACGAGAGCCATAAACATGGAAACGAGGGTACCGATAAGAAGTGTGATACCGAAGCCGTAAACAGCACCTGTACCCATAGCTACGAGTACAACAGCTGCAATAATTGTTGTTACATTAGAGTCAACGATAGCACTTGTCGCACCCTTGAAGCCGCTCTTTACAGCAGCTCTTACGGACTTGCCGACATTAAGTTCTTCCTTGATTCTTTCGTAAATGATTACGTTTGCGTCAACCGCCATACCGATTGTGAGTATGATACCTGCAATACCGGGAAGCGAAAGGTTTACTCTGAAGTACACGAGGAGAACTGCGAAGATTGCAACGTAGCCTACAAGTGCGATTGCAGAAATGAAACCGGGAAGTCTGTATACAAGAATCATGAAGAGCATTACAAGGAGAATACCGATTGCACCTGCCTTAAGGCTTGTGGAAAGGGCATCGGAACCGAGAGTTGCACCTACATGACGAAGCTCGATTTCTTCAAGTTCAACAGGAAGGTTACCGGAATCGATAAGACCTGCAGTTTCTGCAGCAAGTTCCTGAGTGTAGCCGCCGGAAATTGTACATGTTGCGTTGTTGATTGCTTCTTCAACAAAAGCATGGGAAAGGTTTCTGCCGTCAAGCTCAATATCAATGAAGTTCTTGCCTTCGCCCTTGCGGGAAGCAGCCTTTGCCGTAGCTTCTGCGAAAAGCTTCTGACCTTCGGATGTGAATTCAAGAACTACATGGTGTTCGCTAGCCATGCTGTTACCTACGGGACCGAAGTTGGAAACGGCACCCTTAATCTTATCGCCTTCGAAAATCACATTTCCGTCAGCATCCTTGAATTCAAGCTTTGCTGTGGAACCGAGTGTTTCGGAAGCAGCGTTAGGATCGCTGATACCGGGGATTTCAACTCTGATCTGGTCGTCGCCTACTCTTGCAATTGTTGCTTCAGAGTAGCTGAGAGCATCGAGTCTGTCACGAAGGATTGTTTCAACCTTTGTGAGAGCATCATTCATATCAAATTCTTCATTTGTTTCATCAGGCAGAGCCTTGAATGTTATGGACGAACCGCCGACAAGGTCAAGACCCTTGTTGATTGCATCGTCTTCCATAACGCTTTTGAGACCTATCGAGCCTACGCCGCAAAGTGCAACAGTTACACAAAGAACAATGCACAAAAGCACAAGCACGAAAGAACATACGCTGTTTTTCATGGAGTTACTTCCTTTCTTTTTTCGCAAAAATGCGCTTATAGCATACATTATACATTTATTGACTTTATAAGTCAACACTTTTTTTGGAAAATAATGTTTTTTTACATTTAATTACTTTATTTGAAATCAAGCGAGGATGCGATAAAGTTTCCGCCGTATCCGCCGCCCTGTTCCTTACGGCTTCCCGTAAAGTCAAAGACTGCCTTTCCTTCAACCAGCTTGAGTACCCCGTCAAAGCTTTTGCCAAGCTTTGATACAAATCCCTCGATTTTCGAGGTCTGCCCCGTTTCAAGAAGAAGCTTGACGTTTGATACTGATATATTGCGGTTACATATGTTTAAACTGACGCCGAAGTCACAGCCGTCTTTATATCCGCGGCAGCCGTACTTATATCTGCCCCTGACCACTTCTTTGCCGCAAAGAGGACAATTACCTACAACATCTCCGAAAGAGCCTGTATAGTCATCCTTCTCGGGCGGCATTTCGGTTCTTTCAAATACGGTGCGGATTTCGTTTTCGGCTAATGCAACACTGTCTGAAACCGCAATTTCGCCTCTGTACACCTTTTTCAGAGCTTTGCCCAGTTCTGATGTTTTGTACTTATCCATGCTGATATTCATTCTCGACAGGGATTCAATAAGAAATACGCCGTCGGGAAGAATGGTATAGACATCTTTTTTCAGCAGAATATATTTACTCTTGCAGGCATTATCGATAATACCTGTTCGTGTGGCTTCCGTTCCAAGCTCAAGACCCTCGAAGATTGCCTTATATTCATCGGCATCGTCACCCTTTTCTTCGTCATTTGCCGCCGCCTTTTCTTCCTTGAAAGGATTCTTGAGGTAGTTATTGAGGGTTTCAATTGTATAGTGTTTGGGCGGTGTCGTTTCCTTTTCCACAGGTTCAAAGTTTACGCTTACCTCGTCGCCTTTTTCAAGCTTTGGAAGTATTTTATCCTTTGCCGAATATGTATCGTACTGCGTCCAGCCTTTCTGAATTATAACCGCACCCTTGAGGTTGAATTCCTCAAGTCCTCCAAGGTCGATTTTGATTTCCGTCTTTTCAGCAAGGCAGGGTTCTGCACAAAATACTGCACAGAATCTGTGCACAACCGTAGAATAGACCTGCATCTGCTTTTCGGTAAGGCTTTCCTTGGGCGGGACTTTATATGTGGGAGTCAATGCCGAATGAGACTCGATTTTACTGTCATCAAAAACAGTCTTATCGTCACGGAACCGGAGGTTATATCCCATTTTTGTAAAGTTTGCGACAATCTTTGAAATCTTATCCTTTTCGGCAGTGGCAAGATACTCGGAGTTAGTTCTCGGGTATGTCAGATACCCCATTTCGTACAGCTTCTGCACAATCTCAAGGCTCTCGGTCATGTTCATTTTATACTTTTTACTCAGTACATTCTGGAGCTTTGAAAGTGAATAAAGTTTACCGGGAGATATTGTGTCCTTTTTGCGTTTAACGTTTGTAACAACCGCCGTCTGTGCGTTATATTTTTCGCACATTGCCTTTGCTTTATCAAGCTCGTCCTTTGAGAACTTCAACTTTGAGTTGAGTTCGATTTCCTCGCCGTTTGTCTCGGCAACGCTTTTGAGTCCGTAGTATATTTCGGGAACGAAGTTTTCTATCTGCTTATCCCTGTCGTAGATTGCCTTGACTATGGGAACAATTACACGTCCCACTCTCAGAAGAAGTCCCGTTCTGATTGTGGCGTATCTTGTGAGATTCACACCGTAAAGCCAGTCTATGTAAGTTCTTGCAAGACCTTCATTGGCAAGGTTATTGTATTCGGTTTCATCCTTCATATCCGAAAGCCCCTGGCGTATTGTTTCGGCTGTCTGGTCGGGAAGCCACAGACGTTTGAGGCTTTTAGGGGATTTCAGTGCATTATCGATACAGAGACGGACAATGATTTCACCCTCTCTGTCGGCGTCGCCTGCGTTAACTATCGTGTCAACATCCGGGCGGTTACATAGTGCCTCGATAAGCTCAAACTGACGTTTTACGCCTTCATCGGGTTCCTTGTTATCGCCTTTTCTGAGAGCAAAATCGAACTTTTTCGGGAAACACGGAAGATTGTTCAGAGACCAGCGGTTTGTCCCGTCGGGATTCGGATTATAATGCTCTATATCCTCAAGGGAAAAGAGATGTCCGAATGCCCATGTGACAATATACTCGTCGTTTTCAAGATACCCTTGACGTTTATTCATTTGTCCTATCGCCTCGGCAATATTTCTGCCGAGACTCGGTTTTTCTGCTATGATTAACTTCATTTAGTACCTCTGTAAAAATTCATTACTATATATTGTAGCACAACATACGCGCTTTGTAAAGAGGTTTACAAGGCTTTATTGCCTTTTTTACCATATATTCATCAATGACAACGACGGTTCTTTGGTGTAGAATATACACAGATATCTGCTTGATTGGAGAAAACAAATGCACATAATCAAAATAAGCCCCGTGAGCTTCAAGATAGTCCTGTCAAAACAGGATTTAAAGCGGCACGGGGTAGAAAATATATTACATCACACCGATATATCGGGTGATTTTTTTGAAGAAATCATAAACGAAACAAACAGGCTTTACGGAAATCCCTTTACGTACGGGTCGATTGACGCGGAATTTTTCGAATCAAAGGACGGAGGAGGAGAGCTGTTTCTATGCAAGAGCAAAAGCACATACGGTGTCATTACATATCTGTTCAAGACATCCGATTCGGACGTTCTGTTTTCGCTCTGCAAGCGTCTTTCGGGATTTGACTTTTGCTATGACAGCAGGCTTTTTCTTGAAAAAGACGTATACTCGCTTTTGCTTTTATGCAGGGAAAGAAATGATTTTTTGCTGTCTGTCATCAAAGAATACGGAAAAGTCTCGGAAATAAGCAGGCTGCAGGTATGGTTATTGGAAGAACACTCGGCTCTGCTAATTGACAGCCATGCCGCAGAACGCATCTGCGAGGGATCTGTCTAAGCAAGAAAATCAAATCCGATTCCCGTATAGTAATACCCCAGTATTTCGGTAAATCTCTTACCCTCTTTAGCAAGAAGATTTGCACCCTGCTGGCTCATACCGACCCTGTGACCGTAAAGGGTACTTGCAAGCTGTGCCTCACCCTCAGGTGACGGAACCGACCTGAGATATTCCACCCTGCCTCCCCACACGTCCTCGCTGCTCAAAGTATATTCTCCGCTGGAGGCATGGTAAACCGCCTCTATCGGCTCGCCGTTATACACCATGATTATGCCGCGTGTGGCACTGACGGCATCGCACAGCTTTTTCATGTTGCCTTCACTTATTTTCTTATCCGCAGGACTTAAAAAGCTCTGACAGCAGGCAGAGTCGGTACACACATCGGCGTTTTTATGCTTACTTTTTCCAAAAGTGCTTTGTCTTACGGTAAATGTGCGGATGGCAATGCTCTGAGCCATGAGTGCCTGAGGCTCAAAGCTTATCGGCATCTCTCCGAGAAGGCAGCCTTTGACATACTCTTCAAGCTCCATTGTTTCAACCGTAGAATCCTTTTGCAGAACGTGTACATATTCGCATTCCACACCGCGGGATGTGTTTTTCTCTTCATTTTGAACGTATTTTGCATTTTCAAGCGTTTGATTATTCATTTCGGCATCATTTTCCGAAACCTGTGCAAAAGTTTCGGAAGACAGGTCGGAAAACATTGTGTAAAGCTTTCCTGCATATCCGGCGTTGTTTTTTTCACCCTCATCCGACACGCACAACTTGCCGTATATCAAGCAAATGAGCACCAAAACAAGTATTGTGAACATCAGCATAAGCACTCTTTTTGCAATTCTGTTTTTAGAAGAATTCTTTTGTAAATAATTTTGCATAATTCCAATTTTCCTCTTGCATTTTTGATATATATGTGTTATAGTGTTGTAAATTCGTAAAATTTCCCCTATGTGAAAGGACTAATTCTCATGTTTACAGATCACTATCCCGAATCACTTCGAATGCTCACCGAAATGTGCAAGGAAAGCTATTCCATTCCGAAAAATGCTTTTCAGAACGCAAATGTCAAAAGAGGTCTCAGAAACTTTGACGGTTCGGGTATTGTTGCAGGCGTTACAAATATTTCCATGGTACACGGCTACGTTCTCTACGAAGGCGAAAAAATGCCCGACGAAGGCAGACTTCTCTACAGAGGCTACGACGTACCAAAGCTTATTGACGGATATACAGCGGACAACAGATACGGCTACGAAGAATGTGCTTTTCTGCTTCTTTTCGGTTTTCTTCCGTCAAACGAGCAGCTTAATGCCTTCAAGAGCCTTGTGAGCGAATGTTCATTCCTGCCCCAGAATTTCACCGAAGACATTATTATGCGTGCTCCAAGCATGAACATAATGAACAAGCTTCAGTCGAGTGTCCTTTCATTATATACATATGACTCAAACCCCGAAGATATGTCAATCGAAAATCAGCTCAGGCAGAGTATTCAGCTCATTGCACGTCTGCCCATCATTGCGGCAAATGCCTATTCCGTAAAGAAGCACATCTTTGAGGACGACAGTCTTCTTATCCACAGACCTAAAGAAGGTCTTGCAACGGCACAGAACTTCATGAGAATTCTCGGTCAGGACGTAACCTTTGACGAGGAAGAAGCAAGACTTCTCGATGTATGTCTCGTGCTTCACGCAGAGCATGGCGGCGGTAACAACTCCACCTTCACATGCCGTGCCGAAACAAGTTCCGGTACAGACATCTATTCTGCAACAAGTGCCGCAATAGGTGCGCTCAAAGGTCCCAAACACGGCGGTGCGAACATCAAAGTTGAAGAAATGTTCTCGGAAATAAAGGCAAATGTCAAGAACTGGAAGGACGATGAGGAGGTAAACGCTTACCTTGAGAAAATACTCAAAAAAGAAGCCGGTGACGGCAGCGGTCTTATTTACGGCATGGGACATGCAATTTACACAATGAGCGACCCGAGAGCCGTTGTCCTCAAGAAGCATGCAGAAGCCCTTGCCAACAAAAAAGGCTTTGGCGATGAATTCAATCTGCTTAAGAAAATCGAAGAGCTTTCTCCTGCTGCTTTCCTTAAGATAACAGGTCATGACAAGGCAATGTGCGCAAATGTCGACATGTATTCAGGTCTTATCTACCGAATGCTCGGTATTCCCTCTGAGCTTTACACTCCCCTCTTTGCTTCAGCACGTATTGCAGGCTGGTGTGCTCACAGAATCGAGGAAATTTTAACCGGCGGCAAGATTATGCGTCCTGCATACAAGACAATTTACAAGGTCAAGGACTACACACCCATTGACGAGAGAGCAAATATTTAGTATAATAGGAGCGGCAAATTGCCGCTCTTTATTTGTTTATAGGAGGTTTATAATATGAAAATTTCAACACAAACCGGCTCATTTATGAAGCATTTTTCCGACAGGGAAATTGTTGACATTCTTAAAGACGCCGGCTTTGACGCCATAGACTACTCATTTTTTGACGTGCAGAGATGCAATTCCGACGTATCGGACAGTGAATACAAGCAAAGGTTTACCGAACTCAGAAAATATGCCGAGGACAAGGGTTTATACTTCAACCAGTCCCATGCACCCCACCCGTCTTCACTTATCGATGAAGATTTTACAAAGAGAAGATTCAGTGAGCTTATTACAGCCTTAAAGAATTCCTCCTATCTCGGTGTCCGCAACATTATCATTCATCCACTTCAGCATCTCAGATACTACACCGGCGAGAACACTGAAACTCTTTACGAAATGAACCTTGAATTCTACGCAAAACTCATTCCTTACTGTGAGGAATACGGCATTACGGTATGCACCGAAAATATGTTTCAAGCCTACGGAGATTCATACAAGCTTTGGGATTCAACATGTTCAAAAGCAGAGGAATTCGTCAGATACGTTGACGGTATCGGAAGTCCTTATGTGAAGGCTTGTGTTGACATAGGTCATACGGTGCTTGTGGGGGAAAATCCCGTAAAGATGATAAAAGCATTAGGTCACAGGGTTGCGGCACTTCACGTTCACGACAACGACGGTATACACGACGAGCACACAGTTCCTTTCCACGGCATTATCAAGTGGAACGAGGTTGCAAAGGCGCTGAAAGACATCGGCTACAGCGGTGAAATCACCCTTGAAACCGAAGGCTTTATGAATCAGTACAAGATTCCGAAAGAGCTTGTTCCCGCCTCTGCGAAATACATGGCAGAAACAGCAAGATTGTTTTCTGATATGGTCATCAATGCCTGATAAAAACAAAAAACCGCCAATAGACGGGTGTTCGTAAAACAGTTAAACCAAAAATTTAACTATTTTACGGCATCTGTCAGACGGGGTTGGTAAACAACAACGAAAAATGAGTGATACCAGGTCGAAAGGCCGAGCATCACTCATTTTTTGTCTCAACATATTTTTTGATATTATGGAGGTACATTTTATGCAGGAGCTTACTTATATTCGTTGCGGTGATTACTATATTCCCGACATTCGCTTACCGGAGGAATCCAGACCTATTGGTCGTTGGGGACGGATGCACAGAGATTATATCAAGGAGCATAATCCTATCCGCTTCAACGATCTGTGCCTTAGCGGTGAACTGTGGACGTATCTGGCTGATTTGAACGATCTGGCACAGAACCGCCTTGAACTTATCATTGAGCAGATGAAAGTGTCTGAGGGCGTGACAGAGGAATTGAAAGCTGCCGATCAGATGACATGGGTAGGCGCTATGAACAGCATCCGTAACCGAGCCGAGGAAATTGTAAAAAACGAACTGATATATAACTGATACCCTTGTGGGACTTGTGTTCAATCCGAGCACAAGTCCCTTTCAACTTCGATACAGGTTGTGTCGAAGTTACTTTCAAAAACATCGGCTTTAATTTGTTACTTTTCTATGAACCCTATTGACTTTCTCGATAATCGAGATATAATATAATCAAAGAACTCGATATTCGAGATAGGGGGTGTGACGATGCCAAGACCCAAGTTTCAAACACTGACAGAGCAGATGTTTTATATATTGCTCAGTCTGAAAGAAGAATGTTACGGTATTGATATTTTCGACAAAATATCCGCAATGACTGATGACCAAGTAACGGTGGGATCAGGCACAATGTATAACCTGTTGGAGCAGTTTCTGGATGCTGGGATGATTCAAGAAGTCAAGGTAGAAGGTCGTCGCCGCAGCTACATCTTAACCGATAAAGGTAGAGAGATGTTAGATACTGAAACTCAGAAACTACGCAAACGTATTGCTGACTATGATGCTCTCTTTGGAAAGGAGGAAACCAAATGAAAAACACAAAACGTCAGTTAAATTTCTTTTCCTTCTATGATTTCCCTACTATTGAGAAACACTTATCTGAAATGGCTTTTGAAGGCTGGATGCTGAAAAGTGCAGAGGGCGCAGTATGGAAATATGAACGAATCGAACCGAAGAAACTTCATTTCGCTGTGACTTATTTTCCTAAAGCAACAGCATTAGACCCAGAACCATCTGATGAGTTAAAAATGCTTTGGGATTTTTGCGAACACACCGGTTGGAAACTTGCTGTGCAGGCTGCTCAAATTCAGATTTTTTACAATGAATCTGAAAATCCTCGTCCGATTGAAACAGATCCAGTTGCCCAAATCGAGAACATTCATAGAGCCGCAAAGAAATCCATTCTTGTGAATTTTTGGTTAGGTCTGTTTCTTGGTCTTATGAATCTGGCGCTGTTTGCTTATCAGCTTTTCATTGATCCTGTTGATACGCTTGCTAACACCAGCAGGCTTTGGTCAGGCTGTATGTGGTTGCTCTACCTAATTTCCACGACTGCTGAGCCTATCGCATATTTCATTTGGTACAAGAAAGCTAAACGAATTGCACTTGAAGAAGATCGCCTGTTTCTTCCTAAAGACACTCGCTTTACGAAAAACATCCTGTTTGTTTTGCTCATGACCGTACTGGTGTGTATGCTACTATCTCTTCCTGGTGCGGGTGCTGCTCAAGGTTTGGTATTTGGCATATTGTATATGACTGCTTTGCTTGTCATCGTGCGTACTATTATGCGTTACCTCAAACGCAGAAAGGTTTCAGCTAAAATTAACTTTTCTGTGACAATGGCAGTAAGCATTGCTATGTCTGTGGCATTGGTCGGTGTATTAACATTTGCAATCATCAAAACTACAGAACAAGGATTTTTTACAGATAGAAATGCTGCAGGAACCTACGAACATGACGGTAGAGTTTGGGAGTATTATGATGATGAACTTCCGCTTACAATCGAAGACTTGACCG
>JAGAUT010000025.1 GCA_017620655.1 Clostridia bacterium | reverse complement strand
GCAGGTACAGTTCTTACACCTGAACAGGCTGACACAGCTATCGCATGCGGTGCTCACTTTATCGTAAGCCCCGGCTTCAACCCCACAGTTGTAAAGCACTGCATTTCCAAGGGCTACATTATCATCCCCGGCACATCCAATCCTTCAGACGTTGAAGCGGCAATTGAACTCGGACTTACAACAGTAAAGTTCTTCCCCGCAGAAGCAGCAGGCGGTCTTCCCATGCTCAAGTCCATGGCGGCTCCCTACACAATGATGAAGTTCATGCCTACAGGCGGCCTCAACGAAAAGAACATTCTCTCCTACCTTGAATTCAACAAGGTTGTTGCTTGCGGCGGTTCCTTCATGGTTAAGGACGAATACATAAAGAACGGCGAATTTGACAAGATCAGAGAACTCACAGAAAACGCAGTTAAGCTCATGCTCGGTTTCAAGCTTGTACACGTTGGTATCAATGCCGACAATGCTGAAGATGCAGAAAAGTTCGCAATGATGTTTGAAGTGTTCGGTCTTACAAACAAGATTAGCAATTCCTCTATCTTCGCAGGTACTGAAGTTGAAGTTATGAAGGGCAACGGCAGAGGCAAATACGGTCACATTGCGATAGCTACCAACAACATTCCCAGAGCAGAAGCATATCTTGCTGCCAAGGGTGTTAAGGTTATAGAAGAATCAAGAAACTGCGACGAAAAAGGCAACACAACGGCTATCTATCTTGATATGGATGTCAACGGCTTTGCAGTTCACCTTGTTAAGGCAAAGTAATTGAAGTACACAAAATGGGCACTGCTCAGGCGTGCCTATGCTCTGCTTGAAGACTCTACTCCATTAAAATACGACTGCGGAAAGCTTTGCGGCGGTGCTTGCTGTAAAGCTGATACAGTAAGTTCTGAAACGGTTGGCGGAATGTCGCTTCTTCCCTATGAGGACACGCTCATCGGCGGCTGTGAAGGATTTGACGTAAAATACACAGCCGACGGCAAGGTACTTATTTGCAGTGGAAAGTGCGAAAGACTCTTTCGTCCATTTGCCTGCAGAATATTCCCATACTATGCAAGAATTGATGAGAAAACAGGAAGCATTTCATTAAGGCTTGACCCTAGAAGTGTAAATGTATGTCCCATTGCAACAAAGCAAAGGGGAACGAGACATTCTGTTTACTTTCACAGAAACGCAGTAAGAGCTGTTCGTCTTTTAATGAAGGACGAAGATTTTAAAAAAGAGCTTATTAAAACAAGCATGTTCTGCGACGGACTCTACGAGTTCTACCGCACACTTGTAAAACAAAGGATTAATTATGTCTGAAATAAAAAATCAGTTAGAAAAAGCTTTTGACGAGCTTATTTCACAGAGTAGTTTTGAAAAGGGCGACATTCTTGTTGTCGGATGTTCCACAAGTGAGGTTCTCGGCGAGAGAATCGGCACAAGCGGAAGTATTGATACGGCAAAAGAGATTTTCCAAACTCTTAAAGCAAAGTGCGACGAAGAAGGATTATTTCTTGCCTGCCAGTGCTGTGAGCATTTAAACCGTGCTTTGGTTATTGAAAAAGGGCTTGCAAAAAGAGACAGACTTACGGTTGTTTCGGCAGTTCCCCATGAAAAGGCAGGCGGTTCTTTTGCAACTGCAGCGTTCAGAGGTTTTAAAAATCCCGTCCTTGTTGAAGAAATCAAAGCACAGCTCGGTATTGACATAGGCTCAACGCTTATAGGTATGCACTTAGAACGAGTTGCAGTACCCGTAAGAACAAGCATAAAAAAAATCGGCGAAGCGCCGATTACATTTGCAAAGGTCCGTCCAAAGTATATCGGCGGAGAACGTGCAAAATACAGTTTATAATTATCACCACCACGGAGGTATACACAATGAATAAGTTAAAGGTAGGCATCATCGGTGCCACAGGTATGGTTGGTCAGAGATTTATCACTCTTCTTTCCGACCACCCCATGTTTGAAATTTCAGTTCTTGCGGCAAGCGCATCAAGTGCAGGCAAGACATACGAAGAAGCTGTCGGCGGCAGATGGAAGATGGACACAGCTATCCCCGAAAAGGTTGCAAAGATGCCCGTTTACGATGCTGCAGACGTTGAAAAGGTTTCTTCCATGTGCGACTTTACATTCTGTGCTGTCAACATGAAGAAGGACGAAATCAAGGCTCTTGAAGAAGCATATGCCAAGGCAGAAACACCCGTTGTTTCCAACAACTCTGCTCACAGAGGAACAAGCGACGTTCCCATGGTTATTCCCGAAATCAACAACGCTCATGTTGCAGTTATTGATACACAGAAAAAGAGACTCGGAACAACACGCGGCTTTATTGCTGTTAAGCCCAACTGCTCTATCCAGAGCTATGTTCCCATGCTTACTCCCCTTCTCAAGTACGGCATTGAAAACGTAGTTGTTTGTACATATCAGGCTATTTCCGGTGCAGGCAAGACCTTCAACGAATGGCCCGAAATGATTGACAACATCATTCCCTTTATCGGCGGCGAAGAAGAAAAGAGCGAAAACGAACCCCTTAAAATCTGGGGCAAGGTAGAAGACGGCGTAGTAGTTTCTGCTACAGAGCCCTGCATCACCTGTCAGTGCATCAGAGTTCCCGTAACAAACGGACATACTGCTGCTGTATTTGTTAAGTTCAAGGGTGAAGCTCCTTCAAAGGAACAGATTCTCGCTGACTGGAAGGCGTTCGGCAACGATGTAAAGGCAGAGCTTGATCTTCCCTCATCTCCCGACCAGTTTATCACTTACTTTGAAGAAGACAACCGTCCCCAGGCAAATCTCGACAGAGACATCTACGGCGGTATGGGCATCACAGCAGGCAGACTTCGTGAAGACAAACTTTTCGATTACAAGTTTGTAGGTCTTTCTCACAACACCCTCAGAGGTGCGGCAGGCGGTGCAGTACTTATCGCCGAATACCTTGCAAAGAAGGGCTTTATTACTGCAAAGTAATTTTTACGGCAAAAGCAAAATCCCTTACGCGGAAAGCGTAGGGGATTTTTTGTTATATTGATTTGAATTCAAATGTAACACAGTTTCCGAAATGGAATTCAACTGCATTTCTGCGTTTACCGCCCACAAGCGAAATCTCGGTTACCGGTGTGCTGTCAAGGGTAAAGTAGCTGACTCCGTCGATATTCATGAAGCTGTCAGCCTTATCGGGCGAAACGACGAACACATCTTTATCAATTGATGCAAGATAGTCTCTTACAACCTCATTCTCAAATTCATCATTTCCGAAAATGCCGTTATTTGTTATGATAAAAAGATTCTTTCGGTTTGACATTTCAACAGCCTTTGTAAGCAGTTCCCACTGGGAAGAATCGGTATTTCTTATACCGCCGTCAGACGTATCGAGATATACATAAACAGCATTATCATCCTCCGAAACGGTCTTTTTCATGTTATCCGAAATAACAATTCCGTTTTTCGACAGGATATGATTTTCAACTCTTGTTTTTTCATAAAGAGTAACAGGATTACCGTTATTCCATTCGGGAACGGCAGATACAACTACTTTTGAAGCAATACCGCTGTTATTGGTATTATATCTGTATACATTCCCGGGTGAAACTTTTGGGACATATTCTCTCATTGAAGTCATTGTAACATCATCAATGTAGATACATCCCGAGTCCTTTTCTTCGCCGGGAGTGTACAGCACATATATTCTTGACAGATACACGGGATATGCAAGTTCTTCAGGCACTTCAAGAGTCAGGGTGTTCCACCGGTCTTCAAAAACTTCACCATCAAATTTCATGTTTTTAACCCTGCCGTTACCGTATACAAGCTGTGCCCTTACTTCATGATTAAAGGCATCATCACTATATACACCAATCTGCAACAAGCGGTTTTCATTGTCAAAAACCACATTACTGTCAAGGGAGAAATATACGGCTTTTGATACATCTGCAGGTGCTTCATTTACTGCGGTTATTTCAGGCGAGATTTCATCGGATGTTACCTGCCGGGGTTCTGCTGTTTCGTCTGTTGCTGTCATCTCGGGCTTTTCGTCAGAAAGAGTATCATCGGAATTTTCACGGGTTTCTTCCGAAATTGTCACAGGTTCAGGTTCTTCGGTAAAGTCAAAGCTGAGTTTACCGGAATACTGTCCCGACAATGAATATTCGTCCGAAAGTTCAAAGCTTCCCTTTGTATCTTCGGGATACGAGACAAAGCTTCCTTTTATCTTTTCAAAATCATAAAGATAGTCATAAGAATATGTACCGACAGCCACGCTGACAAAGCTTTTGATATTTCCCTTTGATACGGTTATAAGCGCGTTTCCGTTACCTACAGCCGTTACTATTCCGTCTTCAACGGTTACTACATTTTCATCCGAAGATGTAATTTCAAAAGCTTCAAGGCTTTCCGGCTTGAGAAAACGTCCGTAATAATCGAAAATATACACGGGCAATTGATGTTCATTACCTTTACTCAGCTTCAAAGCTCCATCGGTTACTATTCCGCTGATTTCATCCACATAATAAACCTGTGTCTCGGCGTAATGCTCACCCAGAAGCACGCCTACTGTTACGTTTCCTCCTGTGTCGCAAACGAGTTTACCGTCATTGATTTCACCTTCGGATGCTGAAAATCCGAACTCTTCAAAATCCATATAGACGGGTCTCAGCTGTTCATCATGAGCTGAAACATCAAGTTTAATCTCTTCTCCGACAAAGGCTACCTGCTTTGAAGGTTTAATCTTTATGCCTGATATAAGAGGTTCATTTACTTTTTCTTGATTTATGCTCTGCTCATCCGTTTCGTCGGCAGTTTCTTCGGCGTTATCAACATCATCATTTGTTTCTTTGTCTTCGTCATTTTCTGTTTTATTATTGAGAACAATACCGATTGCATTTATGACCTTTCGGTTTTCGGTAGGATTATTTACAGCGTACATATCCGAATGCCACATGGTCGAGGCAAGCATTCTTGTCGAGCCGCCGCCGTCAAGGTTTACGGCAGTATAACAGCCGAGCTCAATCATAAGCTCTGCAAGGTGAGACATCCGCATGCCGCGGCTGGATGTCTGTCGTCCGTCAACAGCAACGAGATAAAGTGTTTTCCCTTCTTTATCAACACCGATTGCACTTCTGGGATGAAATCCTGAAACGGTATGGGTATAATCCCCTACCTTGCCGACATCCCGACCTTCATACACCAGCATTGAGCCGCCGCCAAAGGCTGTATCAAATTCATCAAGCGAAGGAGTTACATACCAGTCAAAATGTATTTCATCACCGACAGAAAGATTATTTTCAAAAAACATGGATGAGCCTTCGGAAACCACAAGCACACAGCCGTTTTCGGGTATAAGGCAGGGCTCCAAATTTCGTCTGAATTCGGTGACAACATTATCCTCAATCACCACCTCCAGAACATCGCCGCCCGGTGCGGGAGAATATCCGCCGTTAAACTCATGGGTATACATCAGAAGGTCACCGTAATATGAGGTATGTTTATTTATATGTCTGATTTCCTTATATTCCCAGTTTGGTGCAACTACCATTACATGAAAATCAAGGTATGTCATCAGCAAGTTTCTTCCGTCATACGCAACGGTTGCCATTGTATCGGGGTTTATGGGTGACTGAAAAATCTCTCCGTCCTGTTTTTCGATACCGAGAGAAAAGCCTTTATTTCCCGAGTAAACTGAAAAGAAGTCTCCGTTTATGGCAGCAACGGTGTTCTCATCAGTTGCCGCAAGGTCTGACATATACGACAGCACATCTGTACCCTCATCAGACGTCAGAAGCTTCAGCTTTACGCGTTCATCCGTAAGATCCATCTTTATAAAAGAATAGCTGATATTATAATCGGCATGAAATTCACGTACATTTGTGAGTGTTACTGTATCGGTTATCGGCACCGCGTCTTCATATTTGAATATCGGTGATGCCGATACACAAATACAGAGCATCAGAATGATACAAAGTACAAGGGCTATTCTTTTCATATCAGCTCTCCTTTCAGAAATGTTTTTGTCGTTTTGGTTTACAATTATTCTAACACATACAGAGGTGCATTTCAACATGAATTTTAAAGAATTATGTGTTGACTATCTGAAAATTTTAGTATAGAATGTATTATATATGTAATATTGTATTTATTATGGAAATTTGTGACCATTTTTAGGTAATTAAGGAGTTATTTACATGGGAAATGCTTATGTAATGGTTGTTATGGGAATCATACTCGCAAAGGCAGTAGGATTCTTCAGGGAAATCTTTTTTTCCGGAACATTCGGTACAAGTATTGAAGCCGACATATATTTACAGGTATTCAATCTGGTAAATCTGATTTTTGCCGGAATAGGAGTGGCTCTTTCAACGCTTGTCATAAAAAATATGAACAAGGCTGAGAACGCAGGAAACGAAAAGGCATATGTTTCGTCTTTCCTGAGAAAGAGCTTTTTTGCCGTAACAGCTGTGGCGGCTCTTATGGCACTCTTTGCAAAGCCGATTGTCACAAAGCTTTTACTTCCCGGCATTGACGAAGCTCATGTAGGGCTTGCTGTAAACCTTATGTATATAATGGTGCCCTCCCTCGTTTTCGTTGTAATTGCATACATAATATCGGGTGTACTTCAGAATGAAAAGGTATTCTTTGTAACAGCCATTATGAGTCTTCCGTTCAACGCTGTTATTATCGCTTCACTTTTTATTCCCGATGTTTCACTTACAACAGTTGCAATCGTCACAACAATAGGTTGGTTTTTACACATTGCAATTCTTCTCCCCTCCTTCTTCGGAAAAGGGTATTCACTTATAAGCAAAACCAAGGGTGCGGGAATCATCAAGGACAAGAATTCGGAAATACTCTGGATTTTCCTTTCAAACATGATGTTCCAGCTCTTATTCTACACTGACCGCGCCTTTGTCAGCTCTGCCGAAGGTATGGCATCAACCCTCGGATATGCTTCAAATCTTTTTGTTATTATCGCAAGCATTTTTGTTGTTGCCATGAGCACGGTTTTCTTCCCTGCGATTTCCAAAAACTATGAGGAAGGTCAGATTGAATACGTAAACGGTCTTGTGAAATACATCATCACCGTTATGGTGGCAATATTCCTGCCGTACCTTCTCGTTGCAGGTCTTTTCGGCAAAGACATTATACGTCTTTTATATGAAAGAGATGCATTTACTCCCGAGGCCACTTCTGCTGTTTCTTCCGTACTTTTTATATACAGTCTTGGTGTTCTCGGCTACATTGCACAGGAGCTTTTCAACAAGATTCTTTATCTTGCCGGCAAATACAAATACTGCGTCTGCGGCACAATTTCGGTGGTTATTCTCAACGCCGCAACCAACAGCCTTATAAGCAGATATGCATCCGATGATCTTTTTTACGGCTGCGGCATTTCCTGCAAAACCATGCTTATTGCCGCTTCAAGCTCATTCTTCCTCTTCTGTTATGCGGTGATGATTTCATTTGCCATCAAATCCGTTATCGGAAAGTACTGGAAAAAGGATTTACTGACTGACATTATAAAAATCTTTATCAGCAGAGCTGCAGCCTTTGCCGTGTACTTTATTTTCAACAGGTTCTGTCCTTTATTCACTCACGGACAATTCACATTTATTATTCCCCTTGCGGCGTGCGGCGTTGTTTACATTATTCTAATTGCCGCAACAGGCGTACTCAAGCATCTTATCAGAAAAGAAAGGTAATGATATTATGAAAAAGAGACTGACCACAATTATTGCATGGGCACTTATGATTGTCATGCTGCTTCTCATCACTCCCTCACTTTTTACGAGACTTGATGCGGAAAAGGCAAACAAAAACGTAAACATTGCCGTTCTTTACAACGACCTTGTGAAAAAGGTTTCAAAAGAAAAGCTCTGGGACAATCTTGAAGAATACAAGAAAATCGGCGTTGACACGGTTGCGGTAATGGAAGAGGATCTCAACGCCCTGGTTTCCGCCGGTGAGGTAACATGCATCAAGTACAACGTTCTTCTGCACAAGTACGACGAAGAGAGCGTATATGTGGGTGACGTCATCAAGGAAAGATTTCCCAATGTTACACTTGACAGCTATGTTGTTCTTGTAAAGAGAGAGGAATTACAGGAAAAGCTCGCATATCTTATCCCGAGACGTTTCGGCGAAAATGACTATGCCTACATCGGCAACTTAAAATACGACGACACCACCGAGGACATGGTCATCTATGTTTTCCACAACGGCCACAAGCAGTTATGGGATTTTGCTCTTGGTTATGACGAGGGTGAAATCAAGGAGCTTCACGACAAGGGCTTCAAAATTGCTCTCATTCACAAGCTCAAGAACTATGAAAACACACAGTATCTTGAGGATATTGAAAGAATTGTAAAAGAGTACAATGTTGAGTATCTTAACATAAAGGAAGACACAAGTCCCATTATCGGACGCGAGGAAAACGAAAAGAACTACGAGGGTATCATTGACATTATAAATAACAGCAATATGACTCTCGTTGTGACAGAAAACACAAACCAGCTTTCCAACCAGAGATTCTTGGGCTATGGCAAGGTGTTCAATTCGGTTGTCAACTACGGCTCAGGAAAGGTTATAAGAGCTTACGAAACCTACGACGACTCGCAGGCTGACGACAGCTTCTACGGTCACAGAACAACTCAGTTCTTCAACTCCACCATGGACAGAAACCTGAGATTCATTATCGTAACTCAGATTAATATTGCAAAGCTGTCAATGAACCAGCTTGCCGACTATACTCTGAGAGCTACTGCAGAATACAAGCAAAAGATTGAGGATGAAGGCTTTACGGTAAACGGTGACACTGCGGCACTCAGCTACTCTGTCAACAAGACCTTCAACTATGCATGCTGTGCGGTAATCATGGTTATGGCAATGCTTATAATGGTGAAGATAATCTCAGGTAAGGAGCTTGAAAAGCTTTCTTTGGTTGCTTTCGGAGTTGCCGTCATCGGATTTCTTGCGACATATTTCATTCCCGTACGTCTCGCCGTGCTTCTTACTCTCTACCCGACACTTTACTGTGTAATTCAGTCCTGTTTTGCCATGACCCTTCTTCTCGGCTTCTTAAAGGCATCAGGGGACAAGGCAAACGTATTTGTGCTGTCTGTTTCAGGTATTGCTGTCATGCTTGCATCCCTTCTTATTTCATCTGTCGGTATGGGAAGCATGCTTTCGGGAATTGATTACTACATCAACAACGACATTTTCAGAGGCATAAAGCTTTCTCTTCTTGTTCCCGTTGCTTACACGGCAATTGTTTTCTACATGCTTTTCATGAAGAAAAAAGACGGCAACTTCTTAAACAAGCTTTACGAGATTCTCAATGCCGAAATCAAGGTATTCTGGGTTCTTATAGGCGGAGTTGTTCTTGCTGTAGGTGCTTACTATATTATAAGAAGCGGTAACGTTGAAAGCATAAGTTCGGTTGAACAGAAAATGAGAACTGCTCTTACGGAGCTTTTTGCAGCACGTCCGAGAACTAAGGAATTCCTTATCGGATACCCTGCCCTTTTACTTCTTGTTTACTATCTCAAGAAAACAAATCTATCCCTTATTCAGTGGTTGCTTGCCATTGCCGCATCAATTCTTGCAGCATCCGTAACAAACAGCTTCTGCCATGTATTTACAGACTATTCCGTAATTGTTTCTAGAACTTTCAACGGATTTATTGTAGGTATGGTTGTCAGCCTCTGTGCGGTAATTGCTAACCTTATTCTTGTAAAGATAGTCAAAAAAGTATATTCAAAACTTAAATCCAACACGGAGAATGAATAATGGCTGATATTTTGATATCCGGGTATCACGGTTTTGCCAACAGCGGCGACGAGGCACTGTTATTTGCAATTCTGAATACCCTCAGAAAAAAAAGACCTGAGCTTGATTTCACGGTTCTATCAAACAAGCCGGAAGAAACAAGCGAGGTCTACAATGTAAACTCAATAGGCAGATACAATCTGTTTAAAATACGCAAGGAAATGAAGAAGTCAAAAATGCTTCTTTTTGGCGGCGGCAGTCTTTTACAGGACGTTACCAGCAGTAAATCTATTCTGTATTATCTTGCCATAATCCGTCTTGCACAGAAGTGCGGCATGAAAACAATGTTATATGCCAACGGTATCGGTCCCATTACAAAAAAGAGAAACCGTACACTTGCGGCAAAAATATTGAACAAGGTAGATTTCATAACCCTGCGTGATGACAAATCAGACGAAGAACTGAAAAGTCTCGGGGTTACAAAACCAAAAATCATAATCACGGCAGACCCTGCCTTTACAATTGACACGGAAGGCAAAGGCTCGGGAAGATTCTTCACCAACATTGCCGGTGTTCCCTCCGGAACAAAGCTTTGCATTGTTTCAATTCGTGCATGGAAAAACTCAAGCCCCTACTTCTGTTCCGATCTTGCAAAGCTCTGCGACCAAATGGTGGAAAATCACGGTATTTACCCGCTCTTTGTTCCTATGCAGTATCCCGAGGATACCGATATTTCAAAGAATGTTATGTCACTTATGAAAAAGCCTTCATATATCATCAGCAGAGAGCTTTCGGTTCCCGAAATGTTTTCCGTTCTGTCAGAAGCTGAAATACTCATAGGCATGAGGTTACATTCACTAATTTATGCCACAACACTTGCAATTCCTGCAATGCCCATTTGCTATGACCCTAAAATCAGCGCATTCATGGAATCACTCAATCAGCCCGACAGGGTTGACGTCGAAAGCTTCGACTACGCAAAAGCAGAAAGGCTTCTCAACACAATCATTCTTGAAAAGAATGAAAGAAGAGAAAACCTCAGGAAAACAAATGAGGTTCTGAGGCGGACTGCTGAAAAGAATGCGGAATTTGCAATTGAACTGCTTGAAGAGTAACTCTAAGAAGCACGTCCTACGGCGTGCTTTTTACTTTGGAGCTTTTTTATAAAAAAATTAAACATTTTTGTGAAAAAGCACTTGACAAACTCTAAAGAGTAGTGTATAATCTTCAAGGTGTAAAGAAAAACACTTTACAGTATATTGAGGTAACTATGGCTGGAAAGAATCTTGAGATTTCGGTTTTATGCGACATCTACTCTGCCCTTCTTCCCGAAAAGCAGAGGCTTGCACTTGAATACTATTACGATGATGACCTTTCTCTTTCGGAAATTGCAGAGCATGTCGGAATTTCACGACAGGGTGTCAGGGACCAGATAAAGCATGCTGAGGCACAGCTTCTGGCTCTTGAAAATGCGCTTCATCTATATGAGAAGTCCCTCAAGACCGAAAAAATTTTAGATAAGCTACTGGAGCTTTCACTGGAAACCGATAATAAGCGTCTCTCTTCCCTTATCGAAGAGCTGAAGGCGGTTCACGAATAACAGGAGTAAAATGTACGAAAGTTTAACTCAAAGACTGGCTAACGCCTTCAAGTCTTTCAGAAACAAAGGAAAAATCACCGAGGCTGACGTCAAGGAAGGAATGCGTGAAATAAAGCTTGCACTTCTCGAAGCCGACGTCAACTACAAGGTTGTAAAGGACTTTATAAAGACATGCTCCGAAAGAGCTGTGGGTGCTGAAGTTCTTGAAAGTCTTGTTCCCTCGCAGCATATAGTCAAAATCGTAAACGAAGAGTTGACGGCTCTCATGGGCGGAGAAAACACAAAGCTTGTGATTTCTTCAAAGCCTCCGACGATTGTCATGATGTGCGGTCTTCAGGGTGCCGGTAAAACCACCCACACAGGAAAGCTTGCTCTTATGTACAAAAAGCAAGGCAAGCGTCCTCTGCTTGTTGCCTGCGACGTCTACAGACCTGCAGCAATCAAACAGCTTCAGGTTGTGGGACAGTCAATCGACGTTCCCGTGTTTACCATTGAAGGTTGCATGGATCCCGTAAAGATTGCCAACGAATCCCTTCGCCATGCATACAAGTACGGTCACGATATGGTATTTCTTGATACCGCAGGACGTCTTCACGTTGACGAAGAACTCATGGGCGAGCTTCAGAAAATCAAAGAAGATGTAAACCCTACGGAAATTCTCTTTGTTGTAGATGCCATGACAGGTCAGGACGCAGTAAATGCGGCGGCAACCTTTAACGAAAAGCTTGATGTAACGGGTATTATCCTTACAAAGCTTGATGGCGACACACGAGGCGGTGCGGCACTGTCCACAAGACAGGTGACGGGAAAGCCCATAAAGTTCATCGGTACGGGCGAAAAGATGGACAACATCGAGCCCTTCTACCCCGACAGAATGGCAAGCCGTATCCTCGGCATGGGCGATGTGCTTTCGCTTATTGAAAAAGCAGAGCAGGCTTTCGACGAAAAGAAAGCGGCTGAGCTTGAAAAGAAAATGCGTGAGCAGACCTTCACCCTTACCGACTATCTTGACCAGTTTGACCAGCTTAAAAACATGGGACCCATCGACCAGCTTCTCGGCATGATTCCCGGTGTCAAAGCGGACGCGCTCAAGGACGTCAAGGTTGACGACAAAGCAATCGAAAGAATGAAAGCAATTATTCTTTCAATGACTCCCGAGGAAAGAGACAATCCCGACATCATCGGTGCTTCAAGAAAAATCAGAATCGCAAAAGGATCGGGCATGAAGGTTGAGGATGTAAACAGACTTCTCAAGCAGTTTGACCAGACCAAGAAGATGATGAAGCAGATGACAAGCGGTTCTTCCCCTTTCGGCAAGATGGGCGGAAAGATGGTTTCAAAGGCTCTCAAAAAGAAGAACAAAAAGAAAAAGAGAAAATAATTCAGTATAAACATGCTTTATAAAAGCGTTTATAAATATAAAAATATTTAAATTTTGGAGGACAAAAAAATGGCAGTAAAGATCAGACTTAGAAGAATGGGCGCAAAGAAAGCTCCTTTCTACAGAGTAGTAGTAGCAGATTCCAGATACCCCAGAGACGGTCGTTTCATCGAAGAAATCGGCTACATCAACCCCCTTACAGATCCTGTAACAGTTGAAATTGATGCAGACAAGGCTAAGAAATGGATTGCTAACGGTGCTCAGCCTACTGAAACTGTAAAGGCATACCTCAAGAAGAACGGCATTCTTTAATCAACACGAAAGAGTTCATTCTCTTACCGCCGATTAAAGGAGGCATTCAACTATGAAACAGGTTCTTTTTGACATAGTTACATCTATTGTCAACAATCCCGACAAAGTTGTAATTGAAGAAAAAGTCAGCGGAGACACTACTGTGCTTAACCTTATGGTAGACGAAAGCGATCTCGGCAAGGTTATCGGCAAGCAGGGACGAATTGCCAAGGCAATAAGAACTGTTGTAAAGGCAGTTGCAAACAGCACCGGCAAGAGAGTTATCGTTGACATTTCCGAAAACAACGACTAAGCAGAGAATTAAGACAGGTTTTATACCTGTCTTTTTCTTTTTGTAACCAATTCCGACAGAAAAGACATTAACTAAATGTGATAATATTACAGCAATTTATCGCTTTCTGACACAACATCTGCGAGCAATTCAGGAGTTTAACACTACATTTAGTTAAAATGATGAATATTACTGTCAAAATTTGTCAAATATGATGATTTGTGGCGTCAAACCGTTAAAAAGCTTGCAAAAATTAATAAATTGTTGTAAAATAATTACATCCAAATAAATTCATTTAAGGAGTGATCTTAATGGACAAGTTCTTCAAGATTTCGGAGAACAAATCAACCGTTCGTACTGAGATCATGGCGGGTCTCACTACGTTCTTTGCAATGGCATATATTGTCATTACAAACCCTAACCAGATTGTAAGCTTCAACCACCTTGCTCCCGGTGCTGATCCCAAGTTCCAGATGATTTGGAACGCTGTTTACGTAGCGTCCATTCTCGGTGCTTTCATCGGTACTATGCTTATGTCCCTTTATGCGAAGATGCCCTTTGCTCAGGCATGCGGTATGGGTCTTAACTCGTTCTTCTTCGTATCCTTCATTCTTCCCGAAATTATCAGCGGCGGAGATTTGATTACGGGCTACCACTACGGTATGGTTGTTATCTTCATTTCGGGTATTATTTTCTTCCTTCTTTCGGTTACAAAGACGAGAGAAAAGATTGCCAAAGCACTTCCCGATTGCTTGAAGAAGGCAATTCCTGCCGGTATCGGTCTCTTTATTGCATTCCTCGGCTTCCAGAACGTTGGTATTATCCAGACAAACCAGTATACACTCGTTCAGTTTATGGACATCCACGGTGCAATCCAGAACGGTGCTTTCAAGGCAACTATCGTTCCTGCACTCCTTGCTCTTCTCGGTCTTATCATCATTGCTGTTCTCGATCAGCTCAAGGTTAAGGGCAGCGTTCTCATTTCCATCATCGCAGTAGCAATCATCTACTACCCTGTTATGGGTGTTGCTCCTTCATTTGACATGGGACAGGTTGGCCAGTCCTTCAAGGACTTCGGTGCTATCGGTATCACAGGTCTCTTTGACGGTGCAGCCTGGACAAAGGCATTCGGCAGCGGTGCAAGCGCCATCTTCACTACTGTTGTTCTCATTATCACATATGCTCTCGTTGATATGTTTGATACAATCGGTACAGTTTACGGTACAGCTTCTCAGGCAGGCATGCTCGACGAAAACGGCGACCCCGTTAACCTTGACAAGTGCATGATGTCTGACTCTATTGCAACTGTTGTCGGCGGTGTTTCCGGTACATCTACTGTTACTACATTCGTTGAATCCGCATCAGGCGTTGGTGCCGGCGGTAGAACAGGTCTTACAGCTCTTGTAGTTGCTATCTGCTTCTTCATCTGCCTCTTCCTCAGCCCTGTTGCTTCTCTTATTCCTGCATGTGCTACAGCTCCCGCTCTTATCTATGTGGGCGTACTCATGATGAAGAACTTCAAGGATGTTGATATGTCTGAAGCAAGAAATGCAGTTCCCGCGTTCCTCGCACTCATCTGCATGCCTCTTACATACTCCATCTCCAACGGTATCGGTGTTGGTGCTATTGCATACACACTTATCACTCTCTTCACAGGCAAGTACACAAAGAAGGACATCGCAATCACAGTTGTTGCTATCCTCTTTGTTCTCAAGTTCTGCATGGTAACAATGTAATCAACGTTTAGTTTAAACGTTTTACCGACCGCCTTTTACGGCGGTCGGTTTTCTTTATATGAAAAGGCTCCCTGACGGGAGCCTTTAAAATTTAGTCTATTTCATTTGTCTGATTAAATGTCGGATAGAATTCACGCCACACATCGGTATGTGCTTCACAGTCAAGGTAATGACCGAAGATGAGATTTACGTGTTCATTGGGATCGGGATCGCCTGCCTTGCGTATAACGTCAAGGTAGACTTTGTTCTGCATACAGAAATCATGCCAATGCTGTCTCCACGTGCCGTCGAGAAGTGTTTTATTTCTTTCTTCAAACTCACGCATGATGGTTTCTTTATCTTCGCCCTTGGCAAGTTCAATTCCAATGCCGTTATCTCGGGTGGGTGTGAACTTGATTTCATGACTAGTTGTGTCATACTCAACCATGAGAGCTGTATGCCACACTTCAAGGTCATGAGGCATTACAAAATGGAAGTTTCCCTGACCGTAAAGGATATGGCAGTCATGAACATATTCATAACATGTGATACAATGGCTATGCTGGCCGACAATAACATCTGCACCGTGCTTTGCCATTGCGTGATAGAGCTTACGAACTCTGGGCGAGGGATACTGGCAGAATTCCTTACCTCCGTGGTAAATAACGATAACTCTATCTGCATTTGCTTTGGCATCAATGATATCATCAATTGTGTCATATTCATCAAAAGGACGGGCACCCATTCTGTTTTCAAGGGCATATGTATATTCATGCTCGCACACCGTTACTACTGCGATTTTTTCGCCGTTCTTTTCAAAATAGTAGTTTTTACGGGAGTCTTCGTAGTTGTCACCAAAGCCCGTACAATCGAGTCCTGCGTCTTTTACGGCGTTAAAGGTATCTCTCATGCCTTCTTTACCATAATCGAAAATATGGTTATTGGAAAAGCCGAGAAGGTTAATTCCGATTTTCTTTGCAACAAGTGCCGTTTCATAAGGAGCTTTCAGGTTAGGACCGAATTTGGGAATTGCGTTTTCACTTTCAGTAATAGCGCATTCAAGGTTTGCAAAAACAAGGTCTTTATTCTTGAACATAACCTGAGTATCAGTAAAAAGTGCATTCAAATCCTGTTTTTTAAAGTATTCGTAGTTATTATCTTTCGGGCAAATGTCGCCGAGAATCAATGTCTTCATACTACTGCCTCCCTTGATTTACAGGCTAATTTTAGCACACATAAGCATTCCTGTCAACAAAAAAACAATTATTAATCAGTAAAAAAGTAAGAAACCGATACACCGAACAATTCGGCAATTAAAGGCAAAATCTGAATATTAGGTGTGCTTTTTCCGGTTTCCCATTTTGAAACAGCCTGTGTTGAAACATAAAGCATTCCGGCAAGTTCTTTTTGGGTTATTCCTTTACTCTGTCTGAGCCTTCGAATTTTTTCTCCAATTTTCATTACACATTCCTCTTTCACTCGAAATCAAGGCACAAAAAAAGTGCGCCCCATTAAGAGACGCACAAAAAAGTGTTCTCTTAATTGTTGCTACACAATCCATACTGTTATCCAGATATGATGAAAAAGAGAGACACCTTTTATCACAGTTTCCCCCGAATAACAGTTTTTATTTGATTGTGTAGCATATTGATTTTACCATATTGAGTTTTGATTGTCAAGATTTTAGGAATAACAAAAAAGTCAGCACTCTGATGTGTTATGACTCTATATCGCGTGTGATTTCCTAAATATCACACAAACCTCAGCACGCGAACTGCGTGTCGAGGCTCTCGACGGTGCACCTTTAGGGACATGTATGCTTCGCATCCACACTTGCTCGAAGACAAGCTTCTCGCACCTTTTATTATTATCAAATGTTTTGAAGCGGATGTTTGTGCGACACGGTAGCTTTATTTATATTTGTTACTGCCCGTCAGTCTGCTGTCGGGCTATCCCGACCGCAAAAAGCCCTCTCAGGGTTCGAGTCCCTTCCTATGTAAAAGAAAAAGTCGGCACCCTGATGGGTACTGACTTTTTCTGGTGCACCTTTAGGGACTCGAACCCCAGACCAACCGGTTATGAGCCGGTAGCTCTAACCAACTGAGCTAAAGGTGCATACATATTAAATTATTGCTGTTACACAACGTCGTATATTATATCACAGCTGATTTTATTTGTCAAGTGAAGTTTTGCAAAAATTAGCAAATTTTATAACATTTAAAACATGTTTTTCTAGCAATTTTGAGTTTGATATTGATTTTTAACATTTATTGAATTATACTGAATTCAGAGGTATAAAGATGAAGAAAAACACTTTCAAGCTGATTTCAACAATCACATACGTTGCAGCAATGGTTTTACTGACTGCGATAGCCTTTCCGCTCATAAAGTCTTACGACAACCCCGACGACTTTATAAGGCTGATTGATTCTTTTGGAATCTTCGGCTTTATCGTTATGCTGTTTATACAGGTGGCTCAGGTTATTGTTGCACTTATCCCCGGTGAAATCGTAGAGTTTGTTGCAGGCACATTGTACGGATGGTTCGGCGGATTCTTATTTTGTCTTCTTGGAGTTGCCATAGGTCAATGCGTAATTTTTCTTGCCGTCAGATTTCTTGGTGAAAATCTCGTCGAAAAAGCGGCAGGTAGCAAGGCTATGAACAAATTCAAGTTTCTGCGGGATGAGAAACGGCTTAAAACCGTTATTTTCATAATTTACTTTTTGCCCGGCACACCTAAGGATTTACTGACATACATTGTTCCACTTACAAAAATCAAGTTTGCAGATTTCATGGTCCTTTCGCTTCTGGCAAGAATACCCTCCGTTATATCATCAACACTTGGCGGTGACGCTTTTGCAGAAAAGAATTATCTATTTCTCGCAATTGTCTATTCTCTGATACTCATAATATCAATCCTTGGTGCATTAATCTACAAAAAATGGGATGCTAAACACTCAGTAAACAATTCAAAAGACGGCTGATTTCTCAGCCGTCTTATTTTTAATTTAGAACTCAAAGCTCTTTCCCATAATCTTATCGTTATATTCCTTGATATCAACAACAGTATTTGTCATTCTTGACTCTTCCGCCGCAAACACAAGCATATGATTTTCGATGGAAATGCCGATTTCGCTTACTTCTTTCATATCAATCTCATCATTGATATAATCATAAAGCACTGCAACTATACCTGTATCACCGCCGCCATGTCCACCGTTGATGGATGCATCTACCCTTGCTTCGTTTGTGGGAAGTTCTTCATAGCTTCTTGTATCAAAGTTAAAGAATCTTGCACTTGCCAAATCATCTTCAAAGAAGAGTTCGCCCTTTGTACCCATAACTCTTGTGCTTCTGCCGCCCTTATTGAATGCCGCCATTGTAAATGTTACGGTAATATCATCTTCAAAGAGCATATTGACCGTCTGATGGTCAACAACGTTATTATCACATTTGAAAACACATCTTGAATACTGAGACTTAAGGAAGTGTTCTCTTCTCTCCTCTTCGCTGTCAAAAGGACGTGTAAATGCGTGCTTTAACCAGTTAGGAGCATCCTTATAGTAAACTCTCGTTGCTTCATAAGGACAGGTATCAGCCACAGGACAGCCTTCATGACATCTGTCGGTTGCACCTGCGGGTGCATTTTCGGGTGTGAAGTATTTGAGTGAGCCGAAAGACTGAATCTTCTTACACTTCTTATCAAGAAACCACTGAATAATATCAAGGTCATGGCAAGACTTCTGGAGAAGCATGGGACTTGTTTCACAACTATTACCCCATCTGCCTCTTACAAAGCTATGGCTCTGATGAAGATTACCTACCGCCTCTGTATGCTGTACAGACATAATCTTTCCGAGTTTACCCGACTGAATAAAGTGTTTAAGGCTTCTGAACGCCGAGGTATATCTGAGAACGTGGCAAACCATTATTTTTGTTCCCTTAGCTCTTGCCGCCTTGAGAATATCTGCACATTCTTTTGGTTCGGGTGAAACGGGCTTTTCAAGAAGAAGGTCATAGCCAAGCTCAATTGCCTTCATGGCAGGACCGTAATGCATTCTGTCCATTGTAGAAATGACTGCAACATCCGCGAACTTAGGTCTGTTTAAAATATCTTCCCATGTGGTATAAACATTTTCATCGGGGATTTCATATGTAGCTTTTACGTCGTTTCTTCTGGCATCATCGGGTTCTGCAACACCGACTATTTTAAAGCCTTTACCGTTATTGAAGCTTTTCATATGTCTTGCATATGTCTGACCTCTGTTGCCGGCACCGACAATAATTACTTTAATCTGTTCAATTTTAGACATTATTCATTCCTCCGTTCAAGGTGTTATTCTAACACATACAGTATACAATATCCGAATTTGATTGTAAATACATTTTGAGGTATAAAATATATAAAATAGGTCGGCTGTAAATTAAATTCTTGGTATTTCAAGAAGCTGTCCGCCGTTCTCAGCCGATTGTGCTGCAATAATACCGGGCAGAGATATATTTATTGCAAAATCAACGTCTAGAACAACCTTTTTATCATGAAGCACAATATCAATAAAATCAAGCACCATTTTTCTGTCGGCACCGCCATGGACGCCGTCTTCACCGAAGGAAGATATAGTAACGGGAATATCTATCTTTTTATGCATACTTCCCTCCACATCGGAAAATCTGGCATAGGAATGGGCATCCTTCAGGCTCTTGATATTATCCGTTTCGATTGTACCGCGTGTTCCCATAATTCTGTAATTATGATCGAGTTTACAGAAGGTACCGAATGATATGAGAATTCTTATCACTGCCCCCTTCTTCGTCTTGAAAAGCGCCGCTGCATTTCGCGGATACTTGATATAAGGGTTATATATAACATCCGGCATCATTGCAGAAACGCTGACGCATTCATCCTCCATAATATAAAGAAGCGGACCGAGATTATGTGTCAGGTATTTTATTGGGTTATTGAAGCTTCTCCAAAGCTCGGGAGGAAATTCCTCGGCTTTGAAGGTTCTGTAATCCCGTGAGTGAAGATATTCCGACTCGGCATAAGCAATCTCGCCGAACTTACCCTGTTCTGCAAATTCTTTCCACGCCTGAATATGTCCCCAATAGCAACAGTTTTCGGCAACCATATATTTGACCTCGGGATGTGACAGAACAGCCTCTTTAAGCTGTTTTGCCTCCTCTACGGAGTTTACGGCCGGTATCTCCGACAGAACGTGCTTTCCTGCCTCAAGTGCCATAATGGCAAAAGGAACATGGCATATTGCATATGTACTTATAAACACGGCGTCTATATCGGCATTTTTCAGCATGTCTTCATATTCAGTATAGGTATCAAGTCCCGTTACTCCTCTTTCTTCAAAAAACTTTACAGCTCCTTCAAGTGTTTCGGAATTTATATCGCAAATTGCATTAAGTTCAAAGCCATCTCTGCCGATGACCTCTCCCATTACATCTCTGCCTCTTGTGTTGACACCGACGACTCCGAATTTTACCTTTTTCATAGTCTACCTCCGTTATATATTCAAAAGCACAAGTGCCACTGCGCCTATGGCTACACCTGCAATCTGACGTTTAAGAAATGTCTCTTTGAACATAAGATATGACACAAAGAAAGAAACCACAATTTTCATTCCCGATGTTGTTGCCGAAGAAACGGATATGGGAATCATGGTACACACAAAGAGGCTTATAACATTACGAAGTCCGTTGATAAGACCTGCACCCATGGCATAAGGAACTGCGTATCTCAGTATTTCCCTCATATATTTTCCGTCGGTAAATATTCCGAAAACAAACAGCAGCGCTGCCGAAAGACCGAGACCTATGGCGAGACACTCATTATCATAAGCACCGTCAAAACGAATCTGCTGCATTCTGGTAACAACGCTGTACATACCGCTGCCGACAACCGAAAGAAGTATGCACACAAGCCACTTAACCGAAAACTTTCCTGAAAGACCGTCTTTTCTTGTCAGATAAAGCGACACCACAAGAAGAACAAATCCGACGGCAGAATAAGTGGTTACCGGCTCATGGAGAAAAATTACGCCGTAGCCGATTGAAAAGACAATGGAATAGGACAGCACCAGCATTGACAATGCAAAGGAGCCGTAAGCAAGGGCAAAATATGTAAGAATTGATGCCAGGCAATAGAGTAGCCCTGAACCCATTGCATATGGCAAAAGCTCGGCAGGAACTGTAAATCCGCCCGTATCACCGATAACACAGAACACCATGGCAAAGAGAGATACAATTGCCGTGAATACAAAACCGCCGTACATATGCTTTGAATTATACTTTTTTATGAAGATTCCCTCGGCAAGTCCTGCAAGTACATTTACTACTATAAGCAAATATGCCATATTCCTTTCCCCTTTCTTATTATCCTGATTAAATAATATCAAACTTAGGCTCTCATTGGAATGGATAATTTCGCTTTTTTAGCAAATTCTCGTCAATAATATTGACTTTTTACATGTTATATGCCATAATACCCTTGGGTGATAAACATGAGCTCAAGCATATGCAGGTTTATGCCTGCAAAGGATTATACCGATTCCATAAAAACCGTAAACTTTGTATACGAAACAGAACTGAAAAAACTTAGACAGCCGTTTTTCAAGCCGATATTTCTTTTAAATCTGGTTACAAGAGGAAAAGGCGAGCTGATATGCGAAAACGCAAGATTCAAGCTTGAACAAGGCTCAATTTTCTTTAACTTTCCCGGCACCTTCTTTTCCATTGATGCCAGCGACAACTTTGAGTTTTCATATATAAGCTTCATGGGTGATGATATTGAAGCAATGCTTGAAAAACTCGGAATAACAAAATCACAGCCTGTATTTGAAGGTTTCAGCCATATAACTGAGCTTTGGCTGACATCGTTGCGTCGTCTTGATGAATTCAATGCAAACATTCTTACCGAAAGCATGCTACTTTACACGCTGTCTTTCTTCGGCAAGCATGGGAAGAACTATTCACCGAATGACAAAAACGCACTGTTTTCGGGAATTTTGGACTACATTGAAAAGCATTTTGCCGACAACGACATAAGTCTTCACAGGGTTTCGGGTATTTTCGGCTACACCCAGAAATACTTTTCCCTGCTCTTCAAGAAAAATGTCGGCAAAGGCTTTTGCGAGTACATAAACGAAAAGAGAATGAACTATGCCATATCCCTTATAGAGAAAGGGGTTTACGAGGTATCAAAGATTTCTGAAATGTGCGGCTTCACAGACCCGTTATACTTCTCTAAAGTATTTAAAAAGTACACTCATTTTTCACCCAGGGATTACATCTGCGACAGAAAATAACATAAAACTACGGCACCCTTCCGGGTGCCGTTACTTCTTTATTTAAGGAATATTTCAACAACAGGAGAAATACCTTTAGGAGGTATTGTAGGAAGATTGAACATGATTGTATTTGAATCCTTAATCTGTTCGTATTTAATTTCACTGCCGTCGGAAAGGAACTGGGCATAATGAATCTTATCAGCGATATTATCAACAAAAAGTCTGCCGAAGGGATAGTTCTGAAGGTGAACATAAAGTCTCTTTTCGTCGTTACTCTGGGTAAGAACGGTTCCTTCGGGTGCTTTGAATTCGGGTTCTGCCATAGTACAACCGTAGATGGAACGCGAATTATACTTCATCCATTCGCCGTATGCGTTGAGCGCATTCATTGCTCTATGGTCAATATAACCTCTTGAGCAAGGACCTACATTCATGATTACATTTCCGCCGTAAGCAACGGTGGATGTAAGAAGGTCGATAAGCATCTTATCGCTCTTCCAAGTCATTTCGTCTCTATGATATCCCCATGAGCCTGAGAAGGTATGGCACACTTCCCACACGAGAAGGTCGCCGTTTTCGTTCTTTACCCACTCGGTTGCACGCTTCTGTTCGGGAGTATAAACGTCCTGAAGGATACCTGTTCTGTTATTTATCATGATGCCGGGCTGACAGCGTCTGCAAAGCTCAATAAGCTTTTCGGATTCCCACTGTTCCTTACCCTTGCCGCCTTCAAACTGCATCCATGGCTTCAACTTCTGAGGACATGTATCGTATTTAAAAGAATAGTCAAACCAAATAATATCAATCTTACCGTAGTTAGTAAGAAGTTCTTCCACCTGATTTCTGATATACTGGGCATATACCTTCATATCCCTGCCTTTATCCATTTCTTCTGCGTTTTCATAATGTGCATAGCAGTGAGCAACATCAAGAGGATAAGACGGATGATTCCAGTCAAGAAGTGAATAGTAAAGACCTACTTTCAGTCCTTCTGCTCTGAAGGCTTCAACATATTCCTTTACGATATCTTTACCGTAGGGTGTATTTGTTACCTTATACTCTGTATACTTTGAGTCAAAGAGGCAGAAGCCTTCATGGTGCTTTGTTGTGAGAATGGCATACTTCATACCTGCATTCTTTGCAGCTCTTGCCCACTCTCTTGCATCAAGAAGGTCGGGATTGAAAAGTTCAAAATACTTATGATAATGCTCCTCGGGAATAGGTTCATAGTTCTGCACCCACTCATGACGTGCAGGCATGGAATAGAGACCGAAATGGATAAACATACCGAATCTGTCTTTAACAAACCATTCTGTGTTGCCGGGAGTCGGCATTGTCTTATAGCTGGACATAAGAATTCCTCCTTAATCTTTATTAACTATAATATAACACATTTAATATAAAAATTAAATAGTTTTTTTCCTTTAATATCTATTATTTTGGCGCAAATCGGGATTTTTTACATAAAAAAAGAACGGCAGAAAGCCGTTCTTTTTATTTATTTAGTTGGCTTTATTGTAGGATACGATGTCAAGGTTCTTGATTTCGACCGTACAGTCGTAGTTACCCCAGATTTCGAAGCCGATGTTACCGCCGGAGAAGTAGAGGTCCTCCTTGGAAACTTCAAGGCCGTATGCCTTATCACGGTTAGCCCATTCGATACATCTGTCGATGTGCTCTGTGATGTCAACTCTGATGTGCTTCCACTCTTCGCCTACCACGGGCTGTCCCTTTGCGGGGTTGAAGGAATTTTCAATACCGCCGTAGATGTCAGCGGGACGAATAGCATACATATACATATGAGCCGCAGAGTCGGGAGCCCAGCCGGGAGTTGTGCTTGTAGAGGAGCTTGTACCTGTAAAGAGTGTAAGTCCGTACCAGATCTTAGCGGCAGGATTCTTAGTTGTCTTAAGGTAGAAGTATGCGAGGAATGAGCAGTTATTATCGCCTTCCTGATTTATTGTATCCTTGAAGTCTGTAACTCTCATATCAAGTTCGATGTACATTCTGTCGGCATCTACAGAGTTCTTAACAGGGTCAACGGGAACGCTTTCGGGCTGGTCAAGAAGAAGATGAGGCCACCAGGATGTTGTATCGGAATTGTGAGGCTCACCGTTATGAACCTTTGTTGCGTCAAGTCTCATGGAAATAGACTTTTCTTCGGGGTTATAGATAAGAGTATTTACACCCTTATCATCCTTAAGAACATACTTATCACCCTCTACTCTGTTTTCCCAGAGGTCATACTTGCACCACCAGGGACCAATCTTCCATACAGGCTTTTCGTCTGTTTCGTTGTACTGCCACTTGCGGCTTTCCATATCAAGTTGTTTATCATTCTGTTCGAAGTGACTTACATAGAAGCCATTTTCCCAACCCTTATCCTGCATGAGGTATGTAGCTTCATAGCCTGCACTGATTAAGGTTTCATGAGAAGCATTCTTTAAGGGATCTGCCTTTACAAGTCTGATATAGTCGATAGTAAATTTACCGTTTGCGTTTGCAGGGTCAAAACGGAAGCCTGTGATATTGCCCTTCCATTCCTTATGTGTTGCAAAGTCAACGTCGATTATATACCAGCCGAAGGGATCCATGTAGGATGTTGCACCGAAGTCAGCGTGAAGAGCCTTTGTTTCGGAAAGGTTTTCATCTTCGCTTGTCTTGAAGTAGAAGTCGCCCTTTCTGGAAACCTCATCATTATCGCCGATGAAGTCAATCTTCATTCTAACTCTGAGCTTTGTATAGTCTTCAGCGTTAAGAGAAATGTTTTCAACGCCGATTTGTGTGTCGTACGGAGGCTTTGCATCAGCACCCATAAACTGAGCTGTTGCAACAAGAGCACCGTTTACAACTTCAAGGTCGCATTTTTTGAATGTAATGGTTTCAAGGCTCGATGCGTCATTAAATTCTCTGTCGTACTGGTTACCCTGTGTAGCCCAGTCAGCGTTTACTGTACCCTTAACTCTGGATTCGGGAAGAGCAACTCTATTGATGATAGCTGCGATTTCCGATCTCTTAATGTCAGCTTCGGGGTTGAAGTTGCCGTTTGTATCGCCGAGGAGTACGCCTGCCTTATAAAGTGCGAGGTATACATCTGCATTCTTTGCATCTCTGAGAACGTCGGGAATACCCTTAACGTCGTTGATGGGAGCAAAGTGGCTTTCGGGAATTGCAGCAGCAAACATATCGCAGATTTCTGCTCTTGTAATGTTTCTGTTGTAATCCTCAGTCTTATACTGTGTCTTACCGATAAGGTGGTTTTCTACAGCATAGTCGATATACATATCATACCACTTATCTGTCTTTAAGTTTTCGCTCTTGGAAAACTCAATGTAGTCGATATAGTAGATACCGTTGTGGTTTGTGGGGTCAAAACGGAAGCCTGTGATTACATCTGTCCATTTCTCGTGACCGCCAAGGTCTGCTTCTACTTCAAACCAATCGGAAAGATCCTGGTTTGCAGGGAACTTAACATATACGCACTTTTCAGCATCAATGTTAGGAGCTACGCTTGTCTGGAAATAGAATTCAAGAACTTCGTTTCTCTTTCTGTCATCAATGTCGGGAAGAACGTCTCTCTTCATTCTGAACTTAACCTTATTGTAGTTCTTTGCTTCAAGTTCAAGACCTTCAAACTTAATCTGAGGGTCATAGCTGCCGGATGCATTGGGAGCATCGGGCTGTACAATAAGCATACCGTCTTCAATCTTACCGTTTGCTCTGTTGAAGTTAATTCCGTTTGTGTTTCTGGAATTTCTTTCAGAGAGGTCAACGATGATGGAAGGATCATCAAGTTCAAAGCGATAAGCTTCAACAGCCTTATCTGTCTTTGTTACTTCAGTGCCGTTATAAATGGCATGGAGACGCGAAGCCATTGTGATACCTTCAACAACAGTAACACCTGCATTAGGATCGAATTTGCCTTCGGATTTACCGTTCATAAAGCCGAGCTCATATGCTGTCTTCACATTTTCGGCATACCATGCTGTGTCTGCAACGTCATTGAAATTGTTTTCATAGGTATTAACCTTCTCAAACGCCGCGTTTGCGCCCATAGCAAGCATGATGGCTGCCATAAGCAAAACTAATAACTTTTTCATTTGCCCTTTCCTTTCTTTTATGCAAATTTATGACAATTAATTATAACAAAAAGAGCTGACATGTGTCAACCCTTTTTGTGCTTTATGATAAAATAATACAACTCTTTTAAGAAAAGAACATATTTAGTTATTTACTCTTCAATCTTATCGTAGCAAATTACGTTGAGATTTCTCATTTCAACCTCGCACTGCCAGTTGCCCCAGATTTCAAAGCCTGCATTTACGCCGCTCATCCAAAGGTCTTCACGAGACACGGGTCTCTTGAGGGTATTATCTCTTGTGAGAAGTGCTGCTACATTTTCAAGGTGAGGAGTTATATCAACTCTAACCTTTTTCCACTCATCAAGGTTATAAGTACCGTCAGCATTGCCGAGTGCGTTTTCTTCGTTTACAAAGTCAATGGCAGGTACTCGGTAAATCCACATAATACCGATATCCGGGAACCAGTCATACTTTGTGGAGTTATTACCTCTTGTATCAAGAGGATTTACACCGAAATATGTATGAAGTCCGGGAACTTCCTTATGTGCAACGTAGAAATAAACATTAAACTTGATATGGCTTCTTACGCCTTCTTTTCTGTTGTGTGCATCAAGGTCAACAAGGTCCTTTAGCTTTACTTCCATTTCGACGTAAACCTTATCGGCATCAAGGTCAAGCTGTGCCTTCTTTTCTTCGGGAACCTTGGAGTAATCGTCACCGTAAAGATCCTGCTCAACAAGAAGGTGAGGCCACATATCATCGGCTCCATGAGCCTTACCTTCATATACCTTCTCGGTATCAAGTCTCATTACAACAGACTTTTCCTCGGGATTATACGTAAAGGTTTTAGCTCCTATATTATCGGCTATTGTGTACTTATCATTTGTTTCTGCCGCATCATTTATAAAGCAAGCCTTTGTCCACCAGGGAAGCAGGTTCCACTTCGGTTCTTTTCCCTCTTCGCCGTATGTCCATGTGCCAACAGGCTTTTTGCCTTCGCCGGGCTCATGTACAACAAAGCCTTCTTCAAATCCTTCATCCTCAAAGAGTTTTCTTGCAGTATAGTTCTTTTCAAGCTCTTCATCGGAAATAATCAAAGCACTGTCTTCCTTGACAAATCTGATATAGTCGATTGTATAAGTACCGTTATTGTTTGTGGGGTCAAAGCGGAAGTCTGTAATATTGCCCTTCCAGCTTTCAACTCCGCCGAGATAGAAGTTATACACTCTCCAGCCGGCAGCATCCACATAATATCCCGATTCAAAATCAGGGAACAAGCCGTGAGCCTCACTGAACTTTTCAACGCCCTCAGGCTTGAAGAAAAATTCGCCTCTTGTTCTGCCGATTTGTCCCTTATACTCAATCTTCATTCTTACTCTGAGTGTAGTATACTCTTCGGCGTTGATGCTTGTACCAAGCTTTCCTACCTGAGGGTCATATGTGGGAGCCGAACTTCTTTCAACAGGAACAAGAACCAGGTGTCCGTCAACAACCTCGCCGATGGAGCTTGTTGCAGGCAAATGGAGCCCGTCAAGTTCAGAAGCATCGTTAAATTCGATGTCATGGATGTATCCTGTACCGTTCCAGTCGGCAGAAATTTCACCCTTTACTCGGTTTTCGGGAAGTGCCACTCTGTTTATGATTGCCGCAACTTCAGAACGCTTGATATCGGAAGAAGCGTTAAAGTTACCCTCTGCATCAGAACCAAGAACAACACCTGCACGGTAAAGCATAAGCATGATATCTGCATAGTAATCGTTCTTATCCATATCGGGAATGGCACTGACTTTATTTATAGGAGTAAAGTACGCTTCGGGAATAGCCGCTGCAAAGAGATTGCACATCTCGGCTCTTGTTATATTTCTTGTATATTCATCTGTCTTGAAAGTATCTTTTTTGATAATATCATGAGTAAGGGCATAGTTTACATAAAGATCATACCACTTCTGGTTACTGCTCTTTTCGCCGCTGCTTGAAAACTCAATATAGTCAATATAATAGATACCGTTATTATCCGTGGTATCAATACGCATTCTGGAAATAGTATCCTTCCAGAGTGCATTATCCGTAAGCTTTATTTCAATTTCAAACCAATCAGAGATCTTTTCTTCGCCAACGGTTGTTTTGAGGTTTACGGAAATACCTCTCTCACCCTTAAAGTTCAAATCATTGATGGTCTGGAAATAAACCTGCAAATATTCAGGTCTTGATTTTGTGGGGTCGGCATTATCAAGCTTATCTCTCTTCATACGAATTCTGAAGGTATCATAATCTGTAGAATAGAAGTCGAGACCGTCAAGGAAGAAGCCGGGGTCATATCCGCCGTTTGCCATCTGTTCGGCTGTAAGAACCAAAAGACCGTCCTGAGCTTTTGCAGATGCGTGGTATAGAGAAATACCATCCATATTGTTGAAATCATAACGGAGGGTATCTGCATCGGATGCCGTTTTTTCATTTACTTCACTGCCGTTATAAATCGCGTGAAGACGTGTTGCCATGGTGATGCCCTCAACAACAGTTACGTTGCCGTTAGGGTCAAACTTACCTTCGGATTTACCGTTCATAAAGCCAAGCTCATATGCTGTCTTTACGTTTTCACTGAACCAATTGGAATCGGATACATCGGAGAAGTTATTATTATATGTATTAACTCTTTCAAAGGATCCCTTCGGAACAGCAGGTTCTTCCACAGCGGGTTCTTCCACTGTAGGTTTTTCTTCTTTGGGTTCTTCTGCTTCAGGCTCTTGTGAAACAGGGGCATCGCCTTTTTTGCTGAATTCAACATAGTCTACATAAAAAACACAGTTTGTGTCGGTAGTATCTACGCGAAAAGTTGAAATTGTATCCTTCCAGAGTGCGTTACCTGAAAGCTTTGCTTCAATTGTGAACCAGTCAGAGAGTTTTTCTAAGCCTATGGTTGATTTAAGACTTACCGTAACGCCTCTTTCACCTTTAAAACTCGAATCGTTGGCAGTTTTGAAATAGAGCTGAAGAATCTCAGCTTTTTCGCCCTCATAAAGAGCTTCTCTCTTCATACGGAGTTTGATTGTATCATAGTCCGCAGCATCAAAATCAAGACCGTCAAGGATAAATCCGGGGTCATAGGCACCGTTAGACAATGGTGCATCAGGTTGTATTACCAGAACACCGTCTTGTATTTCGGCTTCAGCGTGGGAAAGCGAGATTCCGTCCATAGTGTCGAAATCATAGCGCAGAGTCGTTGTTTCTTCTGCACATACACCTATGGCAAGCATAAGTGCCGCAAACAATAAAATGAGCAGTTTTTTCATAAACATATCCCTTTCACAAAAACAATTAATTTTATGTACAAAGTATAACAGAAAAGGCTGACATTTGTCAACCCTTTTTGTGATTTATGATAAAATACTGCAACTAATTCAAAAGGGTCGGTATCAATGACACCGACCCGATAAATTAGTGCTTTTTCTTAGGAGTAATTTGCTTCAAAAAGTCTTCAAGACCCTCGGGAAAATTACTCTTAATAAGCATATAACCCTGATTCTTTGCAATCATAAGATACACATTGGTTTTAGTGAAAATGACTTTATACAGCATACCGTACTGCACAGTTGCTTCACTTCTAATGTCCTTTACCGTAAAATAAGTGTCGTAAAACTTATATTCGGGCTCAAGCTTATCAGCAAGTTTATTCGATTTATATATCTTTCTTAACTGAAGCTTATATGTCAGAAACATGATAAGTGGAAAAATCAATCCAAGTGCTATATACAGTCCGGAATGTCCGATTATTCCACATACTATTATGATAGGACACAATATACAAAAAGCAATAAGAGTATTTTTTCCGGAAAGCGCAAAATTGAACTTCTTATACTCTTCGAAATTGAAAACAGATTTTGTGGTGAACAAAGGCTCCATACCTATTCTCCTTTTAGCCGATAACGTCCTTTATATACTTTTCAACGTCAACAATTACGCCTTCATTTCTTGACTTTTCAGCTGCAAATACAAGCATATGGTTTCTGCAGGATACGCCGATTTCGGATACGTCTTCTGCAGCAACATTGCCGTTCACATAGTCATAGAGAACTTCAACGATACCGTTATCACCGCCGCCGTGTCCGCCTACAAGGCTTGTAACAACTGCGCTTTCGTTTGTAGGCAATGTTTCCCACTTACGTGTCTTGAAATCAAAGAACTTTGCTTCTGTCTGTTCCATGCTTGCCCAGAGCTCGCCCTTTGTGCCGTAAAGCTTAGTGTGTCTGCCGCCTTCGTTGAAGCATGTCATTGTGAAAGCAACTGTAAGCCCTTCATCAAATTCCATATTTACAACCTGATGGTCAACTACGTTATTATTACACTTGAATACGCACTTACCGTACTGTGTGCTCTTTAAGCAATCCATAACTGCTTCATCTGTAGGAGCAGCCATCTTAGTCATTGCACCTCTGAACCAGTCATTCTTCTTGTCATCATAGTAGAGTTTTACTGCATTATAAGGACAGTTTTCTGCTTCGGGACAGCCGTCTACGCAGTAATCGGGACTACCCGCGGGTGCGTTCTTCTCTGTAAAGTATCTGAGAGAACCGAAGGAAGAAATTTTCTTACACTGCTTGCCGAGCATCCACTGAAGGATATCAAGGTCATGACAGCACTTCTGAAGAAGCATGGGTGAGCTTTCATCAGCATTACCCCAGTTACCTCTTACAAAGCTATGGCTCTGGTGTACGTTACCGACAGCCTCTGTATGTTCAACGGAAATGATTTCGCCAAGCTTTCCCGAGTCGATAATACCCTTGAGTGCTCTGAAATAGGAAGTGAATCTGAGAACGTGGCAGACCATAATCTTTCTGCCCATCTTCTTTGCGTAGTTATAGATTTCAGCACATTCTTCGGGTGTGGGTGCAACAGGCTTTTCAAGAAGAAGGTCATAGCCGAGTGCAAGTGCCTTCATTGCAGGGTCTCTGTGCATTCTGTCCATTGTAGCGATAACCGCAACGTCTGCAAACTTGGGAACTGCGAGAATATCTTCCCATGTTGTATATGCGTTTTCTGCAGGAACGCCGTGCTTGTGCATTATGTATTCGCGTCTGTCATCAATAGGTTCGGCAACACCTACAACCTTGAACTTTTCGGGAAGGTCTGCCATGATATCGGTGTAAGCGCGTCCGCGGCTTCCGGCACCGATTACTATTACGTTAAGTTTATTGTTAGCCATTGTTTTTTCCTCCGTTTGGATTATTGTTTTCATTATAATGGCAATAGAAAATTTTGTCAATAAATTTAATGTAAAAAGTAGAAATATGATATAAAACGCCTTGACTATACAAAAAGCAAGTGGTATACTGTTTGCAATGATTAAACTTATTTATTGGAGGAGATTTTACTATGAAAAAGATGCACAGAGTAGCTATTATCGGTTGCGGCGGTATTGCAAACAACAAGCATATGCCCAACCTCAAGAGAGTTGAAAACGTAGAAATGGTTGCATTCTGCGATATTATAAAGGAAAGGGCTGAAAGAGCATGCAAGGCGTATGGCTCTGCAGATGCCAAGGTTTACACCGACTACAAGGAATTACTTAAAGACGAGACAATCGACATTGTTCACGTTTGCACACCCAACCGTGAGCACTCCTTTATCACAATAGATGCACTTGAAGCAGGTAAAGACGTTTACTGCGAAAAGCCTATGGCAAAGACTGTTCCCGAAGCAGAGGCAATGCTTGAAGCTGCAAAGAGAACGGGCAAGACCCTCACCATCGGCTACAACAACAGACAGAATCAGGATGTTCAGTACGTAAAGAAGGCATGTGCCGCAGGTGAACTCGGTGACATATACTATGCAAAAGCACTTGCCCTTCGCCGTCGTGCCGTTCCCACATGGGGCGTATTTATGGACAAGGAAGAACAGGGCGGCGGTCCTCTTATTGACATCGGCACTCATGCCCTTGACATGACACTCTGGGCAATGGACAATTATAGCCCTAAGATGGTTATGGGTACAAAGTACAAGAAGCTTTTCGACAAGGTTGAAGGCGGCAGCGGAAATGCGTGGGGTGAATGGGATCCCGAAACATTTGAAGTTGAAGACTCTGCTTTCGGATTTATCGTTATGGAAAACGGAGCTACAATCAATCTTGAGGCAAGCTGGGCACTCAATATGGTTGACTGTCAAGAAGCAACAATGATTCTCTGCGGCGACAAAGCAGGCGCAGACAACCTGAATGCCACCGGCAGACTCAACGGTGTAAAGCACGGCATGCAGTACACAGAAAACACGGGTGCAAAGGCAGGCGTTGCTTTCTTTGATGCAGACGACTCCGACTCTGTATACCGCGACATACAGCAGTGGATTGATGCTCTTGATAGCGGCGTTGCACCTTGCGTTCTTCCCGAGCAGGCTCTTGTTGTTACAAAGATACTTGCCGCCATTTATGAATCAAGCGAAACAGGCAAGCCTGTATATTTCAACTAAGAATAAACATTCAGATAACCATGAACCGTTGCGAACACTTCGCAGCGGTTCTTTTATATAAAATCAACTTATGGTTTACTTTTATTGACACCAAAACATAATATTGGTATAATTTAAGCAAGGTTATGTGAAAGGATTGATACTTTATGAAAAAAAGCCTGTTTTCTTTGACAATTGCATTGATTCTTTGCTTATGTTTTTCCGTTTTTTGTTCGGCAAAGGTTCTGCCGCTGAACGAGAAAACAATTGTCACGGTTGAAACGAATTCTTCTGTTTCCTACGATATTACAGTTGAGGAAAAGGGATTTTTCTACTTAGATATTTTTATAAAATCAATTCCTGAGAATTTAAGAATCAGTTATTCAATAAAAGATGGTGAAGATGTTTTATTCTCATACAACCTCACATCAAGAGACGACAATGAAAAAGACTTCGGTGAAGGTCTTCTTCCCGGCACATATACGCTGACAATAAACAGCAGAACCGTCGTTCCCGTTGACGTAAATCTTACAACAGAATTTACCCCAACCGACTACTGCGAAACGGTTTCGAACAATTCCTTTGAAACAGCAATTCCCGTTGAGTTCGGCAAAAACTACGTCGGAGCAACATCAATAAATACAGCCCCCGACTACTACTGCTTTACAATGTTTGAAAAAGGTTATGTTGAAATTGAGGCGGAAAACTGGGTGGACTTCACCCTTTGCGACGACGAGTTCAACGAGTTATGTTCCGGCGGCGGTTCGTCGCAAAACGAAGATCCGCGTATTATGACAAGCGGTCTTTTACCCGGCAGAGTTTACTACCTCAAGGTCAGCAAAGACGGAAGCGAAAAGGGTTTTGGCGATGTTCTCTACAGGTTCAACGTAAAACAGTTTGCAAGCGACCTTGAAAACTTTGAAACCGAGTGTAACAACTCTACCGAAACGGCAACAGAAATTGAACCCGGAACATGGTATTCCGGCTACGTTTTCGGAGAAACCGATGCCGACTACTACTATTTCGACCTTGCCTACCCTGACAAGATTGACTTCAAGCTTGAAAAAGACTTACTCAAAGGTATGAAGGTATATTTCTGGAACGGAGAAAGCGACGAACCCGATAACAAGGAAACAACCATGACCGGTGACAGAGAAGAATCAAAGATCGAAGCAAAACTGATGCCCTCGGTCAGCGGAAAATACTACATTAAAATTTGTTCCCATCCTTTTTCAAATCAGCAAAATGCTTTTTACAAATTCAGAATCAAGGGTGAAGCACTTGATTACATGATTCATCCCGATACCAAAAAAATCATATTAAAGGAAGATTATTACAAAGAGTCGGGAGCAGAAGAGGAAGAAGCAAAAGACCCCTCTGTTTCCGAAGATATATCTGATAAAGATGAGGAAGCGGTTCAGTTTGACGACATACCAAAGACAAGCTGGTATCACGATGACATTCTGGAGGCCAGGGAGCTGGGTTTGATTGAGGGTGTTGACAAAAACAATTACGCCCCAAAGGATACCATAACCGTTGCTCAGGCTATAACAATGGCAGTGAGATTTCACAAGGACAAAAACGGCATTGATTTTTCCTTCGGAAGATTCGACGGCGACAATTGGTATGACAGCTATCTGATATATGCAAAAAACGCAGGTCTTATCAAAGAAGATGACTTTACAGAAAAGCAACTAAGCCATAGTGCAACACGTGCAGAAATGGCTTACATTTTCGCATCTGTTCTTTCAGAGCCTGACGGTGATTTATTCAAAAGTATTCCCGATGTAAATGACGATACCCCCTACGCTGACAGCATCAGAAAGCTCTACACCCTCGGCGTTCTCAAGGGCAATGACAAAGAAGGCACATTTTCTCCCGATACAAGCATAAGCCGTGCGGAAGCTGCTGTTATAATTCTGCGTGCGTCAAAAATATAGACATTGGGTGTCAAAAAATTCTTGACAAGCATTTCACAATATGATAGAATAAAAAGGCAATAAAGAGCTGTCCCGACTGACGGATATTCGTGGAGCACCACGGGGAAGCGACAGCAATATAAAGCCGACCGTCTGGGCAGTTTTCGTATCCCGAAGACTGCCCTTTTTTATATTCAATCGGCTAAAAGAAAGGAATTTGAAACATGGCAAAGTTTGATCTTAAGGAATTACTCGCCGGCAACACATATCCCGGCAGAGGTATTGTAATCGGAAAGTCCGCCGACGGCAAAAAGGCTATGATTGCTTACTTTATCATGGGCAGAAGCGAAAACAGCCGCAACAGAATTTTTGAAAGATACGAAGGCGGTATGAGAACAAAGGCATTTGACGAGTCAAAGCTCTCTGACCCCAGCCTTATTATATATAATCCCTATCTTTCTGCAAAAGGCGGAAATATAGATATTATCACAAACGGCGACCAGACAAATACAATATACGACTTCATTAACGATAAAGCACGCGAGGGTATGACGGACGACTTTGAGGCAGCATGTGCTTCCCGTGAGTTCGAGCCTGACGCACCCAACTTTACACCCAGAATTTCAGGTGTGCTTTACTACTGCTTCCCGAGAAATACATTTACATACAAGATGTCAATTCTCAAATCCGCAAACGGCAGAGGCGAGGTTTGCAGAAGATTCTTCTACAACTACGGTGAGGGTGAAAACGGTATAGGTCATTTTATTCACACCTACAAGTGTGACGGAAATCCCATCCCCTCTTTCTACGGTGAGCCTGAAGAAGTAGCACTTCCCAACACAGCTAAGGAGCTTGCAGATCTTTGCTGGGAAAACTTAAACGAAGACAACAAGGTTTCTCTCTTTGTAAGAACTGTTGACCTTTCAAGCGGCGAAGCAGAAGAAATAATCATCAACAAGAACAAATAAGATTTACAATCCCTCAGTCGGCTCTGCCGACAGCTCCCTTTACACAAGGGAGCCAAATAAATAGAAAACGGAGTGTTAAAAATGAAAGAATTTGAACTCAAATACGGCTGTAATCCCAATCAGAAGCCTTCAAAAATCTTTATGGAAGACGGTTCTGAGCTTCCAATTGAAATCTTAAACGGCAAGCCCGGTTACATCAACTTCCTTGACGCATTCAATTCCTGGCAGCTTGTTAAAGAACTTAAAGAAGCACTCGGTCTTCCCTGTGCCACATCCTTCAAGCACGTAAGCCCTGCAGGTGCTGCCTGCGGTGTAAAGCTCTCAGACGACTTAAAGAAGGCTTGCTTTGTTGACGACATCGAGGGTCTTGACGAATCTCCTCTCGCTTGTGCTTATGCAAGAGCAAGAGGTGCCGACAGAATGAGCTCCTTCGGTGACTGGATTGCACTCAGTGACGAATGTGACGTTACAACAGCTCTCATTATCAAGCGTGAGGTTTCCGACGGTATTATTGCTCCCTCCTACTCTCCCGAAGCTCTTGAAATCTTAAAGAGCAAGAAGAAGGGCAATTACAACATCGTAAAGATTGATGAAAACTATGTTCCTGCAGAAAAAGAAGTAAAGCAGGTATTCGGTATTTCCTTTGAACAGGGCAGAAACAACTTTGAAATTAACAAGGCTCTTCTTTCCAATGTTGTTACTGACAACAAGGAGCTTACCGACGAAGCATACCGCGACCTTATCATTGCGCTTATCACATTAAAATACACCCAGTCCAATTCCGTTTGCTACGCATACGAAGGACAGGCTATCGGTGTAGGTGCAGGTCAGCAGTCGAGAATTCACTGCACAAGACTTGCCGGCAACAAGGCTGACAACTGGCATTTAAGAAAGCATCCCAAGGTATTAAACCTTCCCTTCCTTGAAACATTAGGCAGACCCGACAGAGACAACACAATTGACGTATACATTTCGGAAGACAGTGACGACGTTCTTGCAGACGGTCTCTGGCAGAACTATTTCAGCGTTAAACCCGAACCTCTCACAAAGGCAGAAAAGAGAGAATACCTTGACAAGATTTCGGGTGTATCTCTCGGTTCTGACGCTTTCTTCCCCTTTGGCGACAACATCGACAGAGCAAAGAGAAGCGGTGTTTCCTTTATCGCACAGCCCGGCGGTTCAATCCGTGACGACAATGTTATCGAATCCTGCAACAAGTACGGCATTGCAATGGCATTTACAGGAATGAGATTATTCCACCATTAAGCAGTATTACTTTTTCTTTACTAAAAAGAAAAAGTAAGCAAAAAGAAAAGAGCAGCGCTCCTTTTCGTCATCTGCTTTAGACAAATCTAATATGCTCGAGTAAAGTTTTTCCCCGATGTCAAACGCCGACATCGGGGAAATTGCTATACTGACGGAATATGTTTTTTGTTTCATAAGATGATAAATATTTCAAAGTAAATTGAATTATTCACAGTCTTCTGATATAATTGAGCAAAAATATGTTTGTAAATACTTCGACAAATAAGAATTTGTAAGAGAGTTTTATTATGGAATTTAATGAAAAATTACAGGAATTAAGAAAAAATAAAGGTCTTACGCAGGAAGAACTTGCAGAGGCTCTCTATGTGTCCCGAACAGCAATTTCAAAGTGGGAATCAGGCAGAGGATATCCCAGCCTTGAGTCTCTCAAAGAAATAGCAAAGTATTTTTCGGTAACGATAGATGAACTTTTGTCAAGTGACGAAATAATGAGTATTGCGCAAGAAGATAACAAGCAAAAAGAAAATCATTTTCGCAGCCTTGTTTTCGGTCTTTTGGATATATGTGTTCTGATGTTCTTCTTCCTGCCATTTTTCGGACAAAAGGCAAATGGTGTCGTGCAGGAAGTTTCGCTATTATCCTTAAACGGAATTGCAACTTATTTGAGTGTTGCCTACAATATTGTTGTAATTGCTATTATTACATTCGGTATTGCAACTCTCGCTTTTCAAAACTGCAAAAAGGCATTCTGGTTGAAAAACAAAGATAAAATATCGCTCATATTAAATGCCACCGCGGTGCTTTTGTTTATTATAAGCTCACAGCCGTATGCAGGAGCCTTCTTGTTTGTGTTCCTTATAATAAAGGCTATGATGCTTGTGAAATGGTAATGACACGGAAAGTGTCGCTTATGTGACAGTGCGGTTCTTGAGCTTTTTTATGCCATCCTGTAAAGTGTATTCAAGACGAAAGTCAAATACAAATCAGGAGGCAAAAAATGAAAAGAAAGAGTTTTTACGCAGGGTTAGGGTTACTTGTATTATTTATTATATGGACAGTAGTCCTTTTGTTTGTTGATGTGGAAGTAATCGGACCGCAAGGCTCGTCTGTTGGCTTTGCTTTACTTAACAAGACGGTTCATAATATTACAGGTGTGCATATGTCACTCTATACCATTACGGATTGGCTTGGGCTTGTCCCGTTTTGTTTTATAATGGGATTTGGCATACTTGGTCTTTGCGAGTGGATTAAGAGAAAAAGTCTTTTTAAGGTTGATTTCAGTATCCTCGTGCTTGGCGGATTCTATATTATTGTAATGGCAGTATATGCTTTCTTCGAAATGTTCGTTGTCAATTACAGACCTGTACTTATAAATGGAGTTTTAGAAGCATCGTATCCCTCATCAACAACTATGCTTGTAATGTGTGTTATGCCAACAGCCATAATGCAGTTCAATTCACGCATCAAGAATAGCAGGTTTAAGAAATTCATAAATATATTTATTATTGCATTTATAGCTTTTATGGTAATGGGCAGACTTGTTTCGGGTGTGCATTGGTTTTCCGATATTATCGGCGGTGCTCTGCTCAGTAGCGGACTTGTTATGATATACCGTGATATAATCCGTTGGGAATCACGATAAATTCCAATTTGTCAATCACATAAAAAAGCCGCGGCTAAAAACCGCGGCTCTCTATTTTTATGGGTTTCAATTATTCTTCTATATTGTAAGAATAGAAGTTAAAGTTCGCCATTTCAAAGGTACAGTCAACGTTATCGGATGTTTCAAAGCCGATATTTACGCCGTTGAAGAACCAATCGGATCTCTTTGTAACACCGAGACCGTAAGCGTCTTCCGAGTTAATTCTGTCAAGGATAATATCAATATGATTTGAAAGGTCAACCTTGATGTGGAACCATTCGCTTGAAATCTCCTTGCCCTTTGTATAATCTTCAGAAAGCTTTGTCTTCTTGATTATGCTATGAATTGAATTTTTAAATCCGCTGTATACAAGTTCAGGGGGCAGACAGTACATATAAGTATTTGCACCCGAATCACGGCACCAGTTAACGCCGTAGTACTGATTATAATGAATACTGTCAGCGGCAAGGTTGAGACCGAACCATACAAGAGTGCCGGGCTGCTTCTTAGGTCTGAGGTATGAATAAAGAAGGAACGACATATGACCGTTATCAGCCACCTGTCCGTCGGCAAGTGTTTTCTTGGTATAGTTTTCGCTGTAATATTTAAGTCTTATATCAAATTCGCAGTAGAGCTTATCAGCACCTGTGCTATACTGGGGTTCGGTATTGAAGTCAACGGGTCTTGTGCCTGCATTCTGCTCAATAAGAAGGTGAGGCCAGAAACGCCATGTTCCGTCGGGGTTATTATTCTTATCTAACTTACTGTAGGGCTGTCCCTTGAACATCTTTTTACCGTTAAGCGACATTTCAAGAACTGTACCGTGTCTCTCTACGCCGTCGGTTGTTGTATAGGTCTGGTTATGCTTACAAAGAATTTCCTTAGCACCGGACTTATCGGCAAGTCTGTAAAAACCTTCTGCCGTAGGCTTACCGTCATCGCAAAGCTCATAGTCAAGGTAGCACTGCTTATATATTTCGGGGTTATTCTGCTTAATTGCTTCTATTCTTTCTGCGGGTTTTGTATCATATGTCATACCTGCTTGTTTAACAACAGGATGGGAATTAATATAGTCATAAGCATAGAGGGGCTGGAACTGCCAGTCGGCGTAATTCTTATCGGGATTTGATTCATCATCCTTTGCCGCCGCCTCATACTCATCCTTTGCTTTATCTCCGCCGGGAGCTGTTGCAAAATAATTATCTGAGGGAACAAGTCCATGCTCCATACCGCGAACAATGAAGCCCTTTTCATAATGTCCGTCAGAGAACATGGGAAGCGGCTCTGAAAGCTTTACATTTGATGCATTACCCGTCGGGAACAGCTTTACATAGTCAAGCTCATAGCTGCCTTCGGGAAGTGTAATTGTAATTTTTGAAACGGTATTCTGCCAAACCTGAACCTCACGAAGTCTGAATTCAAACACATTATAGCCTTCAGCATCAATACCGGAGGAAGCAAGCCCAAATATATGTTCACCAACGGCACCGTCTTCCCTTTCATAGGTAAGTATTGCATTTTCATCCGACACTTCACCCGAAATCTTCACTCTGAATCTCAGTGTTTCATAAAGTGCGGCATCGACGTTAACTTCTGCTTTCTTACCCAAAGCGAGAGCTACATCCTTACCCTTTGGAACATCAACCTCACCAAAGAGGAACACAAGGTCCTCACCCGCCATACAGCTTTCATCCTGCGGTCCGTTTGTAGGGTTATTGGAAACGATATACGAAAGTTCTTTGAAATCAATATCATAAGACATCAAAGGAAGTGCCGCCGAGTCAAACAGCACCCACTCAGACTCTTTATCTTCGAAGTTATACTTTACAAGTACCTTGGAGTATTCCTGTGCAAACGCTGTCTTTCCGGCATCAAAGTGCACACGTGTACCTGCCCAGTTTGTGATATCAAAGTGATACTTACCAAAGGAGAAATCACCGAGGAAATAGCTCTTGGTGGGAACAAAGAGTTTATTTGCCGCAGCCTGATAGTATCTGTCAACTCTTCTGAAAGGACTTATGGGCTTTACCTCATTCTTAATGAAGAAAAGATTTTCGGGTGTGAGTTCTGTTTCATCAAGAAGCTCGGGTCTATCCTTATTAAGACCTATATAATCACCGTCTTCGCCGTTCTGTGCATAACCGAGAGAAACAATGTTATACACACCCTTTTCATTTTCAACAAGGGCACACATTTTCAGAGCATATTCCGCACCGAGTTTTCCGTCACAAACAACAGCAGGATATGTATCCTTGGTATTTACCTTTACTTCAACAATTTCTTTATCCTTCCACACTTCGAGTGTTGCAACGTCACCGCAAACAGTTACCTTTCCCGTAGGAACAACGATGGCTGCCGAAAGAGCAGACGGGGTTTTGAAATATGATGTTATTTTATCCATAGAAGTTCTCTCCTTTTTTAAAAGAAATAAACATTTTTGTTTACCTTAAATTTATCATAATATCGCATAAAAATCCATAGTATTTTTAAACAAAAGAATAATTTATTTTTGTTTGTTTAGACGAATATATTAATATAGGACAAAAAAACTCCACGCACCGCAAAAGCACGTGGAATTATACCTGTCATTTTACATTTGTATCAGTATCATCTTCGGATATATCGGAGGCAGATTCCGCAATGGTCGGAATGAATTTTTTTGCAAACTTACTCTTGCCCCTGCTCTTGACATAGAAAAAACCGATTATGCTGAAAACAACAGCTCCGACAAAGTTTACTATCAGATCCTTCATTGTATCAATGATGCCTATATCGAGATATCCGCCCAGTCCCAACGGCTCGCCGTTGACGGAAACATCTGCGATATTATCAATAACCACAGCCTTGTTTGAAAGGGTCGGGTCAAGGGCAACCGATGAAATTCTGGTTACGACAAAATCCTTTTGCATATCGGTAGCAAAAAGCATATCGGCACCGAACTCAAACATTTCCCACAGCACGCCGATTGTCATGGAAAAGCAGAAGGCTACAATTGAAAGATAAAGCGGTGACAGGTGAAATTTAAAGCGGTTATTGCGATTGAGCAAATCAACAAGGGAAAAGCCGACAGCCGCACACAAAAATCCATTTGTGGTATGAAGCATGGTATCCCACAGGGGAACCTTCACATAATACGCACCGATTTCGCCTAAGATTTCTGCCGCAAATATAAACAGCATTATGATGATTTCGAGGGTTGTGGGAAGCTCTATTCCGAAGTTTTTCTGAAAAAATGCCGGAACGAGGAAAAGCACAAGAGTAAGTGCACAGACGAACACATTTTCAAAACGTCTGTTGATAAGAGACAAAACAAGCACGGCAAGCACCATGAGTCGAAGAACAACATACACGGCAAAGGTTGCCTTATGTTCTTTTATCTGAGCAACAAGAGCCTCTCTGAAGCCTTTATTCTGTTTTTTCTTTTTCAAGCCATGCACCTCAGTTCTTTTCAAGAAGCACTACTGCGTGGGCAGATATTCCCTCTTTTCTGCCCGTGAATCCGAGCTTTTCTTCGGTTGTTGCCTTTATATTTATTCTGTCGGTTTCACATCCGAGAGCATCACAAACATTCTTTACCATAGAGTCAATATAAGGTCTTAATTTCGGTGCCTGAGCAACCACAGTTATATCAGCATTTCCAAGGGTATAGCCCTTTTCTTCGACAATTTCTTTGACCCTTTTAAGGAGAAGTATACTATCTGCGCCCTTATACTTTTCATCGGTATCGGGAAAATGAAGCCCAATATCTCCAAGCGCCGCAGCACCAAGCATTGCATCCATAAGAGCATGGGTGAGAACATCGGCATCAGAATGGCCGAGAAGTCCCATTTCATGTTCTATTTCTACTCCGCCGAGAATCAGTTTTCTCTCGGGTGCAAACCTGTGAACATCATATCCGTGTCCGATTCTCATATATCTTCTCCTCTCATCTTTAATACTGCTTTTGCAAGGAACACGTCTTCGGGATAAGTAATCTTGATATTATATGAAGGCGTTTCGCAAAGGTGTACTTTGACTCCGTCTGCAGACACAAGTGAACTGTCATCGGTTGCTGTAAAACCGTTATTCTTTGCCTTTTCAAGGGCATCGGCATACATTTTCTTTTCAAAAACCTGAGGTGTCTGTATAAGCCAGAGGCCGTCTCTGTCAACGCCGTCGGTTACAATGTCGCATGAGTCTGTCCGTTTAACAGTATCTCTTACCCTGCAGGCACAGACGGCATTTCCCTTTTCGGTTGCCGCGGAAAAGACATTTTTTACCATTTCAAGCGAAAGCAAAGGTCTTGCCGCATCATGAACGGCAATATATTTTATGCTTTCGTCATCAAAAAGCCCGCATTTAAAGGCATTTTCAACGCTGTCCTGTCTGTCTTTACCGCCGGTGACAACTTTTTTTACTTTTGTATATCCGTTTAATTTACAAAGGCTTTCTATTTCGGAAACTTTATCATCTCGTGCAGAAATAACAACAAAAGCAACCTCATCGCAATTCTCGAAGGTATCAAGGCTATAAAAGAGCATGGGCTTATTATACAGTTTTTCAAGCGGTTTATAAACGCCGCCCATTCTTGAGCCGCTTCCGCCGGCGGGTATTATGACGCCGATACAATTCTTTTCATTACACATGGAGCACACCTCCGTATACACTATAAGGAAATTGTATCACATATAATCGGTATTTGTCAAAAAATACTGTAAATTGATTGTTAACTGTAAAAAACTTTCTTCAATAATATATTATGTGAATTCACCGTCTATTCATAAATAGTTATTGAATTCATTTTTCGGAAAGTATACAATAATTATTAATTGTAGACTGTAGTATTATGCCTAATTCTATTCAATTTTAGGCACACACCGAAACGGAGGGACGTTCTTTGGCTTTTTCATACAGCGAGATTACCTCAAGAAAAAACGAAAAAATAATATGGGCATCAAAGCTGTCTGAAAAGAAGTTCAGAGACAAGGAAGGCATTTTCTTCGTTGAGGGTGCAAAGTTATTGGAAGAAGTAATTCTTTCAAAGCACATTGTTGAAAAGATATTCTTTACGGCAAAGGCATATAATTCATACAGAGAACTTCTGGAAAAGTCAAAGGCTGAAGACTGCTACCTTGTTACTGACGAGGTATTTGAAAAGCTTACGGACGAATCGGCACCTCAGGGTATTTTTGCATGCATCAGGAAGCCGGATATGCTCCCCTTCCCTATGGAAAGCATTAAGAACGGCGGATTCATAATTCTTGAGGACATTCAGAATCCGCAGAACCTAGGCGCAATATTCCGCTGTGCGTACAGTCTCGGCGGTGCAAAGATTGTAATGACAAACAGCTGTGCCGATGTATACAATCCAAAGACTTTGCGAAGTGCGATGGGAAGTATATTCAAAGCAGAGTTCTGTGTGTACGACGACATCGGAAGTTTTATTGATTTGCTGAAATCAGAGGGAAACAGAGTTTTCTGCACTCACCTTCACTCCGACTCGCAGAGGTTAGGAAGCTTTGAATTCAAAGCAAGTGACAGCATTGTTATCGGAAACGAAGGCCACGGGGTAAGCGACAATACCGCCGACAGATGCTCAGCCCGCATTATTATTCCCATGGTTGAAAATGCAGAGTCACTGAATGCAGCTGCCGCTTCGTCGATTCTGATATGGGAAATGAACAAATCAAAGCTATTATCCTGAATTAACTTTTTTTGGAGAATACAATGAACAAAAAGATTCTTTATTACATATGGCTTTCTTCCACACTTCACGCAGGAAGCAAAACGCCCAAAGTTCTGCTGGAGCATTTCGGAAGCATAGAAAAGGTTTTTGAAGCCGACAAGGAAACTCTCAAGGATTTATCCCTCACTTCAAACGATGTTCAAGCTCTTTGTAACAAAAACCTTGACAATGCGAAGAAGTATTACGAATACTGTGAGAAAAACAAAATAGGAATCCTTTGCTACGAGGATCCCTACTATCCCGAAAGGCTTAAGATTATTGACAATCCTCCGCCCATGTTTTACTACAAAGGACGTCTCTTACATCTCGATGACTTCCCATGCTTTACAATGGTCGGAACGAGATCCTGCTCGGAACGCGGCTTTCGTCTTGCATACGAGTCGGGATACGACGCGGCAAGCAAAGGTGCGGTAATTGTAAACGGACTGGCACTCGGCATTGACGGTGCCTGCATTGCAGGTGCACTTGATGCGAACGGATACGCCATAGGTCTTCTCGGATGCGGAATTGACAGGATTTATCCTTACGGCAACAAGGATTTATTTGAAAGGCTTTCTGCAACCGGTCTTATTCTTACAGAGTTTCCGCCTTTCTCTGAGCCGAAAGGAACAAATTTTCCTGTAAGAAACAGAGTCATGAGTGCACTTTCACTTGCCACTGTTGTTTTTGAAGCCGACGCTTCAAGCGGTGCCATGATTACAGCAAAACATGCTCTCGAACAAGGACTCAGAATTTTTGCTGTACCCGGAAAGCCCTACGACAAGACATACTCGGGACCCCTTGAGCTTATAAAAGACGGTGCTACTGTATTTACAGAAGCCGACGACATTCTTACGGAATACTCCATGAGCTTTCCGCACAGAATAAACCTCGCCAACAAAAATACCTTTTCGCAGGACAAGCTGAATGCTTATGTGGCAAAGTATTTTAAAAAGGACACCGATCCCGATGCGCCGGTAAACAGGCGGCATGTTCAGAAGAACACAAATGAAAATTCATATGCTTTACAAAAAGAAGTTCCAAGGCCTGTAAAACCGGCAGCTGTACAGAAACCCGCGGCAGTTGAGAAGCCAAAGGTAATACAGGAAAAGGCTTCTATCAAAGCAGAAAACTCAGAACAAGCATCGGCACAATGCAGACGTCCGTCATCAAAGGACCTCTTATTACTTACTCCGGTTGAACTGCAGACATACAATGTCATGCTGAAAAACGGAATAATGTCTCCCGACGAGATTTCGGGACACGGAATAAAAATAGATGATATACTGGCAGCCCTTACGCTTCTTGAAATTTATGATCTTGTTATTCCGCATCCCGGCGGAAAATACGAAGCAGTTCCCACTGTAGATTAATTTTAGATTACGATATATTCAGAAATGAGGAAAAATTTTGGCAAATTTAGTTATTGTTGAGTCCCCCGCAAAAGCAAAAACCATAAAAGGTTATCTTGGCAAAAATTACAAGGTTACCGCATCCAAGGGTCATGTAAGAGACCTTCCCAAAAGCACATTGGGTATCGATATAGAAAACAACTTTACACCAAAATACATCAACATCAGAGGAAAGGGAGACCTGATAAAGGAACTCAAAGCAGAAGCAAAGAGTGCCGATACAGTATTCCTTGCAACTGACCCTGACCGCGAAGGAGAGGCAATTGCATGGCATCTTGCCCTTGTACTCGGAATTGACGACAAAAAGGTAAAGAGAGTAAAGTTCAACGAAATCACAAAGCCCTGTGTCAAAGAAGCCATAAAGCATTCAGGAAAGCTTGACATGAATCTTGTCGATGCCCAGCAGGCAAGACGTCTTCTTGACAGAATCGTCGGCTACAAGCTTAGTCCCGTTCTCTGGAAGAACATCAAAAGCGGTCTTTCCGCAGGACGTGTTCAGTCTGTTGCTACAAGAATGATTGTGGACAGAGAAAATGAAATCAAGGCATTTAAGCCCAAGGAATACTGGACGGTTGAAGCCATGCTCAGGAATTCCGACGGCAAAGCATTCTCCTCCTACTATTACGGAACAGGCGACAAAAAGATTGAGCTTAAAAATAAGGCTGAAGCAGATGCTGTTCTCTCAGACATTGACGGCAAAGACTTTACCGTAAAGTCAATAAAGAGAGCAGAACGTTTAAAGCATCCGGCTCCTCCCTTTACAACTTCCACGCTCCAGCAGGAAGCGTACAAGAGACTCGGCTTCCCCTCTGCAAAGACAATGAAAACGGCTCAGGAATTATACGAAGGTATCAGTCTCGGCGACAAGGGTACTCACGGTATTATATCCTACATGAGAACTGACTCTCTAAGAATATCCGACATTGCAGCTGAAAGCGCAAAGCAGTACATCACAGGCGAGTACGGTGAAAGCTATTGCCCCAAAACCCGCAGAGTTTACAAGTCAAGAAACGGTGCTCAGGATGCTCACGAAGCTATCCGTCCCTCCTACATGGAATATCCTCCCAAAACAATCATAGCATACCTTTCAAACGACCAGTACAAGCTCTACAAGCTCATTTGGGACAGATTTATCGCCAGCCAGATGGCATCTGCCGTTATTGACACTGTTACAATCGACTCGGAAGCAGGAAAGAGTCTTTTCCGTTCAACAGGCTCTGTTATCAAGTTTGCAGGTTTCATGTCTGTTTATGAGGAAACAAATGACGACGAAGTAAAGGACAACAGCGTTTCTTATCTTCCTGCCGTAACTGAAGGTGATACGCTCAAGGCAGGAGACATTGAAGCCGAACAGCACTTCACCCAGCCCCCTGCAAGATACACCGAAGCCACCCTCATCAAGACCCTTGAAGAAAAGGGCATCGGACGTCCGAGCACATATACTCCTACCATTACAACCATTATCCAGAGAGGCTATGTTGAAAGAGTTTCAAAGGCTCTTGCACCCACAGCCCTCGGCGAAGCAACAAACGCTCTTATGGTTGACAACTTCCCCGACATTGCCGACTACAACTTTACGGCTGAAATGGAAGACAGACTCGACGAAATTGAAAGCGGCGAAAGAGCTCTTATCGACGTACTTGAAAAGTTCTACAAGGATTTCAAGGATGAAATCGAAAAGGCAGAAGAAACCGTCAAGAACAAGAGCTACAAGCTTCCCGTTATCGAAACAGATATCATCTGCGAAAAGTGCGGAAGCACAATGGTTATAAAGAGCGGACGCTTTGGCAAGTTTGCGGCTTGTCCCAAGTATCCCGCCTGCAAGAACACAAAGCCTCTTGACAAGGACGGCAACATTGCACAGCCAAAAGCACAGGAAGAAACAGCAAAGCCCGAAGTACAAAAAGCTCCGGACGACATAAGATGCGACATCTGCGGCGGTGAAATGGTAATTAAGAGAAGCCGTTACGGCACCTTCTATGCCTGTGCAAAGTATCCCGAATGCAAGGGTACAAAGCCTATAAACAGAGAGCTTGATGTTCCCTGTCCCGAATGCGGAAGCAAAATTGTAATCCGCCGCGGAAGAAACAGAACTGTATTCTACAGCTGTTCCTCCTACCCTAAGTGCAAATTCACAAGCTGTGACACTCCCACAAACGAAAAGTGTCCAAGCTGCGGAAAGATGCTTCTCAGAAAGCGTGGCAAAAACCTCAACATCTGCATGGACAAGGAATGCGGTTACAAGGCAGAAGCGGCAGACAACGGAGAAGAATCCTAACTTTACCGAAAGGACAACAACACATGAGAATTATAGTTGACTGTATGAGCGGCGACAATGCGCCCGACGCCATTGTACACGGTGCTCTTGAAGGAAAAATAAAGGAAAACGTTGACCTTTTGCTCGTTGGTGACAAAAAGGCAATAGAAGAATGTGCAAAAGCACACGGTCTCAGTCTTGAGGGCTGCACCATCGTCGAAAACGAAGGCGAAAACATCACAATGGAAGACGAAGTGACAAGTGTTGTCAAGGAAAAGAACCAGTCATCAATGGCGGTTGCTTTAAAGCTCTTGAAAGAAGGCGAGGGCGATGCCATGGTTTCTGCGGGAAACACAGGCGCGCTTCTTACGGGTGCAACACTTGTTCTTCGCAGAATCAAGGGCGTCAGACGTCCCGGTCTCGGTGCAATTCTTCCCTTTGGCTCTCCTACCCTTCTTACAGACGCAGGTGCTCAGGCAGTATGTACTCCCGACGACCTTGTAATGTTCGCGAGAATGGGCTCCATGTACATGAACAAGGTTATGGGAATTGAAAACCCGAAGGTAGCTCTCATAAACAACGGTGCAGAAGAATGCAAGGGAACAGACCTCCAGAAGGACACATATCAGGCACTCAAGAATCTTGACGGCATCAACTTTGCAGGCAACATTGAAGGCAGAGAAATTTTTGACGGTGAATTTGACGTACTTATTGCCGACGGATTTACAGGCAACATTGTCGTAAAAATGTGCGAGGGTACAGGCAAATTTACAAAGAAGTGTTTAAACGACGTTTTCAGAAGAAACGTTCTCTCGAAGATTGCTTATCTTCTTGCAAAGGGCAGTGTTGACACACTCCGTCACGACACTGACCACTCCATCTACGGCGGTGCTCCCTTTCTCGGCATTGCAAAGCCCGTTATCAAGGGACACGGTTCATCAAATCATGTGAGCATTGCTGTCTGCGTAGGTCAGGCAAAGAGATATGCCGAAAGCGGTATGATTGATTATATCGCATCCCTCAAGACATCTTCTGCAGAAGAAAAGGAAGTTTAATAAATGCAAAAGGAATTTTCTTTATTAGAAGAAAAAATCGGATACGAATTCAAAGACAAAAGTTTAATAAAAACAGCCCTCACCCATTCCTCATATGCAAATGAGTTCAAGGCCAAGGGTGAAACAATCATGTACAACGAGAGGTTGGAGTTTTTAGGTGACTCTGTGCTGTCTCTTATTGCAAGTGTTTATCTTTTCAAGGGCAACCGCAACCTTTTTGAGGGCGACCTTACGAAAATCAGGGCGGGTATTGTTTGCGAAAATGCACTCTACGAATATGCTCTTGAAATTGGTCTTGGTGACTATCTCTATCTCGGTCACGGCGAAGAAGTGACAGGCGGAAGAAACAGAAAAAGTGTTCTTTCCGATGCTGTAGAGGCTCTCCTTGCGGCAATCTATCTTGACGGCGGCTTTGCTGAGGCAAGAAAGTTTATTCTTCCCTATCTCACAGATGCTGCGGAAAAGCTTATGAAATCAGGCGGTGCTGAGGACTACAAGACGCTCCTTCAGCAGTTTGTCCAGCAGAACAGAGGAGATATTCTTGAATATGTTCTTGTCGATGAAAGCGGTCCTTCTCACAACAAAACCTTTGTTTACAATGTGATGCTTAACAACAACATAATCGGAAGAGGCAGCGGCTCATCAAAGCGTGATGCCGAACAGGCAGCTGCAAGAGAAGCTCTCATTCTTTTTGGCAAGGTAAGCGAAAAGTGATGAAAAAGCACGCCAATATTCCCATTTTCATCCCCCATGAGGGCTGCAAAAACGAATGTGTTTTCTGCAATCAGCGGACAATAACCGGTACTTGTCAAGGCTCTGACAGGGACATTGTTCCCGAAATTGAAAATGCGCTTTCAACAATTTCCGACGGATACGATGTTGAAATCGCCTTTTTCGGCGGTTCTTTTACAGGTATCGGCATCGACAGAATGACAAGGCTTCTTGACACGGCTTTCGAATATGTGAAGTCGGGAAAGGTGCAGTCAATAAGGCTGTCAACAAGACCCGATTATATTGATGAGCAGATTCTTGACATTCTGAAATCACGCGGCGTTACTCATATTGAGCTGGGTATTCAGTCAATGCGTCAGCATGTTCTTGACGCATGCAAAAGAGGTCACACGGTCTCTGACACGGAAAAAGCCTGCAGACTCATAAACGACTACGGTTTTATCCTGGGCGGGCAAATGATGATAGGTCTTCCCTGCTCGACGGCGGAGGATGAAATCTACACAGCTCAGAAAATCGGCGAGATGGGTGCAAAGGAAGCAAGGATTTATCCTTGTGTTGTGTTTGAAAAGACAGAGCTATGCAACATGGCAAAGACAGGTAACTATATTCCGATCTCAGTTGACGAAGCAGTCACAAGAAGTACAAAGGTTTATTATGAGCTGAAAAAGCACAGAATCAACATATTAAGAATCGGACTGCAATCGAGTGAAAGTCTGTCTGACAAGAATGAAGTCTATGCAGGTGCTTATCATCCTGCAATGGGCGAGCTTGTTGAAAGCAGAGTAAAGCTTGAAGGAATTCTTTCTGCAATATCAGAAAAAGCAGCTGAATATCATGGACAACCTTTTACGGTTGAATGCAACAAGTGTGATTTATCAAAAGTGATAGGTCACAAAAAATCAAATTTGGAAATTATCAGAAAAGCGGCAATTAATGCAGGCTTTTCGGACATAAGTATAAAAACCAACGACAAAGTGAAGCAGAACAGTCTGGTTTTTCACTTTGGACAACAATCGGAAATATCAGAATAACGGAGGAAACTAAATGTACTTAAAAGCTCTTGAAATGAGAGGCTTCAAATCCTTCCCCGACAAAACAAGACTTGACTTCCAGACAGGCGTAACTGCCGTTGTAGGTCCAAACGGAAGCGGTAAATCAAACGTATCCGATGCTGTAAGATGGGTTCTCGGTGAAATGTCTCCGAAATCCCTCAGAGGCTCCAAAATGGAGGACGTTATCTTTGCCGGTACTGCAAAGCGTACCCAGACAGGCTTCTGCGAAGTTTCACTGATTGTGGACAACTCCGACCATGCTCTTGACAACGATGCGGAAGAAGTCAAGATTACAAGAAAATACTACAGAAGCGGTGACTCTGAATACAAAATCAATGACAAGCCGTCACGTCTTCGTGATATTCACGAGCTGTTCCTAAACACAGGTATAGGACGTGAAGGTTATTCGGTTGTAGGTCAGGGTAAAATCTCGGAAGTCCTCAGCCAGAAGAGCGACGAAAGACGTCACATCTTCGAGGAAGCTGCGGGTATTTCAAAGTTCCGCTACAGAAAGATTGAAACCGAGAGAAAACTTAACGAAACAGACACCAACCTCATTCGTCTTAACGACATTGCAGGTGAAATAGAATCGAGACTCGGTCCCTTGGAAAGAGATGCCGAAAACGCAAAGAAGTATCTCGTTCTTGCCGACAGAAAAAAGGAGCTGGAGGTTGCAATCTGGCTTGACAGAATCGTAACGAGCTCCGACAAGGCGAAGAATCTTGAAAACAAGCATGAAACGGCAAAGAAAAACTACGAGGACACAGACAACGAAATCACGCTTCTCGACTCAGCAATTGAAGGTCTTTTCAACAAAAAGCAGTTTATAAGTCAAAAGGCTGAGGCTGCCAGAGGTGAGATTTCGCTTCTCGAGGAAGAAAAGCACAGACTTGAGAACTTACGCTCACTTTCCAACAACGACATCACCCACCACAACGAGAGAAAATCTCAGATAAATGCAGAGATAACTCTGCTTTCGGGCGATGAAATGGACAGAATCAAGGGTGAGCTTCACTCTGCTGAAGAAGCAGTTAAAACTGCTGAAAGTTCTGTTGTTGATGCCAACAAAAAGAGTGCCGATGCAGAAGCAGAGCTCACTGCAAAAAAGGCTGCCGTGATCCGTGCGGAAGAAGCTCTCCAAGCGAAAAAAGACGAGGTAAGACATTCAAACGAATCCCTTACTTCCCTTAAAATCGAAGAAGCAGCAGAACAGAGCAGCGAAAAGTCCGAAAGTGAAAGAAAAGACTTCTTGGCAAATGAAATTTCAAAGGCTGATGCCGAGCTTGAGGAAACCTACAAGGCTCTTGAAAGTGCAAACCAGAGAAAAAAGGATTTTGTGCTCGAAAAGGAACAGCTTGTAAAGGACATTGAAGAAGAACAGGCAAGCTTACGTGTTCTTGCAGAAAAGCGCGAAGAACTCCTCAAGGAAAAGAACGAAATCGAGGCACAGTATGCTGCTGACGTTCACAGACGCGACGTTCTTGACAGAATGGACAAGATGCTGGAAGGTTATCCCGGCTCTGTAAAAGCAGTTATGAACGAAAGCTCTCTTTCGGGTATCTGCGGTCCTGTATCGAGAATTCTTACCGTTTCGGGTGAATATGTAACAGCAATTGAAACAGCTCTTGGTGCATCCGTTTCCAACATTGTAGTAGAAAACGAGTATGCGGCTAAGGAAGCTATCAGGTTCTTAAAGAGAACAAACGGCGGTCGTGCGACTTTCCTTCCCCTCACTTCCATGACAGGCAGAGTTGTTGAAGAAAAGGGACTCACCCGTGAAAAGGGATATGTGGGCATCGCCTGCGACCTTGTTTCTTTTGACGAAAAGTACAGAGTCATAGCCGAAAATTTACTTGGCAGAACGGTTGTTGCAGACAACATTGACGATGCTTCCGACATTGCAAAGAAATATTCATACAGATTCAGAATTGTGACCCTCGACGGTCAGATTATCAACTCCGGCGGTTCATTTACGGGTGGTTCGGCGGCTTCAAGAACAGGCGTTATGTCGAGAAATGCAGACATTGCAGCACTTGAAGAATCAATCTCGGCACTCGGTGCGAGAATGAAGGCATTAAAGTCTGAAATTGCCGAAAACGAAGAAGAATGTCAGAGTTCTATTGAATATATTGAAGGCTTGAAGAACGACCTTTCAAATGCAGACAGCGGTCTTTACAGAAGCGAAAACGACATTAAACTTCATACAGAACATGTCGAAGCTTGCAGTGAAAGACTTAAGAACATGCACGCGCAACTTGAGGAGTTTGACAGCGAAAAGATTAAGGAACGTTTAAGTCTTATAACCTCAAAGCGTCAGGCAGAAGAGGCACATTTAGAGCTTCTTACAAGTGAAGAAAATGAACTCACGGATGCACTTGACAAGGCAGACGAGGACGAAAGAAACGCGACAGAAGCACTCAGTCAGTCAAAGATGTTCATTCTCTCCTGCGAAAAGGATGTTCAGAGTGCGAAAGCTGCTCTCAGTTCACTTCGTGCATCTCTTGCCGACAACGTAAGAAGAACAGAAAATCTTCGTCAGGAGCTGCAGCAGATTGAAAACATGCTTGCAGGTATTTCCGTTGACATTGAAAAGAGCGACGAAGAAATCAAGAATGCCGAGACTTCACTCGCCGAAAAGAAAGAAGCTCTCGAAAAGCTCATTGAGGATTCTCAGATTATAGAAACCGAAATGAACAAAAAGCGTGAGAATCAAAAGGACCTGCAGAAAGACAAGGAAGTATTCTTCGAAGAAATGACAAAGCTTGCTTCCACTCTCGAAAACTGCAGAAACGAGTACGACAATCTCACGGCAAAGCTGTTTGAAGAATACACCCTCACCTTCTCGGATGCTGTGGCACTTAACTACCCTGCTCCCGAAGCAGGCAGTGCACAGGAGCTTTCCTCCATCAAGGGCAAGATAAAGTCACTCGGTCACATCAACGTAAATGCTGTTGAAGAATACAAGGAAACCAAGGAACGTTACGACTTCATGAAGAAGCAGATTGACGACCTTGAAGACTCAAAGAAGAGTCTTACAGAGATTATCAAGCGTCTTGAAGCTGACATGAAGACTATGTTTGTAAAGACGGTTGAGGACATCAACGTTCAGTTCAAGGTGGTATTCTCTGACCTGTTTGGAGGCGGCAATGCCGACATTGTAATTCAGGACCCCGAAAACGTACTTGAATCGGGAATTGAAATCAACATTCAGCCTCCCGGAAAGATGGTTAAGAATCTCTCGCTTCTTTCGGGTGGTGAGCAGGCATTTACTGCAATTGCACTTTACTTTGCAATACTTAAAGTCAACCCCGCGCCCTTCTACATCTTCGACGAAATCGAAGCGGCGCTTGACGATGTCAACGTAAACAGATTCGCTTCCTACTTAAAGAAGAACAACGACACTCAGTTCATTGTAATTACCCACCGTCGAGGCACCATGGAGGTTGCCGACACAATGTACGGTGTTACCATGCAGGAAAAAGGTGTTTCCAGCTTCCTTAAGGTTAACATTGATGACGTTGAAAAGAAGACAGGTATTAAGTTGTAAATTCTGTTTCCACCTCATCAGTCACCTGCGGTGACAGCTTCCCCTATGAAGGGAAGCCTTAAAAGCAACTCTACGAAAAGGAATGAATAAAATGTCATTTTTTGACAAATTAAAGGAAGGTCTCAAAAAGACCAAAGAATCTATTTTCGGTCAGGTAAACAGCATTTTCAAGGCTTTTGTCAAGGTTGACGAAGAAATGCTCGAGGAGCTTGAGGAAATACTTATTGCCTCCGACGTCGGCGTTTCAAACACGGAATTCATTATTGAAAAGCTCCGTGACACAATCAAGGAAAGACGCATTTCGGAGCCTGAGGATGCAAGGCTTGCACTAATGGAAATTATCGAAGAAGCCATAGGCGAAAACGAAGGTCTGAGGCTTTCCACTTCCCCTGCCGTTATTCTTGTTATCGGTGTTAATGGTGTCGGAAAAACAACTTCCATTGCAAAGATTGCAAACTGCTTAAAGAAAGAGGGCAAGAAGGTTGTTCTTGCAGCGGCTGATACATTCAGAGCTGCTGCCATTGACCAGCTTGAAATCTGGGCAAACAGAGTCGATGTTCCTATTGTCAAGCACGACGAGGGTTCTGACCCGGCTTCTGTTGTTTTTGATGCGTGCAAATATGCAAAGAGCAACGCTTGTGACGTACTTATCATTGACACGGCAGGACGACTTCACAACAAAAAGAATCTTATGGACGAGTTATCAAAGATATCAAGAGTTATCGAACGTGAGCTTCCAAGCTGCGACAAGGAAACACTTCTTGTACTTGATGCCGTAACAGGTCAGAATGCCATAAATCAGGCAAAGGAATTTGTTAAAACATCCGACATTACGGGTATTGTCCTCACAAAGCTTGACGGTACGGCTAAAGGCGGTATCATCATTTCAGTAAAGAAAGAACTCGGAATTCCTGTTAAATTTATCGGTGTCGGAGAACAGATGGATGACCTTCAGAAGTTCGACAAGGCAGAGTTTACAAAGGCACTCTTTGAGGAATGATAAGGAACTTTTTGGAAATACAAACGTCTAACATATAAAGAGGTAAAATATGAAAATAGCAATAGCTACGGGCAATGCACATAAGGTAAAAGAATTATCGAAGCTTCTTGACATTGAAGGAATTGAGTTCGTAAGCCTCAAGGATTTAGGCTTTACAGGCGACATAATTGAAGATGGAAAAACTTTTGCCGAAAACGCCATGATCAAAGCAAAGTTCATATGCGACAAATACGGCATTCCCGCAATCGCTGACGATTCGGGACTTTGTGTGGATGCTTTGAACGGTGAACCGGGCATATATTCTGCAAGGTATGCATCAAAAGACGGCGGAAACTCCGACGACAGAGCAAACATTGACCTTCTTTTAGAGAACATGAAATCTATTCCCTCAGGCGAAAGAAGCGGACGCTTTGTCTGCTCAATGGCTTTCTGTGCTCCCGACGGAGTTGCGCTTACGGTTGACGGCATATGCGAAGGCCACATCACATGCGACATCAGAGGAGAGGGCGGCTTTGGCTACGACCCCGTTTTCTACTGCACAAAGCTTTGCAAAACCTTCGGCGAAGCTTCTGACGAGGAAAAAAACAATGTCAGCCACCGATACAACGCCTGCAAATTACTTGCAGTAAAACTTAAAGAATACATAAACAACTGAGAGGCAAAGAATATGTCTATAGAAAATCTTACATCCTCAGAGCGTGCATACCTCAGAGGTCAGGCAAATACACTCGATGCAATTTTTCAGCTTGGCAAGGGCGGAATCAACGAAAACTTCATTAAGCAGATTGACGACGTGCTTGAAGTAAGGGAGCTTATCAAAATAAGTCTTCTTGAAACTTGTGAGTATACAGTCAAAGAAGCGGCAGAAGAAATCTGCAAGGCAACAGGCGCACAGTCTGTACAGATGATTGGCAGAAAACTTGTCCTTTACAGAGCGGCTTCCGACAAGGACAAGAGAAAAATCACTCTTCCAAAATCAAAGAAATGAACATAGGTTTTATGGGCGGCACCTTCAGCCCCCCGCACATCGGGCATTTACACTCGGCAAGGGTTTTTATAGAGGAAGCAAAGCTTGACAGGCTGATTATCATTCCTGCAAAGGTATCTCCTTTCAAGGTGAATTCTGCTGCTACTGCAAGTGATCATGACAGATTTGAAATGTCGCGGCTTTGTTTTCTGTCTCTCAACAGCGAAAGCTGCAGTGTTGAAGTATCCGACATTGAAATATCAAAAGACAAGACGAGTTATACTGTAGAGACAGTAACGGAGCTTCGCATTTTTTATCCCGATGATACAATTTACATGTTTGTCGGCAGTGACATGTTCATGAGTCTTGAAAGATGGAAGTCTTTTGAAAAGATTTTCAGTGAGTGCAGAATCTACACCAGATGCCGAGACAACGGCGAAAGAAACGCGATGCTTGATACGGCACAGAAATACCGTCTGAAATACGGTGCGGACGTCGTTTTGTCCGAGGATAATGCCCTTATTGCCTCAAGCACAGAGGTAAGAGAAGCACTCGGG
>JAGAUT010000024.1 GCA_017620655.1 Clostridia bacterium | reverse complement strand
TATATTTTAATATATTTTACTCGATTGATTGCTACATTATTCCGTCAAAACTCTCATTCCGCTTAAACAAAACAAAGGAGTTAAGGCACTATGTTAAGTGGAAAAGTAAACGAGCATTTAATTAAAACAAATGCTAGAATTAAGTATCTACCCGACGATGACGGCAACTATGTTGCCAAATCGATGACCGTCTTTGACAAGCCGACATTCATGCCCGACGGGTGGGAACTGTCCGATTTATCGGACAGTGAAAGCAAAGTGAAGAAGACGAAGTCTTCAAACGTCGACGAAGAAGAAAGCAGGCGGAAGTCTTATGCCAGAGCAAGAAACAATCTTTTCGATTTACTTCTTTGTACTCCGTCGCTTGACAGCTTCGTCACTCTGACATTCAGCCCCGACGAGGTAAACCGTCACGACTACAAAGAAATTATAAAGCGTATTTCAGTATGGCTTGACAACAGAGTGAGGCGGCATGATTTAAAGTACGTTCTTGTGCCTGAGTTTCACAAAGACGGTACAAACATACATTTTCACGGGCTTATGAATTTCGAAGCTCTGAACACCGTCAGAGCCATTAATCAGAAGCAGGGGAGCAGGTACTTCGGGCAAGAGCTTTTCGACGACAAAGGCAGAGAGATATACAACATCAAAGACTTTCCGTTCGGTCACACTACCGTTATTCCCATTGACGGCGACAACGGCAGGGAAGCATGTGCAAAATATTGTTACAAGTACATTATAAAGTCGGGCGGTCAGAAGGTCGGCGGAAGATATTATCTTTCGGGCGGCAAGTTAGGCAGACCGCATTACAAGTGGGTCAACGTTGACTTTGATTCAATAGAGGCAAAGTCAATTGACATACAAGGATTTACAAAAATGAAGAGGGTGAATTTATGATTGAATTAAATCTTGTCAAAATGGATAACTTCTGGGCTACTACGGAATACGGTGTATTATATCTCAAAATACCCGTACCGTTCAACGTGCATTGTTTTACTCCGCTTGACATTTATAAGCATGTAAAGATACACATTGCGGGGGTACATGACGTCAATGTTGTTGAGACTATTTATGCCGAGGTAGTAGAGATAGTTTGCGAGGAAGCAAAGCAATATATCATCGTGCGTGAAATTCCGGCGCAGGCAATGCAACAGTTTGAGGAGTGTTGCATGTGAGAAGCAGTTTTGTCGACTCTGCAACGGTTGCAAAAATTGCCTCGACTCTGAAGGGCGACTGTCGCACAATATGGCTTTTGATGAATGACACGGGGCTTCGCATAAGCGACGTTGTAAAGCTCAGATACAGCGACATTGATTCCAAAGGGCAAATACACTACGTTGCTCAAAAAACGGGCAAAACGGGCATTATTCGCGCATCGGGCGAGGTTTTGGCACTGTTCGGCAAGCGGCGAACCAATGAATACATTTTCAGAAGCAGTAAAAATCCGTCAAAGCACATTCACAGGTCGACGGTATTCCGACACATCAAGCAGGCATGTGCAAAAGCGGGGATAGACCCCGACGGCATTTCATGTCATTCGGCACGCAAGGCGTTTGCCGTGCGTGATTTCCGTGAAAACGGTCTCGGTCAGACAATGCATGATTTACAGCATTCAAGCCCAGCAACGACTTTATTTTACAGCCTGTCTGACAACCCGATACCGAGGATTTATGCGGAGTTAAAAATCATCAAACAACAGCTCAACATGCATTTTGAGCAAATAGAGGAGCTGCGGGAAATCTGCGACGGACTTCTTGAAAAATTTGTGGACGTTGACGAGCCTCTGAGAGTAAAATTAGCCGAAGAAAAAAAGGTGGGCGATTAATACGCCCACATTTTTTGAACCTTTTCTCGTTTTGCCTGCTGTTGCGACTGTCTTTCGCGTGCTTCTTTATCGAAGTAGAACGACATCATCGGGGATCCTCTGAATGCGTTTATAATGTGATATATATTTTCCTTTTCGGGACTGCATTCGGCTATAAATTCCATGAACATTTTCTGAGTAGGGGTGAGGGGGCATTTTGCTCCCATGTGCCAATTGAACACCGCTTCAATTGCTTCGTTCATGATGTACCAATAGTCTATGAACTCTTTGAGAACATCTTCTGTCATAAGATACACAAATTCGCCTGTGTGTCGCTGGTATTTTGCAACTTTTTCGTTGCCGCAGTATTCGAGGGCTTTTTCGTTTGCACGTGTTCTGAGTTCGGCGAGTTCTATGCCTTCACGAACCCATTTTTGTTTGATTGCTCTGTTTTTGTAGAAATTTGTCATCATGTTTTTTACCAACCTTTCTGTGCTTTGCACGCCATTGTGCGAGCATGCGAAGTCAAGGACGTCAGCCGCCTTGGCGGTGAATGCCTGCAGGCGTTCATCCTTTACTCGCATGATACAATGGCATTGTGCAAGGCAGAGAAAAACAACGCCCTGCGGCTTTTCGCAGAAAAGCCGCAATGCCAAACAGAAAGTTTTACCGAAGCGAGCCTTCGCGAGCGGAGGTGCGGCAGATTTGGCAAGGGTCTTGACAAATCGGGGAATGAAGAGTATAATTCCTTGTAAGGTGTGAGTGTCAATTATATAAAATAAAAATTTTATATAATTGAGGGTAGTGATTAAACAAAATTATCAGGAAGATGGTAGATAATGAGTATTGAAATCAATATGCGCGTTGAAAGTTATGATGTTCAGCCGAACGGAAATTTGAAAATATCTTCACTATTGAAAATGCTCCAGAAAGCTGCCGGTGATGATGTTAATCGTACAAAACTGAATTACTTTTCTCTTGCAGAAAAAAATATTGCTTTTGTACTGACAAAAATGACACTGAAAGTTTTACAGGAAATTAAGTTGTATGATGAACTGTTAATCATTTCTCATCCAAGAAAAACTCGCGGTGCATCATTTCCAAGAGATTTTATTATTAAGCGCAATAATGCAGTTGTTGCTGTAGCACGCAGTATGTGGGTTTTATTGGATCTCGAAAAACGCACCATCCTACGCCCCGGTGTTGTTGACGAAATCGGCTCTCTTGATATATGCGATGATGATATCTTTGATATCAGTGATGTCAGACGTATAATAGATGACAGTCCCCTATCACGAACAAATGTTCACACGGTTGAATACTCCTTCCTGGACATGAATAATCATTTAAACAATACATTTTACGCTGATTTCATTTTCAACTCTCTATCAAAGATTGATTCGCTTCATGAATCGGATGAAGGATTGTATTTACAGATAAATTATAAAAACGAAGCGCGTCTGGGTGATGTAATTGAAATTCATACATGTTCTTCGGATGATGGTAATCAATTCGATTTTTCTGCGAAAAATATAACCGGTGATAAAATTTGCTTTACAGCATATGTTAGCTACGGTGTCAACTAATTATTCTTGACACAGAACTTTGGTTGTGATAAAATTATTGCATAAAACATCAGGAGGTCATTGTATGAATTCAATAATTACAATAAGCAGACAGTACGGTAGCGGCGGCAGGTTTATAGCAAAGCTTCTTGCGGAAAAGCTGGGTATCCCCTACTACGACAACGAGTTAATAACAATGGCAGCCAAAGAAAGCGGATATTCTGAAGCAATTTTTGAAAAGGCAGAGCAGCTTTCTACTCATAGTTTTTTGTATTCACTTTCCATGTTTGGTTCAGTTGACGGCATTTACGGTTTGCCGCTTGCAGACAAGGTTTATATTGCACAGTCAGAAATCATCAAAAAATGTGCTGACAAAGGTCCATGTGTAATTGTTGGCAGATGCTCTGATTACGTTCTTAAAGATTACAATAACGTTATTAATTATTTTATTTATTCTGATGAAAAGTCCAAAATCGACAGAGCCGTTAAATACTATGGAATCTCTGCAGAAAATGCTGCAGCAGAGCTGAAAAAGAAAGACAAAAAGAGAGCTAACTACTACAATTATTATACGTCTCAGTCGTGGGGCGATTTTAACAATTATCACCTTTCTCTCAACTCTGATGCCATCGGAATCGATGCATGTGTTGATATCCTTGCATCTCACGCCATTGCTTTCAACAAGTAAATCAAACATGCCCATGCGATGCATGGGCATGTTTTTTATAAAAAAACGGTATAGCGTATTTGCTATACCGTAAAAAAATTATTTTGTGCCGAAGATTCTGTCGCCGGCATCACCGAGACCCGGAACAATGTAACCGTTTTCGTTGAGTTTTTCGTCAAGACATGCACAGTAGAGCTGAATATCCGGATGCGCTTCGGTAAGTCTCTTAACGCCTTCGGGAGCTGCAATAAGAGACATGAACTTAATGTTCTTACAGCCTCTTGCCTTGATGAAATCAACTGCAGCCACAGCAGAACCGCCTGTAGCAAGCATGGGGTCAAGAAGAATAACCTGAGCCTTGTCAATATCAGTAGGAAGCTTGCAGTAATACTCCTGAGGTTCAAGGGTTTCTTCATCTCTGTACAGACCTATGTGACCAACCTTGGCTGTAGGAACAAGAGAAAGAATACCTTCCACCATACCGAGACCTGCTCTGAGTATTGGAACAATTGCAATCTTCTTTGCAGTAAGCATTTTAGACTTTGTAGTTGTAATAGGAGTTTTGACTTCAACATACTCCGTAGGAAGGTCTCTAAGAGCTTCATAACCCATGAGCATTGCGATTTCCGCAACAAGCTCTCTGAATTCCTTGCTGCCCGTAGCAGCGTTTCTTAAAATTGAAATCTTATGAGAAATAAGCGGATGGTCAAAAATAGTAACCTGGTTTTCCATAATTATACTTCCTTTCAAATATCCTTTTATATTATTGTACTAGAAATCGACAACAAATTCAATACCTTTTTTAAATTATTTAAAAAAACAAACTGATTACTTGCATTGACAAAGCAACAAATTAAATCTATAATTAATTATAAAACCATCACGGAGGCTATTATGCGTCTCGATTTATTTTTATCAACAAACGGATACTGCGACAGCAGGAGCAAAGCACAGCTACTGATTCAAAGCAACCGCGTTTCCGTAAACGGCACAATCATAACAAAAGCATCATTCAATATTACAGATACAGATAAAGTTGACGTATCAGAAAGCACAGAAACAGAATTTGTCGGCAGAGGCGGCAATAAGCTTGAACACACTTTTACAGAATTCAAATACAGCGTTGAAGGCAAAACTTGTCTCGATATCGGAGCTTCAACAGGTGGCTTTACGCAATGCCTGTTGCTTCACGGAGCTAAAGAAGTTTATGCTGTTGATTCGGGTACAGGCCAGCTTGCAAAGAAGCTTTTGGACGACAAAAGGGTGATTTCAATAGAAGGGTTTAACGCTCGAAATCTGACAACAGATATTCTTGACGGAAAGCTTATGGACGTAATCGTTATGGACGTTTCTTTCATTTCTCAAAAGCTCCTCTACCCTGCTATTATGCGTGTTGCATCGAAGGGGTGCGACGTAATAACGCTCATTAAGCCGCAATTTGAAGTTGGAAAACAACATATTGGCAAAAAAGGCATTGTTAAAGATACAAAGATTAAGCAAAAAGTTGTTGAAGAAATCATCACTTATGCAAAGGAAATGGGATTTCAGTACATTTCTCATACAGAATCGCCACTCAAAGGTGGTGACGGAAACGAAGAATTTCTTTTACATCTTAAAGTTAAAGAGTAAAAACTATTGAATAATTATGCATAATATGCTATACTGTATACAAATATATGTTTGGAGATAAATTATACTCAAAATTATGATTTGTGTCAATCCCAACAAAGACAAGGAATTGACTAACACAAAAAAATTACTTGACTATTTCAGAAAATTCAACGTCAAGGTTATAATGTCTGACATTTTTAAAAGACCTTATTTTGACAATCCCCCACTCTCAGACACGCTACTTTCAGGTTATGAAATCGAGTTCATGCCCGAATATGCAGCGTTCAAAAAAGCGGATGTCTGCATTGTTTTCGGAGGCGACGGAACAATACTAAAAATTGCCAAGAAAGCTTCACAGAGTGGCGCGTATATTATAGGCATGAACATGGGTCGAATAGGATACCTTGCCGAGCTTGAAATAGGCGAATTATCACTTTTAGATCCTGTTTTGAACGCAGGTTCTGCAGAAGACATCGAGAACATAGAAAATGTCTTTGTTGACCGCAGAATGATGTTGAAATGCGAAATTATAAGAGGTGCAGGTACTGTATTTTCTTCACTTGCACTCAACGAGGTTGTTATTTCTAAGGGTGCGGTGTCAAGGATGGCAGGACTTCGCTTAAAATGTGATGATAAAAACATAACAACCTACAGAGCTGACGGAATTGTTATTTCAACCCCGACCGGCTCTACTGCTTACTGCATGTCTGCCGGCGGACCTATAATTGATCCCGGACTTGATTGCATATGTGCCGTACCCGTTTGTCCTTACATGTGCCTAAACAGCGGTGCTGTGATTTTTTCGGGTTCATCGGTAATCGAGGTTGAATTTAAAGCCGATAAAATCAACGAGGCGTTCTGCACCGTTGACGGAAAGTCAACAAAATCAATATATGACGGTGATATTGTCAGGATTACAAAAGCTCCCATAGAAACAAAGCTTTTGAGACTAAAAGATACGGATTTCTATACAAGACTTAATGAAAAAATGAATTTAGCTAATAACTAACGGTGGCATCAAATGAAAAATCAAAGACAAAAGAAGATTCTTGAACTTATTGAAACATACGACATAGAAACTCAAGGCGAGCTCACACAACTGCTTATTAACAACGGTTTTAATGCAACTCAGGCAACTGTGTCAAGAGATATTAAGGAATTAAGATTAATTAAAGTCAGCACCGGCGGAAGTTCTGACGTAAAATACAAATATGCCTCAAACAACTTGTCAAGCGAAATTGATTCAAGACTTGGCAACAAGTTTAAAAACATTCTTTCAGAAACCGTTACAAGTATTAAATATGCTTCAAACATTGTAGTTTTAAAGACATATGCAGGAATGGCGCAGGGCGCAGGTGCTGTTATCGACGCCCTCGATGTTCCGACACTTATAGGTTCTGTCGCCGGTGATGATACGGTTATTATTGTTATGACCGGTGAAGACGATGCAAAGGACTTTACAAAGAAGCTTCAGAAGAGCATTAAATCATAGTATATTCGGAGAATTGTTATGTTACAGTCAATACATGTAGAAAACGTTGCATTGATTAAGAAACTTGATATAGACCTATCCCCCGCCTTTTGTGCCTTTACCGGCGATACGGGTGCCGGCAAGAGCATAATCATAGATTCGATTGGTGTACTTTGCGGCGGTAAAGTTTCCAAGGATCTCATCAGAAACGGTGAAGATTATCTAGTTGTTGAAGGAATGTTCAGCAATGTTGGGGAAAGAGCATGCGAAAAGTGCACGGAACTCGGCATCAACGTTGATGATGAAGGTTTATACATATCCCGTACTGTAAAAAGCGACGGTAAAGGTGTTGTCAGAATAGGTGGAAAACAAGTCCCGTTATCGATACTCAAGGAGCTATCTCCCCTCTTAATTAATATTCACGGGCAACACGATAATCAGGAACTTCTCATTAAAGAAAAACACAGAAAACTTCTTGATTTCTATGCCGAAAATCACGATATTTACAGTGAGTACTCTGCACATTTTTCCGAGTACTGTGCCATAAAACGCGAACTTGATGAAATCAATATAGACGAAAGCCAAAAGCTTCGCAGAATTGAAATGCTTAAATTTCAAATCAATGATATTTCTTCACTGAAGCTTAAAGAAGGCGAAGAAGAAAAATTATTAGAAGAAAAAAAGAAGCTTCTTAACATCGAAAAGCTCGCAAAGAATTCAGCAATCGTTTCTGAAAGCCTATATGGTGCAGGTTCTTCTGCTTGCGACTGTATTGAAAGAGCAATTGATGCATTAAGAGCATTATCGAAAATTTCGGACGATTACAATGAACACATCGACGCTTTAACAGATATTAAAAGTGCACTTATTGATATCGCGGAAACTGTCAATGACGGTTCATATGAGGAATACTCAAATCCAACACAGGTTCTTGATAAAATCGAAAACAGACTGGATGAAATATCAAAAGCAAAGCGAAAATACGGTTCCGACATAAATGATGTTTTGAATTTTCTCGATGAAGCAAAAAAAGAGCTTGACGATCTTGAAAACTTTGACAGACTCTCAGAAACACTCAGAAAAAAGCTTTCCGAATGCGGAGAAAGAGTTAAAGCAGCTGGTGCCAAACTGTCCGACAGCCGCATAAAAGCTGCAGATATTCTCAAAAACAGCATTGAAAAACAGCTTAAATACCTTGATATGTCCGGCGTAAAGTTCAAAGTCAACATTATATCAAAACCTTTTTCAAAGGACGGTGCCGATGACGTTGAATTCTTTATAATGACAAACGCCGGAGAAGGATACTCTCCCCTGTCAAAAACAGCATCGGGCGGAGAGCTGTCAAGGATAATGCTTGCAATTAAAAGTGTTATCGCAGAAAAAGACGGCGTCGATACTTTGATATTTGATGAAGTAGATACCGGCATTTCCGGTAAAACTTCGAGAAAAATCGGTCTGATGATGGGTGAGATATCAAAAGTGTCGCAAGTTTTATGTGTTACACATTCGGCACAAATTTGCTCCGTTGCAGACAGTCATTATCTTGTTTCAAAGTCAACTATGGATGACAGAACAACAACAAGTGTAAATTTACTCAGCTATGATGAACGAATCAACGAGACGGCAAGAATTATTGCAGGAATTAACGTAACAGAAGCATCAGCCGATGCCGCCAAAGAACTGATAGACAGCAAAAGTCTGTAATATTTTGTCAAAATAAGTCACGATTTATATTGACACTTTGTTTTTAAAATGATATAATTTTATAGTCAAATAACATTTTAGCAAAAATGCTTTTCAGGAGGACAATTATGCAGGATTTATCAAAGGAAGTTGCCCTTAATCCCCTAGCTCTCATAGGTACTCGCGGCACAGAAAAAATGCTTAAGCGCATCGAAAAGTACATCGGTGAATGGAGAAAGGAAGAAAACCCCGACTACATCATCGAAACATCTTATTCAAGATTCGGTACGGGTGAAGCCAAGGCTATGCTCAAAGAATCAGTCAGAGGCAAGGATGTATTCATTGTTGCAGACTGCTTCAATTACAGCGAAACTTACAAGATGTACGGTATGGAGGTTCCCATGAGCCCCGATGATCATTTTGCCGACATCAAACGTATTATCTCTGCTATTTCCGGTAAGGCTGCAAGAATTTCCGTAATTATGCCCATGCTTTATGAAAGCAGACAGCACAGAAGAACAGCAAGAGAATCTCTTGACTGTGCATTTATGCTTCATGAACTTACACAGCTTGGTGTTGAAAACATCATGACATTTGATGCTCATGATGACAGAGTAAGAAATGCAATCCCTCTTGAAGGCTTTGATAACCTTATGCCTACATATCAGATGTTCAAGGCATTTATGAAGAACGAAAAGGACATTGACATCAAGAATACAGTTATTGTATCACCCGATGAAGGTGCTCTCGGCAGAGGTATGTACTATTCTTCGGTACTCGGTATTCCTCTTGCAATGTTCTATAAGAGACGTGATTACACTATAGTTAAAGACGGCAGAAATCCCATTGTTGCTCATGAATACCTCGGTGACGATGTATCCGGCAAGGATATTATCGTTGTTGACGATATCATTTCTTCAGGTGACTCCTTCCTCCACATTCTTGACAAGCTTAAGGCTATGGGTGCAAAGAGAATCTTCGGCTTCTTTACCTTTGGTCTTTTCTGTAACGGTTTCGATACTATCGACGATTACTACAAGAGAAATATGTTCGACAAGATTTATGCTACAAACGCTGTATACAATTCCGACAAGGCTCTCAGCCGTGAATGGTTTACAGAGGTTAACATACTCAAGTATGCAGCATACTATATCGAAGCTCTTAACATCAACCGTTCGGTAAGTGTTCTCATGGATCCCATCAAGAAGATGCACGCACTTTGTGAAAAGTACGACATTGAGCTTCCTAAGTCTCTCTAAATTTACATCAAACCCACTTTTTTAGGTGGGTTTTAGACAACTTATTTCAATTTGAAGGAGATAATGC
>JAGAUT010000023.1 GCA_017620655.1 Clostridia bacterium | reverse complement strand
TGCGTTGTCGAGCTTCATTCTTACAACTGCTGTGTCGAAGTTTGCAGCATTCTTAAGAGGTTCGGGAAGTGTTGCAAAGTGAAGGATTACGTCAAGGTCTGCTGCTGTTGTAACAACAAGGTCATCGCCTTCATAAGTATATGATGCACGAGTAATTGTGGAAGGATGGTTAGCATCGCCGTCAGCCTTGAAGTCCATGTCGTAAACGAGTTCGCCGTCGCCTACGAGTTCCTCAAGAGTAGAACCTGTGGATGAACCCTTATTGCCGGATTCAGCTTTTTCGCCTTCCTTAAGAACGAATCTGATATAGTCGAATGTGTAGATACCGTTGTGGTTTGTGGGGTCGAAACGTAGAGTTGTAATCATACCGTCCCAGTGTTCGTTTGTTGAAAGGTCGATTTCAGCGATATGCCAGCCTTCGTCGTCAACGGGAGTTTCGTCAATTCTTACTCTGTAGCTCTTGGCTTCGCCGAGACCGGGATTTGTGCTGGGGTTGAAGTAGAACTGAAGATTGCTGTGGCTGTCAAAGTTTTCCTGAGGCTTAGCGTCTTCGAGGAATTCATACTTATATCTGATTACTACCTTTTCATACTTTTTAGCAGTAAGTGTAGATTCAGCATAGATGATACCGGAGTCATGGCCTGTTACAGCAGACTGGGATTCACCGGCTGTAAGAACGAGGTGACCGTTGGAAACCATTACGGAACCGCCGTTGCCCTTGAAGTTTTCTGTATCGTTGGGAATGTCAAATTCAAAGTTCCAGGGGTTCTTCTTTCTCCATTCGAGAATTGATGCCATGTCGATTTCTCTCATCTTGATGGAGAGATCCTTTTCGCATGTATACTCAATCTTTGCTGTATCGAGGATAAACTTCATGGGAAGTACGGGAACACCGTCAAATGTGTAGAACGCCTTTTTAAGTGTCTGAGCCGCACCGTTTACAAGAACCTTATCGGAACCTACCGTGAATACAAATTCAGTTTCTGTTCCTGTCTTGATGTAAAGCTTCTGAGCACCGTCTTCCTTATACCAGAGGTGGTAGAAGTTGTTTGCGGAGTAGATGCCGTAATCGGGATCGCCCACTACATAGAATTCGTCGCCTGTGTTCTGTACATAGTAAGCGGGAACCTGAAGGTCCATACCGTCTACATAAACCTTACCTACAGAGTCGGACTTGCCTACATATTCAATCTTGGCAATGTCAAGTCTGCCGTTACCGTTCATAAGGTCAAATCTTAAGCAGTCAACAACGCCTGTCCAGAGAGCGTTGGATGTACAGTCGATATAGTATTCGATGTAATCATCGGACTTTTCGAACATAACATCATATCTCTTGGAGCCTTCCCAAGAATTGTTGAGGTCTGTGATAAAGAATATCTGTGCCGATGCAGGTGTGCTTGCCTTAACGGTAATCTTGATACCTGTCATTTCATCACAGCTGATGCCGAGACCCGTGGGGCTTCTGAAGATGGGGTCGGTGGACTCGGAAACGAGAACAAGACCTGTTTCCTGAACTTCGCATACTGCAAGTCTGTCCTTGGACCACATACCGGGAGTGCCGTATATGCCGATTTCGGGAACATAACCATTAAGGAAGTCGAAGGATTCAATTACCTTTGAGGGAATTTCCTTCTTTTCAAGATGCTGAAGTCTTATGGGTGTTCTTTCGTCGTTGTAGAGATTACAGATTCTTTCCATCTGGTTGATGGTAGGTACAACGTCGTCGTGAACCTTTTCGCCGTTAAGTACGCTTCTCCATACGTCTGCATAGCCAAAGCCGTTAAGACCGGAAGGAGCAAGCCAGTGACCTTCGCCGAATTCGTTCCATGTACCGAAGTAAATCATATTGCCGGGAACGTTCTGAGTCTTTGTAACCTCAGCAAGGTAGGTCATCATTTCTGTGTGTTCTTCGATGGAAGAGGTTGGTGTTCTTACATTGTTCCAGCCGAGGATATTTCTACCCATACCAACTGTAGGAACGATGTACATATCTGTGCCTACAGTCTTGAGTGTCTGAAGTGCGGGCTTATACTTTTCTGTATAGAAGGTAGGAGCATAAGAGTCTGCACCCCAAGCGTATGTCATAATACCGTCTGCGCCAAAATCGTCATATTCTCTTACTACATCAATCTTGTAAGAGCTGTCCTGGAAGAGAATGATGATACCATCAAAACCGTAGTTCTTGATATCTTCTCTCATAAACTCAATACAAGCCTTTGCTTCTGCAACACCGCCCATTGTCTTTTCAAAGTTATCGGGCTTGTAGATATGAAGAACGGGCTTGTTGTCAACAACAAGATATCTGGGGTCTGTGAAGTACCAATCTACCCAATAATCCCAGAGGTATGTCTTGAACTGTTCAAGGGACATCTGCTTTGCCCATGCCCAGCCTGCATTTTCCCACATGAAGCAGAACTTGATCATATCGGAATACTCTGAATAGAAATAACCGTCGTGCTGGCTCCATGCGAGTCTGGGAGTCTTGATAGGCTGATCGTATGCACTGGTAGAGGGAGCAAACCAGCAGTACTGGAATGCATCGATACCGTGTTCAACCATCATCTTTGTTTCCCAGTCAGCTGTTTCCGGAATACCTTCATCATAGAAGCCCCAAACAGGAGTTGCTTCTTCATAAGGAGCTACGAAGTCCCATCCGTAGTGAGTACCTTCTCTCCAGAGAGAACATACAGACATAATTGTTGTATATTCGTCATCCTGTGCGGGAACGGGTACGGGAACATAGTCAAGATAATCGTAGATGTTATAAACTTCTACGTCGTCAACAAGCATATAGCCTGCTTCTGACTTCTTTTCATATGTAAAGGAAACGCTGTCAACGGAATCTGTGCTCATAGGGATGTTGCCCTGCTTCTTACCGTTGATATAGATTGTAGCTGTATCCTTAGCTGTGTCACCTTCAACGTGGATGCACTGCCAGATATGACCTCTGTGAGACTTGGAAAGTGTACCTGCTGTGATAACATTATTGTTAAGAGTAACTGCAACGTCGCCAACCTTAACAGTTGCAACGTCTGCCTTTTCGGGAACGAGAACGTAGGATTCAAATACAAACTTGCCGGAAAGGGGTTCAAACTTCTTGGTAACTGTTGTATTACCTGTAAGCTTTAATGTGTTTGTACCTTCACCGTCATATGATCCCTTTGTGATTTCTGTGTTTGCAGCCGCTTCCCAGTCTTCGGGATATACGGGAGCATAGAAATCTTCGTTTACAAAGTAGTTCATGTAAAGGTGAACTTCCTTTGTTGTGATTGTTACCTTGTCTTCAACAGATGTTGAAATGTAAATCTTCTTGAAGTCGCCGAAGTTGCCGAGCTGGAATTCGCCCGCCTTAACACCGTCAACTGTGAAGTAACCCTTCTTTGCATCAAGGTCGATGTATGCCTTGAGTGCATGAGCACCTGTGCCGGACTTGAGACCTGTCTTGATATCTGCAAGACCCTTTACGTTATAAACGCCGTCCTTTGTATAGAACTCAAGAATATTTTCACCCTTGGAGTTTTCAAAGTAGATTCTGAGACCGTCTGTATTACCTGCCATAACATAATCTGTACGGAGTGTCATCTGACCCTTGGTCTGGGACTCAAAATCACGGTTTACGTTAGCGTAACCCTTTTCGGTAGCATCAACAAGTACGTTAGTGTCAACGCCGTCGGGAATGATAGATTCGTTGTAACGGTTATCTGCATTCCAGCTGGACTTAAGTCTTGTGTAACGAAGTGTTGAGGACATCATATCGTAGTTGTCGATAAGATATACTGCTTCGTTTTCATAAACGGGAGCAGGTGTAAGGCTCTTTGCAAGTCTGTTTTCGGGAAGAGCTGCTCTGTTTACGATAGCTGCAACTTCTGATCTCTTAATGGGGTCTGTGGGATGGAATGTACCGTAATCATCGGAACCCATTACCACGCCTGCCTTGTAGAGCATAAGAAGCATATCTGCGTATTCTTCGTTTTCGTTAACGTCGGGAATAGCAGTTACATTGTTCTTTGCTGCAAAGTAATCAGCAGGAAGAGCATTTGCAAAAAGCTGTGCCATTTCATATCTTCTGACTGTTCTGTCATAGTTGTTGAAATAGCCTTCTTCAAAAATGCCGTACTGCTTTGCGTATTCTACATACTGCAAATACCACTTACCTGTAACGGGTGCAATAGTATTGCTGTTGTAGCTTGCGTGAACACGGGATGCAAGAGTAATCGCTTCGGCAACAGTCATTGTGCCGTTGGGATCGTAGGAGTTTGCAGTCTTACCGTTTACGAAGCCGAGTTCGTATGCAGACTTAACTTCCTTTGCATACCACTGAGTGCCCACGTCTGTGAATGTGCCGTCAGCATATGTAGCAACCTTTTCGAAGGGAGCTGCAACCGCACTTAAGGCAAGAACCGCCAAAAGAGCCGCAACAAGCACAAACAGTTTTGTGTGTTTTCTCATGGATAAAATCCTCCTTTAAATATTTGATTTACGAGAAACCTTTACCTATATAATTTAACACAAATCGGCGTTTTCTGTCAACGACTTGTCCGTCATTTTCAAAAGTAGTCGTTTTTTCACCACTCGTTCAGGTCGTTTTTTCGTACCTTTTGACACAAGATACAGTATACGCATTCGTATTGCACAAACGCGACGCTCGTTTTTTGTGCATTTTTACATGGCAAGTTGTTCTCATTCGTACATAATAATTATAACAATTTATCTGCTTCAAGTAAAGTAACCTGCAGGCAAAAAAGCAATCTTTGTTGCTTTTTACAAATCCATATAATTTCTTTTGGCAACGTTGCACAATAAATGTCAGATTCCCGTTCAATTTGTCCCGATTTTTTGTCGATTTTTTGTTTTATACCGTCGACACACTGTATTTTGAGAGCAAAATTTCGCAACAATCATTTGTCATTAAGTAACTTTTTTTGAGGAAAATTCCGGTTTTGTTACAAATGCCCGCTGTCATTCATCTTTGTTTGTACAAAAAAAGGGCAGTCCCGAAGGACTGCCCGAATAAGCCATTACAGATTTTAGCATTAAACGCCCGAATAAGCGTTAAAGCCGCCGTCAACAGGTATAACAACACCGTTAACAAAAGCAGAAGCTTCTTCATTGAGAAGGAACTGAAGTGCGCCGTCAAGGTCTTCGGGTGTGCCGAATCTTCCCATGGGTGTATGGGATATGATTTTGTCACTTCTGGGTGTCAAAGAACCATCTTCGTTAAAGAGGAGAGCCTTGTTCTGGTTTGTAGCAAAGAAACCGGGAGCGATAGCATTAACTCTGATTCCAACCTTGGAGAAGTGAACTGCAAGCCACTGTGTAAAGTTGGAAACGGCCGCCTTGGCACCGCTGTATGCGGGAATCTTTGTAAGAGGACAGAATGCGTTCATGGAAGATACGTTGATGATGCTGCAGCCTGTCTTCTTAGCCATGTCCTTGGCAAATACCTGTGTAGGAATAAGTGTGCCGAGGAAGTTGAGGTTGAATACGAAGGAAACGCCTGCAGGATCAAGGTCAAAGAATGTCTTGATACCGGAAATTTCAGCATCGTTCTCTAAATCTTCGGGGAATAAGTATTCCTTTGTTGTTGTGCCCTTGGGGTTGTTGCCGCCTGCACCGTTGATAAGAATGTCGCAGGTACCGAGCTTTGCGTTAACCTCAGCTCTTGCCTCTTCCATAGCCGCTGTTTCAAGAACGTTAGCCTTAACCGCGATTGCAACGCCGCCGTCGGCTGTGATTTCGTCAGCCACCGCCTGTGCCGCTTCAAGATTGAGGTCAAGAACCGCAACCTTTGCACCGCACTGTGCCGCTGTCTTTGCAAAGCCCGAGCAAAGTACTCCGCCTGCACCTGTTACTACTACTACCTTGCCGCCAAGGTCAAGTTCAAATGGTAATTTTTTCATGATTTTTATCTCCTGTTATTTTTCTCGTTACTTTCTTGAGGAGAAAGTAACCAAAGACCTTTTAATTCTGACACCATTCTTTGAAAGGTGTAATTATTGTCGTGTTTTCTCGATTGGAGTTTCATTTTGATGCCAATAAGGCAGGCACCAAAATGAGTGCTAATAGCTTTTGCCGAGTTTGACCGCTTGGATTTAAGGCGGTCAAACGGGGTTACATTCGGGCATCTGACGTTCAGTTTAAATTCCGAAATTCAGTCCCGAATACCTTTTCTTTTTGGTTACTTTTTCTTTTCAGCAAAGAAAAAGTAACTACCAGCCGAGTGTCTTGAGATAATCTCTTGACATCTTAGCCGCTTCAAGACTGGGAATGTCGTTTGTATCGTCCTGTTCAACGATAACGTATTCAGCACCCGCTTCAATTGATGCAGCAAGGATTTCGGGGAAGTTCTGAACGCCCTGACCTACGGGTCTGAAAGCAAACTCTTCGCTCTTTTCAGCCTTTGCCTGATTTGTACCGATAAGCTCGTACATGTTGTCGGTCTTTCCGCCCACAAAGTCCTTGAGATGAACAACAGGACATCTGCCTGTATACTTTCTGATGTAAGAAGCAGGGTCTTCGCCGCCGATGTTTACCCAGCATGTGTCAAGCTCAGCCTGAAGATATTCGGGCTTTATCGAATCATACATATAGTCAAGCACATATCTTCCGTCAGCTGTCTTTTCAAACTCAAAATCATGGTTATGATACACAAGAGTAAGACCGTTTTTATGGCAAAGTTCACCAAACTTTTCAATGCCGGCGAGAATGTCATCAAAACCTTCGTCGCCGTATCTTTCGCCGCCGCCGAGATATGGCACTGCAAAATATTTACATCCAAGTGTTTTGTAGGTTGAAATTGCTTCTTCCGGCTTTGCAAGCATTTCGGAAAGCGGCACGTGCGCGCTCACTGCAACAAGTCCTGCCTTGTCAAGTTCTGCCTTGAACTGTTCGCCCGAAAGTCCGAAAAGTCCTGCTGGTTCAACGTAATCGTAGCCCGCATCTTTTACAGCTTTAAGTGTTTCGGACACACTCTTTGCCATCTGGTCTCTCACAGTGAATAACTGAAGACCGACAGGTAATGTTTTCATATCAACAACTCCTAACATTGCCACACCCGTGGCGTAATCCTTTAGTTTAAGTATAGCACGTTATTTATGAAAAGTTTTGATTTTTCGTAAACTTTAAAGAAAAGATTATGAATTACGTCATTTTATTAACAAACCTTTTCGATAATATGCCAAGAAATATTTCCGAAGAGTAAACATTTGCCCGTTTACTTGATTTATCGGAGCAATTAATATATAATGTAGAGTGAATATATATAATCGCATAATTGTGTGCTTTTTCAAATCGATTCGGAAAGGAGGAAAAGGCCTTGAGTACGGATAAAAACAATCCGCCTGCGGAAAATGTTTCACGTGAAACGCCCGAAAACAGCATATACCGGAAACAGCAAAACAAAAAGCCTGAGCTGGACAAAGTGAGGCAAAAGGGGAATATATCAGACGACAACCCCTTTGACTTCAACAACCCAACTCTGAAGGAGCTTTACCAAGACTTCAGAAAGAATAAGCTGTCGCGGCTGGAAAGCGGATTCAACGCCCTGTATCTCTGGTGCTACGACAACTATTATTCCTCCGGCGTGCCAATCAAAGAAAAGTACAAAAACATATACGCCCATCCGACAGCGTGGTTCAAAAACGCCCATGGCATGTGGAAACACAACAAATGGTCGATAGCCGTAAAGCTTCTGGAAATCGTTCCGACAATATCACGCTCGCTGGAAAAAGCAGGCAAAAAGAGGCAAAATTTCAAAGAAAACTTCTGGAAAACCTTTGAATACAGCCATAAGTCGGCATCAAAAGCTTTATCCTTTGCGGCATATTTTCTCATGCTGGCGGCAACCGTTGTGATTGTTGCCGTATGGAACAACAACACAAAACAGCTCGACCTTGTGCCTGCACTTGAACTTTACATCGACGGCGAATACGTAGGAGACGTACTCAGCGTTTATGACGCCGAGGCGGCAAAAGACAGTGTAGAAAAGAGCCTCTCGGTAAATATCGGCTCATCCTACAGCCTTGACTGCACAATGGATTACAAGGCGACAAAAATAAAAGACGGTTCAAACCTCACGCCCGCACGACTAAACCGTGCCTTCGGCGACGCCGCCGACAAGGAGATGCAAAACGGCTACGGATTGTACGTATACGACGTACTGATTGCCGTTTCTCCCGAAAAAGCATGGCTTGACGACAGCATAACCGAAAGTCTTGAATTAAAGCTTTCAGCAAAGCAAAAAAGAGACACCGAAAACCTTTCGTACAACAATTTTGTAGTCAAACAGGGAACATATCCCCAAAAGTTCTTCAGCACAAAGGAAGAAATACGCAGTCTGTTTTCTCTCCCCGAAACGCCCGGCGAAGTAACTTCAGGCAAAGCCGAAGTTCCGGATTATCTGAGCGTCTCCGAAAAGACAACCCTACTGACCGGTAAAAACACCGTCGGAACATCAAGCGACATATCCGCGGCGCCGGGTCAGGAACACACAATGCAGATTGCAATTGAAACGGTTATCACAAAACGTGAAACAAAAACCGAGACAATTCCATACGCAACTGACTACAATTACACAGACGAGCTTCCCGAAAACCGCAAAATTGTTACCAAAAACGGAAGAAACGGAAGCAAACAATCAACATATATCATCGAGTACGGCGAAGACAACCGCGAGATTTCGCGAAGGCTTCTGAGCGAAGTCATTATATCCGAACCTGTAAATCAGATTGTTTCCCAAGGAACAAGACCTCTTTCGGAAGAGGAAAAACGCACCGCCTCGACAGGAACCTACATTTATCCCAGCCAAGGGGAGCTGTCCAGCGGATATTCATGGCGAACCCTCGGCGGATATAACGAATTCCACAAAGGCATAGACATCCGTTCAGACCAAGGCCTCGTGCTTGTGGCTTCCGACGGCGGCGTGGTAATTCAGGCATACGACAGAGGCGACGGATACGGCAAATGCATCCTCAACGAACATGATGACGGAACAATCACACGTTACGCCCACTGCTCCAAAATCCATGTCGAGGAAGGTCAGCGGGTTGCCCAGGGCGAATATATCGCCGACATGGGCGCAACAGGTCGTGTAACCGGAGTTCATATACACTTTGAAATCATAAAGGACGGAAAAACCGTAAACCCAATGAACTATCTGCAAGGCAGATGATAAAAAACATAAATTTGCAGCATAATATAAGAAAACCCAAAAGAAAGGATTTGTTCAACGTGAAAAAGTCTAGTATTATTGCAGTTATTGCAGCAGCCCTCATTTGTTCCGCCCTCGGTGGATGCAACGACAGCAACAGCACCAACAAGGTAAACATAGACAGAACACCCCTCATGTCAACAGTAACTGCTCAGCCCGAAAAAGCGCACTTTACCTTCCTTGAGCATTCACCCGAGATACCCAACACACTCTCGTCCGAGGATAAGCAGACGATATATATTTCATCTTCAGCCGAAAAGGCATCATTTGTTGCCGAAAGCAGAGCCGACAGAGAAGCGGCAAAGAAAATCAACGCAACCCTCACTCAGGCTTACGAAAGAAGTATGAACATCTACGACAGCCTTATTGATGAGCTTGAAGCACATCTCAGCACAGAGAGCCCCGATATGTCCATTTTTCCATGGGAAACGCGCGTTGACTTCACATGCAAGAGAAATGATGGCAGAGCAATCAGCGTAATCGAAGAAATAGAGTCCTATTCAGGCAAAGAGCTGTCAGGAACAACAACATTCTCCTACAACTTCGAGCCCGCCACAGGAAACCGCATAAAGCAGGTATTCTACGACGAAAGCAACAAGCAAGACTTTGACGCCGCAGACGATACAATGTACAAGAAGCTTATTGCAAAGTATGGGGAAGAAACAATAAACTACGACAACGTTTCATCATCCTTCGTGGAAGTTGCACATCAGTGCTGGTACTTCACCAAGGACGGAGTTGAAATCGTATTCTCGCCCGGAAGTATTGCACCCGTAGAAGCAGGCACTCTCGAACTTGAATACAGCAAGGAGGAGCTTCCCGAGCTTGCTCAGAAGTATTTTAACTAAATGATTTACTATCTTAACGGAAAACTCACCGAGCTCTCCCCTTCCTTTGCAGCAGTTGAATGCATGGGCGTTGCATACGGTGCAACAATCAGCGCCAAGACTTATGAGCTTCTGGTATCCGCAGGTGCAGTTGACGCAGGCGGAAACATCACAGGGCTTGACGTAAAGCTTTATACAGCCGTCAAAATCCGCGACGAAAGCCAGTTTGAAGTATACGGCTTCTACAGCAAAGCCGAAAGCTCAATGTTCGGTCTTCTGCAGACGGTTTCGGGTATCGGTCCGAAGGCCGCTCTTGCAATCCTTTCAGCACTCTCACCGGAGGAAATCTGCTCGGCAGTCAGAACCGATGACATCCGTCTTATTTCGACAGCGCAGGGTGTCGGACAGAAAGCGGCGCAAAAAATCTGCATAGACCTCAAAAACAAAATAGATGCATTCATGATTGAATACACTCTCGGCGAAGTCAATGTTTCACGTGAAACAATCACGGCAAAAGCAAACCTCGACGAAAACGAAAAACTCGCCCTTGAAGCCCTCACAAATCTCGGATACACCAAGGCTCAGGCTCAGAAGGCGCTGTCCAAGGCAAGCGGAAACACCGTCGAGGATTTAATCAGAACAGCACTTTCTCACCTTTATAACTGAGAGGTAATATAATATAATGATAAAAAGCAGTAAATCAAACTCACACATCGAAGAGGAAGAATACGACTTCGAGAGCCGTATTATAAGCGCAAGAAGCAACACCGAGGACGAAAGAGATGCCGAGGTAAGCCTCAGACCGAAAAACCTCGGAGAATATGTGGGACAGGAAAAGGTCAAGGAAAAGCTGGCAATTTCCATGGAAGCGGCAAAAATGCGAGGCGATTCACTCGACCACATACTCCTTCACGGCCCGCCCGGCCTTGGTAAAACAACCCTTGCAGCAATCATCGCAGCCGAAATGGGTGTTGATATAAGAATTACATCAGGTCCCGCCATTGAAAAACAAGGCGACCTCGCCGCATTACTTACCAACCTCAAGCAGGGTGATATACTCTTTATCGACGAAATCCACCGTCTTTCCAGACAGGTTGAGGAAATTCTTTACCCCGCAATGGAAGACTATAACCTCGACATTATCATGGGTAAAGGACCTTCGGCAAGAAGCATAAGACTTCCCCTGCCGTCATTTACGCTTATCGGCGCAACGACAAGAGCAGGACAGCTTACAGCGCCTCTGCGTGACAGATTCGGCAACCTTTACAGACTAGAAATGTACACCGACGAAGAGCTGTGCGACATAGTTGTCAGAAGCGCAGAGCTTCTCGGCATCAATGCAAAGCCAGACGGCGCATTCGAAATCGCAAGACGTTCGAGAGGTACTCCGAGAATTGCAAACAGACTTTTAAAGAGAGTCCGCGACTATGCACAGGTCAAAGGCGACGGTGTAATCACAAAGCCTATAGCAAACGCAGCACTCAACATGCTTGAAATTGACGACTTAGGTCTCGATAACACCGATAGACGCATGCTCGAAGCAATTATAGATTTCTTTGATGGAGGCCCCGTAGGACTCGACACCCTCGCGGCAACCATCGGCGAAGAAGCAATAACCCTCGAGGACGTATATGAGCCGTATCTCATGCAGCTCGGCTTCCTCAACAGAACCCCGAGAGGACGAATGGCTACACGCAGAGCATACAAACACCTCGGCAGAGAATTTACAGACAAGCAGGAAAAGAAGATTAAGGGCAACCCCGATCAGTCTTCCCTATTTTAATGCGGAATGCGAAGTGCGGAATGTGGAAATACCGCCTGCACACTTCGTATACAGGTATACTAATATGGCAGAAACAAAGAAGAAAGTAAAGCCGGGCTATAAAGCCGCGGCAAAGAAAGACAAAAACAAAAAACAGGGCTCTGAAAAAAAGTTCTACAAAGCACCGCCAAAAAAGACGGCTGAAGCATCCTCAAGACCCAAGAAGAACCCCAAGGCAAAGCTCGAAAAGCAGACGGAAGCCACAAGCGGAGCAGGTAATGCAAGAGAGGTTGCAAAGGTAATTCAGTGGTTCCCGGGTCACATGACAAAGGCGCTTCGCGAAATGGAGGCAAGCCTCAAGCAGGTTGATATTGTGCTTGAGCTTTGCGATGCCAGAATTCCCGAATCAAGCCGCAACCCCAAGGTTCCCGAGATTGTAGGTCAAAAGCCTTACATCACAATCATGAACAAGTGTGCCCTTGCCGACCCTGCCAAAAATCAGAAGTATAAGGAAGAGCTGTCAAAAGACGGTCACAGGGTAATTTTCACCGACTGCATGACAGGTCAGGGCATTGACGAAATAGTTCCTGCCATAAGAACAGCTCTTAAGGAAAAGCTTGAAAGATACGAAGCAAAAGGCATGAAAAAGGTGCCGAGAGCCATGATCATCGGCGTTACAAACTGCGGAAAATCAACACTTATAAACCGTCTTTACGGCTCAAGAAAAGCAAAGAGCGAAAACCGCCCCGGCGTAACAAGAACACAGCAATGGGTAACGGTGGAAGATAAGGTTGACCTGCTTGACACTCCCGGTGTTCTCTGGCCGAAGTTCGACGAAGAAAGCGTTGGTCTCAACCTTGCTTATACAGGAGCAATCCGCGACGAAATTCTCGACATAGAAAGCATCGCCGTCCTCCTTACTCAAAAACTTATGGACACATATCCCAACCTCATGTTCAACCGCTATAAGATTACAGCGGAGGACGTCGACGGCAAGCTCCCCCACGAAATCTTTGAAGCCATCGGTAAAAAGAGAGGACTTCTTATCTCGGGCGGCGAAGTAGACCATCTCAGATGCGCAAGAATGATTCTCGACGAATTCCGTGACGGCAAAATCGGAAGAATTACTCTGGACTAAGTATACAGGTATACTAAGAAAGAAGGCGTCGCAATGGCAAAACAAGCTAAAGAAAAAGAGCCTTTGACATTTGAATATGAAAAGTCGGCTTTCCCGAACGCCAGGGTAGTCTGCGGAACGGATGAAGCAGGCAGAGGTCCCCTTGCCGGCAGAGTGTATGCGGCGGCTGTGATTCTCGACACTGAGAACACAGACTATGAGCTTCTCTCAAGGCTTGATGACTCAAAAAAACTGACCGAAAAGAAACGGGATGAGCTTGAAATCCTCGTAAAGCAAAACGCTCTCTCCTACTGCGTTGCATACAGCACGGTAGAGGAAATCGAAAGCACCGACATTCTCTCGGCATCTCTTCATGCCATGAGAAAGGCAATCGACGGACTTTACGTTGACAGGGTTACATCAGTTGAAACTCTCGGCAAAATGGACATTGAAGAAATCGGCGGTCAGGAAATCAAACCCGACGCAGTAATTGTTGACGGCAATCAGCAAAGAGACTTTCAGCTTCCCGCAAAGGCAATAATCGGCGGCGACGGCAAGAGCTTCTCAATCGCGGCGGCATCAATTCTTGCAAAAGTTGCGAGGGACAGATACTGCTATGAATTTCTGGACAAGGAATATCCCGAGTATAACTTCGCAAAGCACAAAGGCTACGGCACAAAAGCCCATTACGAAGCAGTTGACAAATACGGGTTATGTCCCGAACACAGAAGGAGCTTTTTCAAGAAGTATTATGATACCAAACAGAAAGCAGAATAGGCGTGCCGAAGGAAAGGCCGCAGAGGATTTTGCACAGCTTTTTCTTGTCAGGGACGGGTACTCGATTCTGTGCCGCAATTATACTGCACCACACGGCGAAATAGATTTGATCGCCGCAAAAGGCAGCTACATATGTTTCGTTGAGGTGAAGATGCGTTCCATCTCCTCCGGACTTAACGCCGCAGAAGCAGTAGACAGCGTAAAACTGTCAAGAATAGAAAGTGCAATAGATTTCTTCATGGAAGAATATAAAGACAACGTCTATGTCTCGTCTTTGACGCCGAGAATTGACATAATGGAAATCTACACGAGCAAAGGTGTAGTAAAAAAGCATAACCATATCACAGGCATATCTTAAATAAAAAATCGGAGGTGTCAATCTTGAGTCAGATTTTTGACCTACACTGCGACACAGTTTCTGAAATTTACAAAAGCAAAGAATCCCTGTTATCAAACACAAGAGCCGTTTCGGTGGACAAATTTTCCGCCTTTGACAAAAAGGCACAGATATTTGCCGTCTGGAGCGACAACGAAAAAACAGAAGATGAAGCATTCGTAACCTTCCAGCATACGGTTACCGAAATGCGTTCGCAGATTGATGAAAACCCTTCTCTTATAAGCCTTTGTACATCAAAGGATGAGCTTGAAGAAGCACAGAACGAGGGAAAACTCTCGGCAATCCTTGCGGTAGAGGATGCAAAACTTCTTGCAGGCGACCTGTCAAGGCTTGAAAGAATATACGAATTCGGTGTGCGTGTTCTCACCCTCGGATGGAAAGGTCATTCCTGCGTGTGCGGAAGTTACGACACAGATGACGGCCTTACCGATTTTGGCTTTGAAGTCCTGAAAGAGTGCGAAAACTTAGGCATCATCGTTGACGTATCACATCTTTCGGAAAAGGGCTTCTGGGACGTTGCAGGCAAGGCTCGAAAGCCGTTTATCGCCTCTCATTCAAACAGCCATATTCTCTGCGACCACAGAAGAAACATCACCGACGTTCAGCTTAGAACCATAGTTTCAGCAGGAGGTATTTGCGGCATAAATCTTGTGGGAAAGCACCTTGCAAAAAGACTTCCCGGCGAAAAGGCGCTTGATCCCGCAGAGGTGCTTGATGCAGTCTGCTCGCATATTGAACATTTTTCATCCATTGCTCCCGACAGCATTTGTCTCGGGCTTGACCTTGACGGCACAGAGCCGCTTGCCGGTCTTGAAAGTGTAGACAAAGCACCCATGCTTTTTGAAGCTCTCACAAACAGAGGCATGGATGAAAAACAAGCAGATAATATTTTCTATAACAACGCATATAATTTCTTTTTAAAGAATTTATAATAGACAACTTTAACCCCTTTTGAAAGGAATGTATAAAAAATGAATTACTACAGCACAAGAGACAGCGAAAGAAACCAGGCAAAGACCTCGGCAGAGGTTATCAAGCAGGGCATTGCGGACGACGGCGGACTTTTCCTTCCCGAATCCATTCCCGAAATTTCCCTTGACTTTATCAAGGAAATCGGCACTCTTCCCTATTCCGAAAGAGCCGCAAAAATTCTTTCTCTCTATCTCACAGACTACACATACGACGAGCTTCTCGACTGTGCACAGAAAGCATATGACACAGGCTTCGGCGACTTTGCAGCACCCGTCAGCTCGCTTATCGGTGACGACCTCAGAGTGCTTGAACTCTGGCACGGTCCTACCTGTGCATTCAAGGACATGGCGCTTCAGATTATGCCCCGTCTTCTTTCCCTTGCTCTCAAAAAGACAGGCGAACAGAGAACAGCATATATTCTCGTTGCAACAAGCGGCGATACAGGCAAGGCGGCACTTGAAGGCTACAAGGACGTAGATTCCACAAAGATTATGGTATTCTACCCCGAAGACGGCGTAAGCGATATGCAGAAGATGCAGATGGCAACCCAGGAAGGCGGCAATGTTTGTGTTACCGCAATCAAGGGCAACTTTGACGATGCCCAGACAGGCGTAAAGAAGATTTTCGCAGATGCAGAGGCAAAGGCAAAGCTTGACAAGGCAGGTTCTTTCCTTTCCAGTGCCAACTCCATCAACTGGGGACGCCTTGCACCTCAGATTGTTTACTACATCTCAGCGTATGCCGACCTTGTAAACGAAGGCGACATTGAACTCGGCGAAAAGGTTGACATCACAGTTCCCACAGGTAACTTCGGCAACATCTTTGCCGCATACCTTGCAAAGAAAATGGGACTTCCCGTAAATAAGTTTATCTGTGCTTCAAACTCCAATAACATCCTCACAGACTTCCTGCGTACAGGTACATACGACAGAAACAGACAGTTCTACACAACAATGTCTCCCTCAATGGACATTCTCATTTCCTCCAACCTTGAACGTCTTCTCTACTTCATCGCAGGTGCAGAAAAGACAACAAAGTATATGAAGGATTTGAACGAAAAGGGCGTTTACACTGTTGAAGATGACGTTCTCTCTGTTATTAAGTCCGAATTTGCGGCTTACTGCTGTAACGAAGAAGACTGTGCAAAGACCATCTCAAACACATTTGATAAATACTCCTACATCTGCGACCCCCACACAGCAGTTGCAGTAAAGGCGGCTCTTGACTTTGTAAAGGACGAAAACACAGGTTACAAAAACATCGTGGCATCCACAGCAAGTCCCTACAAGTTTGCGGCAGATGTTCTCAAGTCCCTCGGTAAAGACATCCCCTCCGACATGAAGGAAGTTCTCGACACACTTTCCGAAATCACAAAGACAGAAGTTCCTGCACCCCTCGCAACACTCTTCGGCAAGTCGGTAAGATTTACAAAGTCGGTTGAAAAAAGCCACGAATCGCTTCTCGCAGAGGTTCTTTCATTTTAATTAAAATTAACAGCATCGGCAAAGGCAGGAAAAAGCTTTAATGGAAAACAGCATTGAAAAATCCACCGTCAAGGGATTGGTAGACAATATAACATATACAAATCCCGACAACGGATATTGCATATGTTCCATAGACTGCGAGGGTGAACAAATCACCCTTGTTGGCTGTATTCCCGGAATTTCCGAAGGCGAATACATCTTTGCCGAGGGAAGCTGGGTAAACCACCCCACCTACGGCGAACAGTTCAAGGTTGAAAACTACCGCCGTGAGCTTCCTGCCACAACCGAGGCAATACTGTCCTACCTTTCCTCAGGCGTAATCAAGGGAATAGGCCCTGTTACTGCAAAGAGAATTGTTGATAAATACGGCGACGAAACCCTCAAGGTTATTGAGGAGCATCCGGAATATCTTTCGGACATAAAAGGTATTTCTCCAAAAAGAGTTGCCGAGATTTCCGAGAGCTTTCGCAATCAGTACGGTATGCGTCAGGTTATGCTCTACTTTGAGGGTATGCTGTCGCCGAGACTTTCACTTAAAGCATATAAAAAATGGGGCAATGCTTCGGTTGACGTTCTCAAAAACAATCCTTACCTTCTCTGTGAGGAACTTGACGGCATCGGCTTTGAAAAGGCGGATGCCATGGCAATGAAAATCGGCTTTGCAAACGACAGCCACGAGAGAATCTCGGCAGGTATAAAATATATGCTGTCTCTGGAGCTTAACAGAAACGGACATTGCTGCGTGCCTCTTTCCACTCTTCTTTCGCGGACAAGCACGGTTTTGCTTGTAAGCCGTGAGGATATTGAAGAGGTTATTGCAGAGCTTTCCCAGTGCGGCGAGCTTGTTGCAGTAAAAAGTTCAGAGGGAGATATACAGGTATACCTTTCAAACGTATATCGCACAGAGAAATACTGTGCAGAAAAAATGCTGCTTCTTGATGAGGCGGCAACCAATATTCCGATTGACAATATCGATGAAGAGATAGACAGGGTGGAAGATGAATCGGGGCTTGAATTCGCTCCTCTTCAGAGACACGCCATAAAAAGCTCCATAACCAGAGGCGTTGTGGTGGTTACAGGCGGACCCGGCACCGGTAAAACAACAGTAATCCGCGCAATCATCGCACTTCTTCAGAAAATTGATGTTCCCTTCTGCCTTGCAGCACCTACGGGCAGAGCCGCAAAACGAATGAGTGCGGCGACAGGTCACAAGGCAAGCACCATCCACAGACTTCTTGAGTGCAAAAGTACGGGCGGCGACGATGACAGTGCAATCTTCGGCAGAGACGAGGACAACCTTCTCGACGAAGAGGCAATCATCATAGACGAAGCATCCATGGTTGACGTTTTCCTCTTCTGCTCGCTTCTCAGAGCAATCCGACCCGGAGCAAGACTTATAATTATAGGCGACGCCGACCAGTTAAGTCCCGTCGGCGCAGGCGAAGTTTTCAGCGATGTGATAAAAAGCGAATGCTTTATGTCTGTAAGGCTTAATGACATTTTCCGTCAGGCTCAGGGCAGCAGCATTGTCACCAATGCACATCTTATAAAAGACGGCAAAATGCCCGTCGCAGACAACAAGGGCGACTACTTTTTCCTGCAAAGAAACAAATCGCAGGAATTGAGAAGCCTTGTCTCGGAACTTTGTACCCAGAGACTTCCAAAGGCATACGGCTTTGACAGTCTTTCGGATATACAGATTATCTGCCCGACGCGTAAAGGCGAAGCAGGTACGGTTTCCCTCAACGCCTTGATGCAGGGAATACTCAATCCCCCTGCTGTAAATAAATTTGAACACAAGGTTGGCGAGACAGTCTTCCGAAAGGGCGACAAAATCATGGCTGTCCGCAACAACTATGACATAGAATGGCAGGATGACGACGGCAAACGCGGCTGCGGCATCTTCAACGGAGATATAGGAATCATTACCGAGATTGACAAGGGCGAGCAGAGCTTTACCGTAAAATTCGACGACGGAAGAGAGGCTCTTCTCGACTACTCATCCTTTGATGATATCGAGCATGCTTATGCAATTACGGTTCACAAGAGCCAAGGATCGGAGTATAAGTCGGTAATCATACCGCTTATGGACTGCCCGCCGGGACTTTTGTCAAGAAATATGCTCTATACCGCAGTAACCCGAGCAGAAAAGCTTACAATACTTGCGGGACGAAGCGAAACCGTCTCCGAAATGGTTTCAAACGCGAGAAGAAATCCCAGATACACGGGTCTTTGCAGAATGCTTGTGTCGGTAAAAAACAAAAGATATTCCCAAAAGGAAGATTGACGGCTTCCGATACAGCAGGTATACCTGTATACGATTAATCGAAAGGAACTATCATGCAAAAGTTAAAAAACTTCCTGAAAGATTTAATATACGCACCGACAGTTTCAGGCTATGAAACAGTGTCGGCAGAAAAAATAATGGATATGTGCACACAGTTCTCTGACGGCTTTTTCACAGACGGCTATGTTACAACAGCAAAAAGTATAGTTCTGTCAAGAAAATGCGGCAAAGAAAACGCAAGGCGTCTCTGCTTTGATGCACATCTCGATACCATCGGCTTTGCCGTATCAGAAATCTGCGGCGACGGATATCTGAGACTAGCCCCTCTCGGCGGTATAGATGCAAATATTCTGCCCTCGGGCGAAGTTCTCATTCTCGGCAAGCAGAGAATAAGAGGCATTGTTTCCTCAATTCCTCCGCACCTTTCAGGCTCGGACAAGCTTCCTGCTATAGGTGAGCTTCTCGTTGACACAGGCTTTACGGATGAACACCTTCGGGAAATCGTTTCCGTTGGAAATCCCGCAATGCTGTATCCACATTTTACAGAGCTTCTCGGCAATCGGATTTCTTCCGTGAGCCTTGACGATAAAATCTGCATTGCTGCGGCGGTTGAAGCTGTTAAAAGAATGGGCAATCTTGAAAATACGGATATTTACCTCTATCTCAGCTCAGGCGAAGAAAGAGGCGGCAACGGCTCGCACCATATTTACGAAGAAATTGCCCCCGATGCACTTATAGTTCTCGACGTAAACTTTGCAAAGGAAAAAGGTTCTGTCGACGGCGAATACGGCGTGCTTTCAGAGGGTGCAATGATGTCCTATTCGGCAGTAACAAGCGTAAAGTTCACCAGATTTGTAGCCGAATGTGCAAAGGGCGAAAAATTACAGCTTGTCAATGAAATGACCTATACCGGCACAAATGCCGACGTTTCGGCAAGAGTCGGATTCGGTATTCCTACAGCAGTTGTGTCTATCCCGATAAAGTACATGCATTCTTCCGTTGAAACGGCGGATATGAATGACGTTGTTTCCTGTGCAAACATTCTCAGCGGTGTTGCAAAACAATACGACAAATCCCCCGTTTGCCTACCCGTATACTTTAAAGGAGGTGCAGATAATGGACTCTAGAAAAATGGATCTTGCACTTCTCGAAAAACTCTGCTGCGCCCACGGCGTTTCGGGTTATGAAGACGAGGTTGCCGATATAATAATTGATTTAATCAAGGACAACTGCGACACGGTCATGAAAGACGCTGTCGGCAACGTTCTTGCCTTCAAAAAGGGAAAGAAAACTCCCAAAGAACCCATTATGCTGTGTGCCCATATGGATGAAGTCGGCTTCTCGGTAAAATATATCAACGACGACGGCACACTCGACTTTCTCCAGGTAGGAATGTCGGGGACGGTACTTCCCTCAAAAAGAGTATTGGTCGGCAAGAACAGAATTCCCGGTGTTATAAGCTCGAGACCTGTTCACCTTTCACCCGATAAATCAAAGGCTGTAAAGCAATCCGACCTTGTAATCGATATAGGTGCAAAGGATAAGGCAGAGGCTGAAGCCTTAGGAATATTCGGCGACTATGCCGCCTTCTGTTCGGAATTCTGTCTTCTCGGTGACGGACTTGTAAAAGCAAAGGCTCTCGACGACAGAATCGGCTGTGCGGTAATGTGCATTCTCTCGTCATATGAACTTGAAAACGACGTATATTTCGCCTTTACCGTCGGCGAAGAATTGGGCGGAACGGGTGCAATTGCCGCGACAAACAGAATAAAGCCGGGGACGGCACTTGTTCTTGAAGGCACGACAGCATCCGACCTTTACGGCTATGCCGAAAAGGACAAGGTGTGTAAACCACGATTCGGTGCAGTATGCCCCTTTATGGACGGCGGCACTTTCTATGATAACGGTCTTTACAAGAAGGTTCTTGAGCTTGCAAAGGAAAATGATATCATGGTTCAGACAAAGACAAAGGTCGCAGGCGGAACAGACGGTGCCAAAATCCAGAGAACGGGCAAGGGTGCAAAAGTTGTCGCACTCTCACTTGCCTGCAGGTATATTCACACATCTTCAAGCGTAGGCTCGGTGGAGGATATGGAATCAATTCTCAGACTCTCCGAACTTCTTATAAATTCGATTGTTTAGGTGATAACTATGCTAAGTAAAATTTTATCCACGCCTTCTGTTGCAGGAAGAACAGAAAAAATGACCTCGCTTCTCATAGAGGAGCTTTCGGGTCTTTTTGATACAAATACGGTTGATGTTCTCGGCTCGCTTTATTTCACAAAAAAGCTCTGTGACGGCAAAAAGCTCTTGATTTCCTGTGCCGTTGACACGTCGGGACTCATTGCCACCTTCTGCGACGGAACAAAAATCAATGTTTCCTCCATCGGCGGATTCTGTGTTGCAAACCTTGCCTTCTCAAAGGTTAATTTCGAAAAGGCAGAGGGTGTTCTTGTACCCTTAGGCGGTTTTGACTGGAATACACCCATCACTGAATACGCCGTTGAAACAGGAAACGAGGATGCCGTAAAACAGGTTGTCCTCGGCGATGTCGGCAGTTTTGAAACAGAGTTGGATATTCTTTCCGACGGCTCAGTATTCGGCTTCGGTGCAGGCTTAAAGTCATGTATATTTGCATCTGTAACCCTTGCACATAAACTTATGGAAAACGGCGGTGCTTTGCTCAAGGAAGAAGGCATCGGCGAAGTATGCTTTGCCTTCATCTCTCAGGAAAGCCTCGGAAACAGAGGCTCCTCCTGCGTAAGCTGCGCTTATAACCCCGATATGATTATAAACATCGCACCCATAGACATGACAGAAAAAAATGTCGGCTCTCTCGGCTTTGACGACGGTTTTGCAGTAAAGATGCTTGACCGCGCCTTTGTTGCAGACGAAGAAACGGCACTTCTCGCCGAAAGACTGCTTGACAATCTCGGATATAAACACAAAAGACGTGTCAGCAATAACGCTTACAGCACAATCGGCCGTCTCGGTCTCTGCGAAAAAGGTGCAAAGGCGGTTGAACTCTGCCTTCCCGTAAAATACTGCGGCACTCGCGGAGAATGCACAAATCCCTCGTTTCTGAAGTAGTATCAATTCATAATAAAACATTGCAAAATATATACATTTGTGTTAGAATGGTATAATAAGTAGTTTTCACTGAAATTCGGATTTTACAGGTAAAACAAATGGCAGAAAATTTTGAAAAGATCTCTGACAATTTAACAGACCCGTCCCGTGTGCGTAACTTTCTGAAGGATGCATACAATGACAGTCAAAGACGGCAGTACGGCATCCTTTTCCATATCGCATATGCTCTTCTTTGTTCGCTTGTGCTTTATTTTGCCGCAGATTCAGCAGCCTTTCCTTCACTTCAGGGACTAGGTACAGTGTTCCTGTTTGTTGCACCGGCAATGTGCGTATTCACATTTCTGTATTCGCCGCCGGCACTCAAAGCACTGCCTGTGGCTCTGCCTTTATTGCTCATCGTCATAAGACAGGCACTTTGTTCCTTTGCGGGCGGATTTTTGGGCATAGCCTCCATACTCTTTGTGTACATTCTCTGCATAATGAGTGCGGCACTTATTGCAAAATCGGTAATCTCGGGATATACAAAGGTTGCTCTGTTTGTGATTCTCTCGGTTGTCTTCGGACTTATCTGCTTTTGTCAGATTATGTTCGCCTTCATTGCAGCAAACGGAACCTTCAGCTTTTCGCTTCTTCTCGACTCCATCAGTAAAGCGGGCGAAAGCATCATAAATCAAAGCATGGCTTTTGCACAGACTCCCGAAGGCCTTGAGGCTTTGAAAAGCATGGCGGTTTCGGGCAAAAACCTCACAGATGAGCAGTTGCTTTCGGTTTTCAGAGAATCGGTTGAAATGTCGGTAAAAACAGTAACCCCGCTTCTTCCGTCGTTCTTTGCTCTCTCATGTATGCTCTACGGCTTTATCGAAGTTGCGGTATTCTCGTTTTTCGCAAAGCACTTCAGAATCAACGTATTTGTGTGCATAATGGACAAGGAGTGGACTTACAGACCCAGCCTTGTCAGCTCTGCCGTTTACGATATAATTTTCTTCGTGTTTATCCTCAGCATGTTTACAAATCTTCCGCAGAACATATCCGTTACCGTAATAAACCTCATGATTGTTCTGACGCCACTTATGTTCATCTCGGGCATCAGAGGTATTCATTCTATGCTGTTCAAGAAAACAAAGAACAAGAGCCTTTCGGCTGTAATCACAACCGTAATTATAATGATTGCTCTGGCAATTACGGGAGGCTTTGCATTTCTCATTATCGGCTCCGTGGGTGTCACCTACATTACCGCCAGAAACAGAGAGGAACGGATTATTGTTCCCGTAAAATACGCATCCGACCTTGCATACCTTCGTAAAATGACGCAAGACACAGATAATACGCCCCCCGAAACACCGGAAGAAAATAATAACGATACCCCCGAAAACCAATAAAAGGGTGTAATGCCCTAACCTTTGGAGGTTTTTCATGAAAAAGAAAAACAGCAATCTTCTTCGTTCGCTGAAACGACGTAAAGCATCAATCTTTGCCGAAATACTTCTGCTTGTCGCCATGCTCATAAACACATCGAGCGGCAAGGCGGTATTTACGGTAAGTGCATCTCTATTTCTCGTTCACAGCATTTATCTTGTATATGTGCTTGTCTTAGACTCGAGAAGTCTCAAATGTCCCTCGACAAATCCGCTTTTGTCAGGCATGACCCTCGACTTTGTGACGAATATAAACAAGCCCGTTGTCATCATCAGTAAAACGAATATTGTCTCGTGGTACAACGATGCCTTCATCAAGGCGTGCGGTGCAAAAAGTGCAATCTACGGCAAAAACATAACCGAAGAAATCAGCCACTCTCTCAATGCCGCAAGACTTTTCCGTGAACCTCATACAGTCTTTGAGATGACACTTGAAAATGTGCCTTATGAAGTGTCAACCCACGTTGTAACCTCTGCAGGCAAGGAATACTGCATTCTTTTGTGGGATAACATTTCCGAGCTTAAAAATACAAAGGACCTTCTTGACAGCAAAAACGTACTCGTTGCATTCATTATCATAGATAACTTCTCGGAAGCCATGCAGTCGGTGCAGGACAAGTCAAGAACAGCCGCCGCCATCATAGGTCAGGAGCTGGAAGCCTGGAGTGCTTCCCTCGGCGGTATTATCAAGGAATATGACAGAGATAAATATCTTCTCATCTTTGAAAAGAGCAATCTCGACACTTTAAGAGAAAATAAGTTTGACATCCTTGACACGCTGAGAAGTATTTCCATCGACGAGGTGGCAATGCAGTTTACGGCATCCATCGGTCTTGCAAGCGTTGAAGGAACACTTGCCGAAAAGGAAGCCGCATCCCGTGCCTGCGTTGACCTTGCACTTCAGCGAGGCGGCGACCAGGCGGTTGTCAAGGTAGACTCCACAATGGAATTCTACGGCGGCAGAAGCCAGTCGGTACAGAAAAAGACAAAGGTGCGTTCGCGAGTTGTTGCAAACGAGCTTTGCTCTCTCATAAAACAGTGTTCAAATGTAATCGTCATGGGACATAAGTATGCAGACCACGACTGCGTTGCTTCAAGCGTTGCCGTTGCAAGGGTTGCAAAGCACCTCGGAAAACAGGTTAATATCGTTGTAAATATCCATGACTTCAACTTAAAAGCAATTTTCAACAGCATGCGCGGAAACAAGGAATATACCGAACTGTTTATTGACCGCGAATATGCTCAGGAGCTTATGCGTGCCGGCACTCTTCTCGTTGTCTGCGACGTTAATAACGTAAAGCTCTTTGAAGTGCCCGAAATATATGAGGCAGCATCAAACGTTGTTATCATCGACCATCACAGAAAGATTGCCGACTTTGAAAACGAACCCAAAATTGCTTATATCGAGCCTGCCGCTTCATCGGTTTCAGAGCTTATGAGCGAAATTCTCGAGCAGATTATTCCTTCGGGTGCGCTTCCTCCCGTTGAAGCAAACCTTATACTGTCGGGTATCATTCTCGACACCAAGCAGTTTACCAAAAACACAGGCGTGCGTACATTCGGTGCAGCCCTCTATCTCAGAAGTGAGGGGGCAAGCCCATATGAAGCGCAGAAGCTCTTCCGTACAAGTGTTGAAGATTTCATGCGTGAAAGCCAGTTTGAAAACAATATACACATTTACCGCGACTGCATTGCAATTTCCACATTCGAAGGAAGGTCCACCGACAGCGACAGAATTGTTGCAGCAAAGGCAGCTGACCGCCTCCTTTCAATCGAAGGCGTATCAACTTCATTTGTGCTTTGCACCATTGGTGACGAAATAAGCATTTCGGCACGTTCCGACGGTAATATAAATGTTCAGCTTGTACTTGAATCTCTCGGCGGCGGCGGACATTTTGATGCGGCCGGTGCACAGGTAAAGGATATGTCAATGCGCGAGGTACTCGAAAAGCTCAAGGAATCTATTGACGAATTCCTTAACGTCTGATTAATTCTATAAAGGAACAGTAATAATGAAAAAATGCAGAATTATAGCCTTTGCCAACCAGAAGGGCGGTGTAGGCAAAACCACAAGTGCAGTCAACATCGCCGCAGGCGTTGCAGCCGAAGGAAAAAGAGTACTTCTTTGCGACTTTGATCCTCAGGGCAATGCATCAAGCGGTGTAGGCGTTGACAAAAACTCTGATAAAACAATATACGATATTCTTATGGGAGAAAACCCATATGAAGCACTTGTTAAAACAAGCTTTGAAAACCTTGATTGTATTCCCGCTTCGGTTTCCCTTGCCGGTGCGGAGTTAGAAATTGCAGATGAACCAAGACGCGAAACAAAGCTCAAGACGGCACTCGACATGTTAAGAATCGACTATGATTACATATTCATAGACTGCCCTCCGTCTCTCGGTCTTCTTACAATCAATGCTCTCTGTGCGGCAGACGGCGTAATTGTCCCCATGCAGTGCGAATATTTCGCCCTTGAGGGTCTCAGCCAGCTCATGAAGACTCTTCAGATTGTAAAGAAAAAATACAATCCGGGTCTCACCCTCGACGGCGTTGTTGTGACAATGTTTGACGGCAGACTCAACCTTTCACTTCAGGTGCTTGAAGAAATCAAGAACTACCTGCCGGGTAAGCTTTTCCGCACACCGGTTCCGAGAAACGTCCGTCTTTCCGAAGCTCCCAGCTACGGAATGCCCATAAAGTACTACGACAAGCACTCAAAGGGTGCTCTTGCATATACAGACATTTCAAAGGAGCTTATCGAAAGATTCTGATATATCATATATCCCACGAAAGGAAGCGGTTATTTGTCAAGGAACAAACTGCTGACGTTGTTACTTCTCGCTGTTACTCTCTTGTCATGCTCATGCACACAGGATTTTACCACTGATAACAATAATGCACACAAAACAGATACAAAAATTAAATTAGAGGAAGATATTCCCGATTCTGAAGAAAACAAAACCTCAATCACTTATATAAACCCCCTGACAGGACTTGAAACCCGGGAAGATCTGACGCACAAACGCCCTGTCACAATAATGATAAACAACATTTATAACGCCCTTCCTCAGGTCGGCATTTCAGAAGCAGATATTGTTTATGAAATTCTCGAGGAAGGCGGAATAACAAGACTTCTGTGCGTATATAACGATTTTGAAGAAATCCCCGAGATTGGCTCTGTCCGCTCTACCCGCGACTACTATATAGATGTTGCCGATGCCCATGATGCAATACTCGTTCATGCCGGCGGCAGCACCTATGCCTATTCGGATCTTGCCGAAAGAAACACCGATAACATAGACGGCTTGTACGCAAGTCAGTTCTACCGCAGTGCCGAAAGAAGAAAAACCATGAGTAAAGAACATACCCTCATGATTTCGGGAAGCGGTCTTTCGGAAGCAGTTTCTCAGTACGGCTACAGAACGGATTCCGAGTCGCCCTGTCCCTTGTCCTTCAGTCATAATTATTCGGCAGGAACAGACGTTGCGACTCACATCTCCTTCCCGTTCTCGATAGGATATAACTCAAACCCCTACGTCAAAGCCTTCTTCGATTATAACGAAGAAACAAAGGAATATCTGAAGGGTCAGTTCAAACAGCCCCACATCGACGGCGATGACGGTACACAGCTGTCCTTTAAAAACGTAATCACCCTCACCTGTCCCATGAATATAATCAAGGGAGACCCTCTCGGTTGTATACAGGTACACTTTACAGGCACAGGCACCGGAACCTATTCGGTAGACGGCACATACAGAGAAATTGTATGGAAGAAACCGTCAAGAGACTCTGCCTATACCCTCTATGAAAGCGACGGAGAAACACCCCTCGTGCTTTCTCCCGGCAAGAGCTATATTGCCCTTGTTCCCACAGGAACAGATATAACAATAAATTAGTCAAAAACAAACTTAACATAAAGGAAGATTCACATGAATGAAAAACTCTTAGTGGCACAGTATTTGAAAAATCTTCTTCCCGATATGACCGAGGAAGATATTGCAGCAATGCTCGAATACCCTGCCGACAAAAAAATGGGCGACCTTGCCCTGCCTTGCTTTAAGCTCAGCAAGGTTTTGCGTAAAGCTCCTCCCATGATTGCACAGGAACTCTGCTCGGGTCTTGAAAACATGGAAGAAGCAAAAAATGTTTTCGAGAAGATTGAAAGCGTAAACGGCTACCTCAACTTCTTCATAAGCAAGGGTAATCTTGTAAAAGACCTCGAAAACATCGAAAAAAACGAAAACTACGGCTCAAACGAAGACGGTAAGGGTAAGACAATTGTTATTGACTACTCCTCGCCCAACATCGCAAAGCCTTTCCATATCGGACACCTGCGTTCTACCGTTATCGGTCAGTCAATTAAGAATCTCCACAGATTCTCAGGCTACGAATGTGTAGGCGTAAACCATCTCGGCGACTGGGGTACACAGTTCGGTAAGCTCATTGTTGCCTATAAAAAGTGGGGCAGCAAGGAAAGAATCGAAAACGGCGGCATCGACGCTCTTACCGAAATCTACGTAAAGTTCCATAATGAAGCAGAAAACGACCCTGCCCTCAATGACGAGGCAAGAGCCGCATTTACTGCAATGGAAAACGGCGACGAAGAAAATCTCGCTCTTTGGAGATGGTTTGTTGATATTTCCATCAACGAATTTAAGAAAACATATGCCCTTATCGGTGCAGACTTTGAAAGCTGGAACGGCGAAAGCTTCTACTTTGACAAGACAGACAGAGTAATAAATGAGCTGAGACAAAAGAACCTTCTTTCTGTCGATGACGGTGCAGAAATCGTAAGACTTGATGAGTACGATATGCCTCCCTGTCTTATCCTCAAATCCGACGGCTCCACAATCTACGCAACCCGTGATATTGCGGCGGCTATCTACAGAAAAGAAAACTATAACTTTGACAAGTGTATCTATGTAACAAGTGCAGGTCAGTCACTACATTTTGCCCAGTTCTTCAAGGTTATCGGCATGATGGGCTATGAATGGTCAAAGGATATGGTGCACGTTCCTTTCGGTACTGTAAGTATTGAGGGTGCAAAGCTTGCAACAAGAACCGGTAATGTGGTTCTTCTCGAAGACATCTTCAGAATTGCAACACAGAAGACACTCGAAATCATCAATCAGAAGAACCCCGACCTTGAAAACAAGGAGGAGGTTGCAAGTGCTGTCGGCGTTGGTGCGGTTGTATTCCATGACCTTTCCAATAACAGAATCAAGGACGTAAACTTTATGTGGGACGAAGTTCTCAACTTCGACGGTAACACAGGTCCTTACGTTCAGTACACATACGCAAGATGCTGCGGCGTGCTTGAAAAGTCGCCAATGACACTTGAAATAAGACCGACCAGCGGATATGTACTTACAGAAGAAGCAGAAAGTGCCCTTATCAAGACACTTAAGCTCTTCCCCGAAAAGGTAAGACAGGCTCGTATCGACCTTGAACCTTCACTCGTTGCAAGATACCTTCTTGATGTCTGCGCCGCGTTCAACCGCTTCTATCATGACTGTCCCGTACTCAAGTGCGAGGATGAAAACGTAAGACGCACAAGAATTGCACTCGTAAAGGCAACAAGCATTGTTCTAAAGAACGGTTTAACCTTAATTGGCTTGAAAACACCCAAGAATATTTAGCGGAGAGCCTCCGCAGGTCGGGATTGCCCGACAGCAAATTCACGGGCAATCTTGGAGATAAACAATTTATTGGTGTCGCTTAAATGACACCGTTTGACCGCCATAAATCCAAGCGGTCAAACTCAGCAATAATAAACACACTCATTTTGCCGTCTGCCTTATTGACGGCAAAATGAAACACCAATCGAGAGAAAAATATAACGGCAAAAACCAAAAAAGAAAGTTGCCAAATTAAAAGTTCTTTGCGAGCTTTCTTTCAAGAAAGCGAAAAAAATAAAAAAACAGGAGAAAAAATCATGTCAGGACATTCCAAGTGGAAAAACATAATGCACAAAAAGGAGAAAACCGACTCCCAGCGTGCAAAAATCTTCACAAAAATCGGTAAAGAAATCGCAATGGCAGTTCGTGACGGCGGTGCTGACCCCAACACAAACGGCAAGCTCCATGACCTTATTGCAAAGGCAAAGGCAAATAACGTACCCAACGACAACATCGACAGAGCTATTAAGAAGGCAAGCGGCGCTGACGGCGGCGTAAACTACGAAGTAATCATGTACGAAGGCTACGGTCCTTCAGGCGTTGCGGTTATCGTTGAAACAACAACAGATAACAGAAACAGAACTGCCGCAGATGTAAGACACTATTTCGACAAATACGGCGGAAACCTCGGCACAACAGGCTGTGTATCCTATATGTTCGCAGACAAGGGCGTCATTGCAATTTCCGGCGAAGGCGTTGACGAAGAACAGCTTATGATGGACGCACTTGAAGCAGGTGCAGAGGATATTACAAATGAAGACGGCATCTTTGAAATCACAACAGATCCTGCCGATTTCTCTGCCGTTTCGGATGCACTTTCAAATGCAGGCTACAGCTTTATCTCTGCAGAACAGTCAAAGATTCCTGCAAACTATGTTGAGCTTACAGATGAGGATGCAATCAAGAACATGGAAAAGCTTCTTGATATGCTCGACGACAACGACGACGTTACAAACGTTTGGCATAATTGGGAGGCATGAAGCACGCCACCACATTTCGCGGGGAGTAAATTCTGAATTCAAAGTTTCTGCTCGCGAAAATAACACCGTTTGACCGCCATAAATGCAAGCGGTCAAACTCAATTAAGTTCGCACTTCACCCAAATGAGAGAGGTAAGCCACCACGGCGAAGGAGGGAAATCAGCGGAGGTCGGGAAATCCAACAAAATATTCCGCAGTATCCTGAATTTGACCCCATTAGTGGTCAAATTCAGCAGATATCACTTTCCTCCAACCCCGACCGAGCCATCCCTCCTTTTGAGTGGGCGGTTTTGTTTACTTTTCCCGAGTGAAAAGTAACAGAAAAACACAGATCAAAGTCATAAACTATAAAACATAAACTAAGAAAGGAACTGCTAAAATATGGACTGCCTTTTTTGTAAAATTATCGCAGGAGAAATACCCTCCGCAAAAGTATACGAAAACGAATACGTTTACGCATTCAAGGACATCAACCCCATGGCTCCCGTTCATGTGCTTGTTGTTCCCAAAGAACATATCTGCTGTGCCGATGAAGTAAACGCAGATAACAGCATTTATGTTGCAAAGATTTTCGAAGCAATTCCCGAAATTGCAAAACAGCTCGGTCTTACAAACGGATACCGCATCATCAACAACTGCGGCGAAGACGGATGCCAGTCTGTTAAGCACCTTCACTTCCATATCCTCGGCGGTAAAAAACTGCCCGAAACCTTAGCATAATTTTAAAGATAAGAAGGTTATAATCATGAAATACTATCATATGAATATTGCAGGTCTTGACAGAGACCTTCCCATCTGCCCCCTTAATGAAAAGATTTCAATTGCAGGCTTTGTACTTCTCGGTGACTACGAGCTTACCGAAGCCTGTGCAAAGGCACTTCTCGAAAAGCTTCCCGAACATGATTACATGATTGCTCCCGAAGCAAAGTCCATTGGTCTTATCAACGAAATGGCAAGACTTTCCGGTCAGAAAAAGCATTTTATTGCAAGAAAAGCAATGAAGGCATATATGACAGATCCCCTTACCGTCAGCGTAAAGTCCATCACCACAAAGAGCACCCAGACTCTTTACCTTGACAGAGCAGATGCCGACATGATAAAGGGCAAGAGAATCGTTATCGTTGATGACGTTATCAGCACAGGTGAAAGCCTCGCTGCTGTTGAAAAGCTTATAGAAGAAGCCGGCGGAGAGGTAGTATGTAAGGCAGCCGTTCTTGCAGAAGGCGATGCGGCACAGAGAAGCGATATAATCTTCCTCGAAGAGCTTCCCCTTATTTTTAACAACTAAGAATGACCATGAAAAAAACCGTTGCATTCTGCACACTCGGATGCAGAGTAAACCAATATGAAACAAGAGCCGTCGAAGAGGGCTTTATAAAACATGGCTTTACTGTCGGAAAATTTACCGATAAATGCGACGCTTACGTTATAAACACCTGCACAGTTACAGGTGAAAGCGACAGAAAATCAAGACAGATGATTCGCCGTGCCGTAAAGAACGGCAAAGGCGAGGCTGTCGTTGCAGTTATTGGCTGTATGTCGCAGATTGATGCCGACGCCGTACGAAAAATCGACGGCGTTTCGGTCGTTCTCGGCAACGGTGAGAAAATGTCCTGCGTTGACAAAGTAATGTCGCTTATGGGAAGTATAAACAGCAACGACGATTGTATACCTGTATACGACATTCCCGATATTTATCACTATGACAAAATCGAGGATATGTCGGTTTCGGGAAGCGATAACACAAGAGCCTTTTTAAAGGTAGTTGACGGATGTGAGAACCACTGCTCATACTGTATAATTCCGTCAGCAAGAGGTAAAGTGCGTTCTAAAGTGCCTGAAAAGGTAGTTGAAGAGTGTAAGGCAATCTGTGAAATCGGCTCCTGCCGTGAGATAGTGCTTACGGGAATTGAAACGGCGGCATACGGACTTGATATAGGAAGCGACCTTGCAACACTTGTCGAGAAGGTTGCAGAGAATCCCGACGTAAAACGAATCAGACTCGGCTCACTTGAACCGACAGTGCTCAAAGAAGACTTCGTAAAACGTCTTTCATCCGTTCCGACATTCATGCCGCATTTTCACCTGTCACTCCAAAGCGGAAGCGACTCGGTGCTATCTCGGATGAAAAGAAAGTATAACACGAGAATGTTCTATGAAAAGCTCGAACTTCTCAGAAAATACTTCCCCGACTGTGAGATTACAACAGATATAATCGTCGGTTTTCCCGGCGAAACGGAAGAAGAATTTAAGCAAACGCTTGAGTTTATCGAAAAGTGCAGGTTTCTCTATATACACATTTTTCCGTACTCAGACAGAAAAGATACCGTCGCGAGTAAAATGGACGGAAAACTGTCTCTTGAAGAAAAAACAAAGAGATGTGCCATTCTCAACAAGAGAATGCTTGAAATCCGCCGTGATATTCTCGGTGGCTATATAGGCAGAAAAATGCCCGTACTTTGCGAGCAGGCGAAAAACGGACTTGTCCACGGCTATACACCGAACTTTATTGAAATAAGATTTGAAAACAATACGGCAAAGCCCAATGATATCATTGAGGTTACGCTGTCACAAATAGAAGAAGAAGCAGAATTTGTATTTGGACTATAGTGAAAGGTAAATTATGTCAAACAAAAACATTATAGAAGCCAAAAATTTAATATTCACCTATTCCGACGAGCCTGATGCTCTTTCGGGAAAGATTACCGCTGCCGTAAACGACATTTCGATTGATATCGAACGCGGCTCATTTACCGCCATTATCGGTCATAACGGCTCTGGTAAATCCACCCTTGCAAAGCTTCTCAGCGGAGTTTTTATTCCGGGCGAGGGAAGTGTACAGGTATACCGCAAAGGTTGCGATACGCCCCTTGACTGTTCAAATGAAGATCACAACTTCGACATAAGAAAAACCGTCGGTATGGTGTTTCAGAACCCTGATAACCAGCTTGTTGCGACAATAGTCGAGGATGACGTTGCCTTTGCCCCCGAAAACCTCGGCATTGAGCCGTCTGAAATAAGAAAACGTGTTGATGCGGCGCTCGAGACAGTAGGACTTACCGCCTTTGCAGGGCATGATACCCATAAGCTGTCGGGCGGTCAGAAGCAGAGAGTTGCCATCGCAGGTATTCTTGCCATGAACCCCGAATGCATCATCTTTGACGAATCAACAGCCATGCTTGACCCTCAGGGAAGGCGGGATATAATGGACACAATCCTGTCCCTCAGAGAAAAAGGCGTAACGGTTGTTCTGATTACCCACTACATGAACGAGGCAGCAATGGCAGACAAGGTTGTTGTCGTGCATGAAGGAAAGGTTGCCTTCAGCGGCACTCCAAAAGAGGTTTTCGGAAACAAAAAAATGCTTTCCGACTGCTCGCTTGAACCGCCGCAGTGCGCAATACTGCTTGAAAAGCTGTCCGACCTTCTCGGTTGCGGCAACCCCTGTGCCATAAACACACAAGAAGCGGTAAGTGTCATAGAAAAGGCACTGAAAGAACACGGCATTATGCCCGAAAAGGGGGATAACAATGCTTGAGTTTCAGAATGTAAGCTATATTTACGGCGAAGGCACTCCCTTCCGTAAGGTTGCCGTAGACAATGTTTCCTTTGCCATACCCGAAGGGAAAGTAACGGGTCTTATCGGCCACACAGGCTCGGGTAAATCGACCCTTTCGCTTCTCATGAACGGACTTTTAAGTCCCACAAGCGGCAAGGTGCTTCTGAACGGCACCGATATAAACGCCAAGGGTACAAACAAAAGAGATGTAAGATTCAAGGTCGGTCTTGTTTTCCAGTATCCCGAATATCAGCTTTTTGAGGAAACCGTAGAAAAGGACATCGCATACGGCCCAAAAAATATGGGACTTTCGGAGGAAGACATACAGGAAAGAATTCTGTATGCCGCACATTTTACGGGCATTTCCGACGAGATGTTAAAGAAAAGCCCATTTGAACTGTCGGGCGGTCAGAAACGACGTGTTGCCATAGCAGGCGTAATTGCCATGGACCCCGAAATTCTTGTGCTTGACGAACCTGCGGCAGGTCTTGACCCAAAGGGAAAGAGCGAAATACTCGGTTCTCTCTGCGACTTCAGAAAAAAGAGGGATAACACCCTTGTTATAATCAGTCACAGTATGGAGGACATCGGAATGTATTCCGATAATATAATCACCATGGCTGACGGAAAAATACTTCTTTCGGGAACTCCCGGTGAGGTTTTCTCCCATCATGACACCCTTGTGGAAAACGGTCTTGCCGTTCCTGAGGTTACGGAAATTCTTTCCCGTCTCAGAAAAGACGGATATAACATAGACGATTCAAAGTATACTGTCGAAGATGCGGCAGAAGAGTTAAGAAGGTTATTTTTAAATAAATGAGACAACAAGTAAAGCAAAAAAATTACGAAATGGATATGTGCCGGGGACCTATACTGTCCAACATGATAAAATTCGCCCTCGGCGTTCTGGGTACGTCGGTACTCCAGCAGCTGTTCAATACGGCAGACCTTCTTGTAGTAGGGCAATTCGGTCATGACGGTGCGCTTGCCTCTGTAAGTGCAACATCAAGTCTTATAAATCTGTTTATAAACCTGTTTGTGGGACTGTCTGTCGGTGCAGGTATTGTCGTTGCAAAGCACTACGGTGCAAAAAATGCCGAGGAGACAAGCAAATGCCTTCACACCTCGGTTGCCATAAGCGTAATCGGCGGCATATTTTTGGCTGTCCTTGTATGGTTTCTCGCACCTACGGTGCTGAGAATTATGGATACACCCACAGAAAACGGCGTTTTTGACGGTGCTGTCATATACATGAGAATTTATTTTCTCGGCATGCCCTTTATGCTTCTTTATAACTTCTCGGCATCAATTCTCAGAGCCGTAGGAGATTCAAAAAGAACCTTCTTCTATATCATTCAGGCAGGCATAATTAACGTAATTCTCAACCTTTTATTCGTTATTGTCCTTGACATGAACGTTGCAGGCGTTGCTCTTGCCACATCATTCTCCCAACTTTACAGTGCCTCCAGATGTATACATTGCTTCTTTAACTATGACGGTGTTCTAAAGCTCACATTCAAAAAAATCAAGGTGTATAAGGACTCGCTTATTTCTATCGCAAAGCTTGGTATTCCGTCGGGAATACAGGGTTCGCTTTTCTCTATATCAAATGTTATAATTCAGTCCTCGGTAAACTCCTTCGGCGCACTTGCCATGGAAGGCGCGGGAGCTGCAGCAAACATTGAAAGCTACCTTTACTTTGCATCAAACGCAGTAAGTAATACCGTAACAAACTTCACCAGCCAGAACTACGGTGCGGGCAAACCCGAAAGAATAAAAAAGGTCGCCTTTTACGGCATGGGACTTTCGGCAGGAATATGTGTACTGCTCGGATTTTTCGGCATTGCCTTCTCGGATATGCTCCTCGGCTTCTATACCAAAAACCCCATCGCAATTGAATACGGCAAAATCCGAATGACAGTAATATGCCTTTCCCAGTTCCTGTGCAGCCTTATGGAAATAACGACGGGACTTCTCAGGGGCATTTTCCATCCGCTTCCTGCCATGATTTCGTCAATTGCAGGTGTCTGCGGCATAAGAATACTCTGGATAAGCACAGTTTTTGCAAAATATCATTCTTTCTGGCTGCTTTACCTTTCATATCCCATTTCATGGGCATTGAGCTTTGTTGTTCAGGGAATTCTGTGTATAATTTACTTTAAAAATTTTATCAAATCTCTTTCGTTATATGACAAAAACAAACAGGAGGCACATCAACAATGAGATTTTTTATGAGATTTCCCGAAGGAAGAAAAAAAGCGTTCACCTTCAGCTATGATGACGGTCACAGATGCGATCTCAAATTCATAGACATAATCAATAAATACGGCTTAAAATCCACCTTTAATCTCAATATGGGTATTGTTGCTGCATCAAAGGATAACTCACGCCTTATGCGTGAAGAATATTCCTGCTATGAAGGACATGAGGTTGCCACCCACGGCTATACACATCCCTTTTTCTCACAGCTTCCTCCCAATATGGTGACCTATGAAATTACAAAGGACCGCTCTGAAATGGAGGAGTTTTTCGGAAAGATTATAAGAGGTCATGCCTATGCCTACGGCGATGTTGATGAAAAGTCCAAGGAAATTCTTTCAAATGCAGGAATTGTATACGGCAGAGGTGTAAAATCTACTCACAATTTCGGAATCCCGAAAGATTTTCTCGAATGGCAGCCTACCTGTCACCACGATGAAGAATGTTTTATGGGACTTATTGATAAATTTCTTGAAAATAACCCTATTGGAAGTCCGTATCTGTTCTATGTGTGGGGACATACATTTGAATTCGGCTATAACAAGGAGCGCAACAACTGGGAATACTGCGAGGAGTTCTGTAAAAAGATTTCGGGACATGAGGACTCGGTCTGGTATGCGACAAACATTGAAATTTACGACTATATTCACACATATAAGCAGCTTCAATTCTCCATGGACGGCAAAATAATACATAATCCCACCGCTACCGATTTGTGGATTGGTGAGCATTATAAGGATGAGACAATAAAGATTCCTGCCGGTCAGACAATTAAGCTATAATTAAAAGCCGCCAAATGGCGGCTTTTTTCATATTCTGTTATACGAGTGTAGCTCTACCCTCAATTGCCCTGAACAGTGTCACCTCATCGGTATATTCAAGGTCACCGCCGACGGGAATACCGTAAGCAAGTCTTGATACCTTGACCCCAAAAGGACTGAGCAGGCGTGAAATATACATCGCCGTAGCATCACCCTCGGTGCTTGGGTTTGTAGCAAGGATAACTTCAATTTCTTCGGGTTTTGAAGTAGAACAAAGCTCGTTTACTCTTGCTATCAGCTCTTTTATCTTTATCATTTCGGGTGTTTTACCTTCTAAGGGTGAAATTACACCGTAAAGCACATGGAACACTCCCTTATACTCGGCAATTCTCTCGATTGCATTTACATCTCTGGGGTTTTCCACAACACAAATAAGGTTCTTGTTTCTCTTTTCACTTGCACAAATATGGCAAATATCATTTTCCGAAATGTTCTGACATACAGAGCATTTTTTTGTTGCCCTTTTTGCTTCTAAGATAGATTCTGAAAATGCCTTTGCTTTTTCTTCAGGCATATCAAGTACGGCAAAAGCCATTCTGTATGCACTCTTTTTGCCGACACCCGGCAGGGTTCGGAATGCCTGCGCAAGTCTTTCGATTGATGGTGTGTATGAAATATCAGCCATGTACTTCTCCTTACTTGTCAGAAAGCTGTTTCTGAACCTGTTTTTCTTTTTTGGAAAGGGTAAAATAGAATCTGCAATACTTTTCGTATTGGCTTTCAACACCGATTTTTTCGCCGTGAGCCTCTATTTTGGATTTTGCTATAAACATGCCGAGACCTGTTCCGGTCTTATCAAGTCCGCGGGATGAATCAGCCTTATAGAACGAATCAAAAATAAATGGAAGCTCTTCTTCTTTTATGCCTATACCCGTGTTGTAAACAGAAACATTGTATTTATCATGCTCTGCTCTTGTTATGTCAATTTTCAGTGTTCCCTCATCGGGAGTAAACTTCATTGCATTTGAAACAATGTTGTAAAGAACCTGATGTATTGCGTCCTTGTCGGCAAAAACATTTGACGGGTCATCCTCGCAGTTAAATTCAATGTTCAATTTCTTTTCGTCAATCTTTTCCTCAAAGGATATAAGTATAAGTCTTGCCATTTCGCAGACATCAAACTTTACGGGATTGAGCTTGACGCTTCCCGATTGCATTCTCGTTACATCAAGAAGACTGTTTACAAGACGTGTAAGTCTTTTTACTTCATCAAGGACAATACCGAGATAATAGTCATGCTTTTCGGGCGGAATTGTTCCGTCCTGAATACCCTCAATAAATCCTTGTATGCTTGTCATGGGAGTTTTGAGGTCGTGGGAAACACTCGAAAAGAAAGTGTTTCTTGTTTTTTCGAGCTTTGAAAGGTCGGATGCCATGTTGTTAAAAGCCTCAGAAAGAGTTGCAATTTCGTCTTCACCGCTTACCGGAATACGAACATCAAAATTACCTTTGGCATAGGCTTTTACCGCTTTGCTTATTTCTTTTATGGGAGTTGTAATTCTGTCGGTTATAAAGTATACAATGATAATTGCCGCAAGAAATACCCAGAGCGAGGCAATTATGATTACCTTTATTATCTGCTCGAAAACCTGACTCATACCCGACGCACTGGAGGTGAGAATGATATATCCTATTGTTTTGTTGTTGCCGTCAGAGGCTTCCTCTACAGGATATATGTAGTTGAAGCGTCTCTGCAGAAAGAAACCGCCAAGGTCGCTGAGCGTTGGGGAATCAGAGCTGTTTTTGATTCCGTCTATAAATTCTGTTCCGATTTTTGCTTTGTTAAATACATCGTCGGGTGCATTTTCGTATAAAATCTGTCCGTCCGTGCTGAATAAAACAATGCTTGATTCGGAATAGTCCGACAGAACTTGGAAAACATCGGCGTATTTTTCGGTATTCTTTTGTATAGCCGTTTCAAAATCGCATTGCTCCGTCATCATTTCGTTGCTGACTTCAAGATAAATCATTTCCGCCGTTTTGTTCATAAGGTCGGTTTTGGTATTTATTGAATATGTCATGACAACCGAACAGATAATTACAGCTATGGCAAAAAAGCTGACACCGAGAAGCGCAATAAATGAAACAAGATATTTTGAATATATGGTTTTGAGCAAAAAATTCACCCCTTTTTGTGAAAAAACATCTTTCCTACTGTATTATACTATCTTTTTCCGCTTTTTTCAATAAGTATAATAATTAAATATAATAAATAAGTAAAAAAGTCACAAAATGTATTTGACTAAATGCAATATAAGATGTATAATAAAATGAAACATTATAAGTGGATATTTATACCTATTTTTGCTTTATCCTCGGAGGCATTGCAATGTCAAAGAAACTTTTAATGATAATGAATCCCGTTGCGGGAGTTAAAAAATCAAATAAGCATCTTACGGAAATTATGGAAATGTTCTGTAATGCCGATTATGAATGCCAGCTTCAGATGACAAAACCCGACCTCGGTGCAGACGAAATCGTAAAAAGATATGCCTTTAATAAAGATCTCGTCGTATGTATCGGCGGCGACGGAACCTTCAACGAAATGGTTTCGGGTATTATAAAGAATAATTATACCCCGAATGTCGGCTATATTCCCTCGGGCAGTACAAACGACTTTGCCACAGGTCTTGGTATTTCCCAGTCTCCGCTTACAGCTGCAAAGGACATAATTGAAGGTACGCCTGTTGTTCTTGACGCAGGTAAATTCAATGACAGAATTTTCACCTACACCGCTTCTTTCGGTGTTTTCACAAAGTCCTCCTACAGTACACCAAGAGACTTAAAGAACACCTTTGGATATCTGGCATATGTTCTTGAAGGCGCAAAGGAGCTTACGAGTGTTCCGGTTATACACATGAGAGCAAAAAGCGGTGACAGAGAAATTGAAGGAAACTACATTTTCGGTGCCGTCTGTAACTCCAAGAGAATAGGCGGAGGATTTGTAAAATTCGACGATACTTCCGTACACATGAACGACGGACTTCTCGAGGTGCTTCTAATAAAATATCCCAAAAATCCAGTTGAAGCAACCCAGACTCTGATTGAAATTCAGAACTCAAAGTTTGATACACCATATTTTGACTTTTTCTCGGCAAAAGAAATTACATTTTCCACCGAGGACGAAGTCGATTGGACAATCGACGGCGAATATCAGAAGGGTTCTCCCGAAATTGCTGTTTCAAATCTTCACAGCAGGTTCTCACTTATTCTGAACGAAAAGATTTCAAAAAAATTATTACAGGAAACAAAATAATAATGGCTGAAAAAACAACAACCTACCGTACAAAGCAAGGAAGACTTATCCTCGACTGCTTCATAAAAAACAAGGGCAGACACATGACAATCGACGATATCTGCTCATACCTTAAAGAAAACGGAACTCCTGTGGGAACAACCACCGTTTACCGTCAGGTACAGAAGCTGTCGGATGAAGGAATTGTCACTAAATACAGCGTTGATCAGGAAAGCGGTGCCTGCTACCAGTACAGCGGAGAAGACTGCAAAATGCATTTTCACCTTAAATGCGTAAAGTGTTCGGAACTTTTTCACGCCTCATGTAACTATATTGATTCAATCGAAAGCCATATTTTTGAACATCACGGCTTTCAGGTGGATAATTCCAAAACTGTTTTTTACGGTGTGTGCCAGAGTTGTCTGAGAAAGGATAAAAAACTTTCGGTAAAATAGTATAATGAAAAGAATTAAAAAAAGACTAATATTCAATATATTCAGTGCAGTTACGGTATTTCTGTTTTTAATACTGCTGATTGCCGCATGTATATTGTTCTTTGTCCTGCCTAAAAAAGACTATTCTGTTGTGGAAAAAAGAAAGCTCACGGAATTTCCGAAATTTTCACTTTCTTCACTTGCAGACTGAACATATACAGATAATATTACAAAGTACGTTTCAGATAATTTTATTTTTCGCGAAAGCCTGGTTGAGCTGTCCTCAAATCTTGAAGATTTAAGAGGTGTTCGTGTCGACGGAGTAAAATTCTACGACAACAACTCAAATGTGTCCGAAACAGTAAAAAAATCCGTAGATACTCCTTTATTCAAGGTAAAAAAAGTAAGTATCGGAAATGAAACACCGCTTCTCGGACAAGAAGTCAAGGCTACTATTGACTTTATGAAAGGACTTCAGAATATTGATATATACGAGGGTCTTGACGAAGCAGAAATAACCGGCCAGCAGGCAGGTGCACTTTTCCTTGTGGGAAAAACCGCTCTTGAAATTTTTCACGGCAGCTATGACATTGCTGCAGACTATGTAAATATTCTCAACACCTACCGTCTTGCGGTGCCCTCCGACGTAAATGTTTACACCATGGTTGTCCCGACAAACTTTGAATTCGGGCTTCCCGAAAAATATAAAGGCGAGGTTGGAAAGCCGCAAAAACCTATTATTGATGAAATTTACGCAAATCTTGACCCTTCAATTATAACCGTTGATGCATATTCAAAAATCAAAAAGGCTTACGACAGAAACGAATATCTGTATTTCCGTTCCGACCACCATTGGACAGCCCTCGGTGCATACAGAGCATACGAAGCCTTTGCAAAGAGTGCTTCCTTTACACCGACACCTCTGATGGAATTTGAAAACAGACGTGTAGATGAATTCCTCGGGACTTTCTATTCCTCAACATACGACAAAAATCTCAAAGAATCACCGGATTTCGTTTCATTCTACGCTCCGAAAAATGAATACAGCGTAACAAATTACAGGGAAAACGGAGTTGATACCTATAAAGGAACTCTTGTTTATAAAAGTGTTTCAAACATTTCCCACGGATATCTTGTTTTTATGGGCGGAGACATTCCTTTGTCGGTAATAGAAACGGATGTCAAAAACGGAAGAAGTCTTCTCATATTCAAGGAATCGTACGGCAATGCATTTGTTCCGTTCCTTACAGGCAACTTTGAAAAGATTTATGTTGCGGATATACGGACCTTCCCATTCAATGCCGTCAATTTTGTACCCGAAAACGGTATAACAGACGTTCTTTTCCTTAACAATATAATCACCAGCTGTTCACCCCCGAGAATCAGAAACTATCTTGATCTGATGCAGTAATCTGTTTTTCACAATTTTTTCCACTTTTGAACATTAAAGATTACACAATGTTTGTTTTCCACAAATCCACACTGTGTTTTTCACATTTTGCACAGGAAAATTCAAACATATACTCCACCTGTTTTTAAGGTAGTTTTCAAGAATAATTTTCGTCAAAAATCACGTAAATTCCAATTGTCTGAAGCTTTTCCACAATTTGCACCGACACTACTAATACTACTATCCTTTAAAATATTTAATATACTCTTTTTAATAAGGAAAAAGCGAAAATGATAAAAGCTTTAATTTTTGATTTTGATTATACCCTCGGCGATTCGACGGAAGGTATCATAAAAAGTGCAGAGAATGCATTGTACAGACTGTCGGAAAAGAAAAAACAAGGCAGGAAATCAAAAATACAATAGGACTTTCTCTTGAAGAAACCTATAAAGCTCTGACAGGAAACAAGGACAGCGAAAGATCATTACTGTTTAAGAATTATTTCATTGAAAAAGCAGATGAAGTAATGGTAGACAGTGCCGAACTTTATAAAGATACGCTTTTTGTTCTTGAGAGCATAAAAGATAAAGGATACAAAACAGCAATTGTAACAACAAAGCTTAATTCAAGAATACAAAGTATCCTCTTAAAGTTTTCGGCAACGCATCTTATTGATGTGATTGTGGGTGTGGAAAACGTAAAAAATGTAAAACCACATCCCGAAGGACTGAGGCTTGCATTGGAGAAGCTGGGAGTAAATAAAGAAGAAGCAATCTATATCGGTGACAGCTTTGTGGATGCACTTGCTTCACAGAATGCAGAAATTCCATTTGTGGGAGTTCTGACAGGAACAACAGACATGGAAGAATTTAAAAAATATAAAAGTATAAAAATTTGTAAAGATATAAAAGAAGCTTATAATTTTGTAATTAATAACCGAGAGGAGAAATAAATATGATTTTTACCGTTGACAAGTCGGCATTTGAAAAGGCAGTTACACCTGTCAGCATAATTGCTTCCAGCAAGGCTGCTGAATCCAGCATGGGAGGAATTTTCCTTGAAGCAAAGGGAGGTATTCTCACACTTTACTGTTATGATATCGAAAAGGGTATCAAAACAACAGTGGAAGCTGATATTGAAAAAGAGGGAAAAATCATAGCAGATAACCAGATTGTTCCCATTATACATTCACTTCCCGACGGAGATGTAAGAGTTACCGTTGACGACAACTACATAATGAGAATTACATCAGGCGATGCTGATTTCCAGATTCTCGGAAGAAGCGGCGACTCCTATCCCGCCATGCCTGAGGTAAAGGGTTATTCCTCTTTCAGACTTTCACGCCGTCAGTTCAAAAACATGATTTCAAAGACAATTTTTGCTGTCTCAAACGACGATACAAAGCCTATTCTAAAGGGTTCGCTTTTCAGCGTTAACAGCGAAAATATAACAATTTCCGCAATCGACGGCTTCAGAGTTGCGGTAAGAAGCGAACAGAGCGAATCTGAAAATTCCGAGCTTGACATAAGATTTATTATGCCGGGACGTGCACAGCAGAATCTTCTTCGTCTTATGGACGACAGCGATGAGGATATCATCTGCGAGCTTTCAAACAAGCACATTATCTTTACACTTGACAACCTCTTTATTTTAATAAGACTTCTTGAGGGAGATTTTCCCGACTATACAAAGTATGTTCCCCAGCCTGATTCAACGGCAGTTGTTGACAGAGTAAGCCTTATTGCTTCACTCGAAAGAGTTGCACTTATAAATGATAAATTAAAGGCTTCTGCACGTCTTCAGTTTGCAAACGATCAGTTAAAAATCAGCTGTGAAACAGATAAGGGTAAAATAAACGACCTTCTTCCTGTTTACATGGAAGGCGATCCTATCGAAGTCAACTTCAATCAGAATTATCTTATTGATGCCCTCAAGGCATGCGACAACGATAAGGTTCTCATGCGTATAGCCTCCAAGGGCAGAGGTCTTGTAATAGTTCCTCGCGACGAAGATAAGAAGGACGAAGCAAGCTACCTCCAGCTTGTAATGCCTGTACGCAGCCGTTAACTTACTTTTTCTTTGATAAAAAGAAAAAGTAAGCAAAAAGAAAATAATTCGGGACTAATTCTTTTGGCATTACTCCAATACTGATGCCCGAATGAAGCACCGTTTGGTCGGCATAAACGCAACCGACCAAACTCAGATTAAGAATAAAATTATACGCACTCATTTTGCCGTCTGCCTTATTGACGGCAAAATGAAACACCAATCGAGAAAATAAAAATATAATTACACCTTTTACGAAAAAGGTGTCAGAATCGAAAGGTCTTTGGTTACTTTCTCCTTAAGAAAGTAACGGAAAAAAGAAATTAACCAAAACAGGAGAAAAAATTTTGGCTAAGAAAAAGACAAAAAAGACAGAAGAGCCGGTTATTGAAGCGGTTGTAACCGACCAGCCTATAACCGAGACACTAAAAATAAATTATATGCCCTACGCCATGAGCGTAATCATCTCGCGTGCTATTCCCGAGATTGACGGTTTTAAGCCTGCCCATAGAAAACTTTTGTACTCAATGTACAAAATGGGACTTATGACAGGCAACAGAACAAAGTCCTCAAATGTCGTAGGTCAGACCATGAAACTCAATCCCCACGGTGATGCTGCCATTTATGAAACAATGGTAAGACTCACACGCGGTAATGAGGCACTTTTGCACCCCTTTATTGACTCAAAGGGTTCCTTCGGTAAGGTATATTCCGACCTTGCATATGCAGCATCGAGATATACAGAAGTAAAGCTCGACCCGTTCTGTGAAACAATCTTCGGCGGTATTGATAAGGATGCTGTTGAAATGATTGATAACTATGACGGCACAATGAAAGAGCCGGCACTTTTGCCGACAGCATATCCGAATATTCTTGTTTCTCCGAATAAGGGTATTGCCGTAGGTATGGCATCGGATTTCTGCTCATTCAACTTGGGTGAAGTATGTGACGCAGTCTGCGAGTATATCAAAGACCCCGAAGTTGATTTAATGGAAATCATAAAGGCTCCCGATTTCACAACAGGCGGTTATTTGCTTTACGATAAAGAGCAGATGCGTGAAATTTATAATACAGGACGCGGCTCATTCAAGGTAAGGGCAAAGTACAGCTATAATAAAAAGGATAACTGTATAGAAATCACTGAAATTCCTTATTCCACTAAGGTTGAAGCCATAATTGACAAGATTTCCGCCATGGCAAAGGAAGGAAAAGTCAAGGAAATTTCCGACATCCGAGATGAAACAGGTCTCGAAGGATTAAGACTTACCATAGATTTAAAACGCGGTGCAGACCATGAAAAGCTCATGGCACGCCTTTTAAAGAATACCCCCCTTGAAGATTCTTTCTCATGTAACTTTAATGTTCTTATTGCAGGCAGTCCCAAAACACTCGGACTTCGTGAAATCATTGAAGAATGGACGGCATGGAGAAGTGAATGTGTAAAACGTGAGCTTTATTTCAACCTTCAGAAAATGAAGGACAAGCTTCATCTTCTTCTCGGTCTTAAAGAAATTCTTGCCGATATTGACAAGGCAATCAAGATTATCCGCAACACCGAAAAGGATAAAGACGTAATCCCCAATTTGATGAAGGGCTTTGGCATTGATGAAATTCAGGCAGAATATATTGCTGAAATCAAGTTAAGATATCTCAACAAGGAATATATCTTAAAGCGTCTTGAAGAAACAGACCAGTTAGAGAAGGATATTGAGGAAACAGAAGGCATCTTAAAGAGCGAAAGAAAGGTAAGAAGTCTTATTTCAAAGCAGCTTCAGGAAATTAAGAAGAAGTATGCAAAACCGAGAAAGACGGAAATTGTATACGAATTTTCTTCCAATGTTCCCGATGAGCCGGTTGTTCTGGATTACCCTGTAAATGTAGTAATCACAAAGGAAGGCTACTTCAAGAAGATTCTTCCTCCAAAGAGCGATAAAGCAAAGGTAGAGGAACAGAAACTTAAGGAAAATGACAGCATAGTGTTTGAAGAGCTTGTTGCCAACGACTATGACCTTATTGCATTCTCGGATAAGTGTCAGGCATATAAGGCGCGCCTGGACGATTTCGATGAAATCAAGCCATCGGGTCTCGGCGATTATGTTCCTGCAAAACTCGGCTTTGATGCGGATGAAAGCTGTATTTCCATGATTGTGACAAAGGATTATTCCGGTTATGTCGCAATTATTTTTGAAAGCGGAAAAGCGGTTCTTATTCCTCTTTCCTGCTATGCAACAAAGACTAACAGAAAGAAGCTGACAAACGCTTACAGTTCCGATTCAAAAGCCGTGGGAATTTTTTATGTACCCGAAGCTCAGAAACGTGCTGACCACAAGGATTTCCTCATTGTTTCAAGCGGCGGCAAGGCGATGATTGTTTCGTCAGGTCTTCTTACAAAGAAGGTTACAAGAACTTCCAGCGGTGCTACCTGCTTTACTCTCAAAAAGGGTCAGAAGATTACCTCTGCAACACTTTTTGTTGATGACGGCAGTGAAAAAATGCGTGAAATGTCCCGCTATCGTAAGACAAAGATTCCTTCAACGGGTACAACCGTGACAAACGGCAAGCAGCTGTCAATGTTTAATTAAAAAAATACACAAAGTCTGTCATTCTGAGCGTAGGCGGATTTCCGCCGAAGTCGAAGAATCTTAGCGATAGGAATTTTCGCGTAAATCAGCTCCTTCGGCTTCGTTTCACTTCGCTCAGGATGACATTTTCATTATGTTTCAAAAAGGAGCGACCATATGAATAAAATCACAATCCTCGGCTCCACCGGCTCAATCGGAACCCAGACTATCGACGTTGCAAAGCACTTAGGTCTCGAGGTTGAAGGCATTTCGGCAAACAGAAATGCAGATTTGATAATAAAACAGTATTATGAAGTAAAACCTAAGTTTATTGCCGTTACGGATAAAGAGGCGGCAGACAAAGTAAAAAGGGCGCTTATGGGTGAAGATGTTACAATCATCGACGGAAAAGACAGTGCAAAGCAGCTTGCCGAGGTTACCGCAAGCGATACCGTAGTCAACGCAATTATCGGCTTTGCAGGACTCGTTCCCACACTTTCCGCCATTGAACGCGGCAAAAATATAGCTCTTGCAAACAAGGAAACCCTTGTTTCGGCAGGCAGTCTTGTAATGAAAAAGGCTCGTGAACACGGCGTTCCCGTACTTCCAATTGACAGCGAGCATTGCGCACTTCACCAGTGCCTTAGAAGCTGCGAAAAGAATGAGGTTGAAAGACTTATCATCACAGCATCCGGCGGTCCGTTTTTCGGTTATACAAAGAAGCAGCTTGAAAACGTAACAAAAGAGCAGGCACTCAAGCACCCTAACTGGAGCATGGGTACAGGCATTACAATCTATAGCTCAACCCTTGTAAATAAGGGACTTGAAATGATAGAAGCCATGCATCTTTTTGATTTTCCTATGGAAAAAATTGATGTCATAGTCAATAGAGAAAGCATCATTCACTCGATGGTTGAAACGGTTGACGGCTCGGTTATGGCACAGCTTGGTGCTTCGGATATGAGACTTTGTATTCAGTATGCTCTTACTTACCCCGAAAGAGTAAGCGGTATTTCAAAGAAATTAAATCTCACCGAGGTCGGAAAGCTTACATTTTTTGATGTGGATAACGACGTTTTCCCGTCAATAAATCTTGCAAGACGTGCCGTAAATTACGGCGGATATTCAACCTGTGTTTACAATGCGGCAAATGAGGCGTGCGTTGATATGTTCATGCAGGATAAAATAAAGTACACTCAGATTTTTGATATTATGGACAAATGCGTTGAGCATTTCAAGGGCGGACAGAGTGAAATTCCTTCGGTAGAGGAAATAATTATGGCTGATACCGAGGCGAAGGAATATTGCAAATCATTGATAAAATAGGTTTTTCTGTACTTTTGTATCGACAAAAGTACCAAAAACGCCCACTCAATAAGAGGGAATGGCTCAGTCGGGAATCAAGCAAAGTACCGGTCTGCTTAATTTGACCACTAATGGGGTCAAATTAAGAGCTTGTGCGAAACAGTTTTTTTACTTCCCGACTTCCGCTGACTTCCCCTCTTATGCCGTGGAGGCTTATCTCCTCTCAATGAGTGTGGTGCAATTTTGTATTGAGTTTGTGCCCTTGCGTTTATGGGGCACAAACGGTGCTTCATTCGGGCATCTAAAATATAAGCTAAATCGCGAAACGTAGTCTCGAATTATTTTCTTTTTGCTTACTTTTTCTTTTTATCAAAGAAAAAGTAAGGGAGGTATTTATGAAAAAACTTCTTGCAGTAGACGGAAACAGTTTAATAAACAGAGCATTTTACGGCGTTAAACCTCTGACCACAAGAGACGGCAGGAATACAAACGCCGTTTTCGGCTTTATAAATATGCTGAAGAGCCATCTTGATTCGGTAAATCCCGACTATGCCGTTGTTGCATTTGATATGAAAAAACCTACTTTCCGTCATGAAAAGTATGACTTTTATAAGGCGACGAGAAAGGGTATGCCCGAGGAGCTTGCTGAGCAGTTTGACTCGGCAAAGGCGGCGGCAAGAAACTTAGGATTTCACGAAATAACCTGCGAAGGCTTTGAGGCTGACGACATTCTCGGCACACTTTCAACTCTTGGAAACGAAGATATACAGGTATACATCTTAACGGGCGACCGTGATTCGTATCAGCTTGTAAATGAGCATGTAAATGTGCTTTACCTTTCGACAAAGGAAACTTTGACAATTGACGAAAAAGCTGTCATGGAAAAGTACGGAGTAAAGCCTCTTGATTTGATAGAAGTCAAGGCACTTATGGGTGATACTTCGGATAATATTCCCGGTGTCAAGGGCATAGGCGAAAAGACGGCGATAGGTCTTGTTCAGAAGTATGGCAGTGTGGAAAACCTTTATGCAAAACTCCCCGAGGAAGAAAAGAATATCGCAAAGGGTGTGTACGCAAAACTGTCTGCCGATAAGGAAATGGCGTTTGCCAGCCGCTTCCTTGCCGAAATCAATAAAGATGCACCTATAAATAAGAACCTTTCAAACTTTGAACATACGGGAATTAACAAATCAGAGCTTTGCAGATTATGTGAAGACCTTGAACTGAATTCCATAATTGCACGTCTCGGTCTTCGTGAGTGCGATGATAATGTTTCAATGTTTGAAACCGAGATATTAGAGTATACAGGTATACACGATTTGGGCGACATAAACAGCAAGAACCTGTCGGCAGTTGTAACGGATGAAGGCATATACCTTGCCGACGGCGGGAATGTATATATGGCACCTTTAAATGCCGACAATATGAAGGCACTCTTGTGCGATGAAGAAATGACGGTGACGCTTTGCGACGTCAAGAGTGTGCAATTAAGAGCCTATGATATGGGACTCGGTGAAATAAAGTGCAGATTCTATGATGTTATGCTCGCTTCCTACGTTGCCGACCCGTCAAGTGTCGTTCATCCCGAAAATTTGGCGACGGTTTACGGTGCAGGTTCCGTCAATGTCGATAACAAAGAGCAGGCATCTATCCTTGCAGTAAAGAATCTTGCAAAGCTTAGAGATGAGCTTGATGAAAAGATAAAGAGTGCAGGACAGGAAGATTTGCTTTACAATGTGGAATTTCCTCTGAGTCTTGTCCTTGCCGAAATGGAGCATATCGGATTTCTTATCAACAAAGAAGCCCTGCAAAGCTACGGCGAAAAGCTCGATAAGGCAATAAATGCACGACAGCAGACAATATATGAAATTGCGGGCTGTGAATTCAATATAAATTCACCCAAACAGCTGGGAGAGGTGCTTTTTGAAAAGATGGAACTTCCTGCTACCAAGAAAACAAAAAGCGGTTATTCCACCGATGCCGAAAGCCTTGAAAAGCTGAGAATGTATACCCCGATTATCGACGAAATTCTCGAATACAGAACCGTCGCAAAATTAAAGAGTACCTACGCAGACGGACTTGTTTCTGCAATAGGCTCCGACGGCAGACTTCACACAAACTTCAAGCAGGCGCTGACACTCACGGGACGTCTTTCTTCTGCCGACCCTAACCTGCAGAATATTCCCATAAGAACGGCTGAGGGCAGAGAGATAAGAAAAGTCTTTATTCCCGAAGACGGTAAGGTGCTTATTGACGCCGACTACAGTCAGATTGAACTGCGTGTCATGGCGGCAATGTCCGGGGATGAAAACATGATAAATACCTATAAGAACGGCGAGGATATCCATACCTCAACAGCTTCCCAGGTGTTTGGTGTTGAGCCATCCGAAGTTACAGCCGAAATGCGCAAAAAAGCAAAGGCAATAAACTTCGGCATAATTTACGGCATTTCCGACTTTTCACTTGCAGGGGATATGAAGGTCTCGAAGAAGGAAGCATCAGAATATATCAAGAAATATTTTGAAAAATTCCCCAAGGTTGACTCATATCTTGCCGATGTTAAGGCAAAGGCGTACGAGGACGGTTATGTTTCGACACTTTTTGCAAGAAGAAGATACATTCCCGAGCTAAAGAGCAGAATCTATATGCAGAGAATGTTCGGAGAAAGAGTTGCCATGAACGCACCTATTCAGGGAACGGCGGCGGATATTATCAAAATCGCAATGATCCGTGTTCATAAGGCACTGAGGGATGAAAAACTTGATGCAAAGCTCATCCTGCAGGTGCATGACGAACTGATTATTGAGTCGTCAAAAAAGGATGCAGAGAAGGCAAAGGAAATCCTCATTCGTGAAATGGAAAACGCGGTAAATCTCGGTGTACCCATGGAGGTTGCGGCTGAGATCGGGGATAATTGGGAAGCGTGTCACGGGTAACAGTCCGTCACAATAACCAAAACTTCCCCTGCCTTTTGTGTAAAATGTAACAATCTAAAAATCCCACTTGAATTTTAAAATCTCTTATGATATAATTACACTGTTAAAATAGCATAACCCTATATGATAAGGAGCAAAAGTATGAAAAAGATTCTCACAACTGCACTTTGTCTCGTTGCAGCGGCATTGGCTCTCACAGCTTGTACAAGCAAGAGATACAACCCTGAAGAAGAAAAGTCAAAGGCACCCCAAGACACAAATGTGGCAGTAACAGAAGAAGAAACTTTCGAAATTCCCGAGGAACAGAAGGATTTTGAAATCGATATGGAAATGGATTCCTTCGAAGAGGCTCTCAAGATTACAGGCTACACAGGCGAAGCCGAAGAACTTGAAATCCCCGCGGTTCTCGTTCATCCTACCTACGGCGAGCTTCCCGTTGTTACAATCGGCGAAGCAGCATTCCTCGGAAATGAAACCTTGAAGAAGGTAACAGTTCCCGAAGGCGTTACAGCTGTTAAAGCAGGCGCATTCCAGAGCTGTAGTGCACTCACAGACGTTGTTCTTCCCGAAGGTCTTGAAAAAATCGGCGACAGCGCATTTGAAAACAGTGCACTTACAAATATCAACATTCCTTCAACTGTAAAGACAATCGGAAAGCATGCTTTCTCCACACAGCTCAACCAGACTCCATGGTACAAGGCTCAGACCGCACAGAAGGTAATTGTAGGCGACGGTATTCTTCTCAAGTATAACGGACAGGGCGATGTTACATTCGGAAACGAAGTTAAGAGCATTGCATATTATGCATTCCAGAGCCCCGGAGCAATCAACGTAAAGTTCGAGTATGATCTTGAAAGCGTTGACAACATGGCTGTATATGAAACAGAAGGTACATATCTTGTAAACTTCCTTGTTCCTTATAAGAGCAATGCGGCAAAGCTTTTTGAAACAACACCCTATACATACACAGTTCACGGCATTCCCGAAATTTCCGGCAATCCCTTCAAGTGGACATTTGATACTGCAGCTGATATTACTTCATGGGTTGGTTCAAATCTTGACGTGTCCTTCTCACCCGAAGGAGCGATTTACGGTAAGACAAATACCGGTTGGGACTACCAGTTCTGGTGTCAGGACGGTCTTTACATTCCCGCTGAACACTTCAAGACAATGGTTATCAGAATGAAGCACGAAACAGGTGCTGCAATCGATGAATCCAAGGTTGCAAAGAATATCCAGGTTTACTTCAATAACGGCTCTGGTCTTTCCGAAGCTGCAAGCGTAAAGCTTGAAGCGCTTCCTTCCTCCGCCGGCAAATATGTTGAGTATACACTTGACATGGGAGCAAATGATGCATGGAAGGATATCATCACATTCTTCAGAATAGATACACTTCAGGGTCTTGAAGGCGAGTTCTGGATTGACAGCGTTGAATTCCTTCCCGAAGATCCCGCATTTGACTTCAATACACTTCTCAAGCCTGTAACAAAGTATGTTCCCACCGTTGAGGATGAAACATACAAGTATAAGTTTGAAGACGATGAAAGCAAGGCACTCAGCTGGACAATGGCAGGCTTTGAATATTCCTACGCACCCATCGCGGTTGACGGCGAAAACAACAGTATTCACGGTATTCTTGATCCCGCAGCAGAAAGCTCCATTACTTCTCCCGTAGTTAACGTTCCCGGTGTCGGCTACAGAAAGCTCATCGTAAGAATGAGAAACACATTCGACGAAATGACAGCCGAAAACAAGGACAATTATAAGATGACTGTTTACTTCGATAACGGCGAAGGCTTCAGCGAAGAAAGAAGCATGAGCGTTGAAGTACAGCAGACAAGCGGCGAAGAAAAGATTGAATATGTATTCGATATGTACACACTTGACGGCTGGTACGGCAACGTTAAGCAGATTAAGATTGTACTTCCCGAAAACATGGGCGGCGAATTCTGGATTGACAAGGTTGAATTTGAACCCGAAACAAAGCTCACAAAGGCAGAGTTTATTGATATTCTCTTCAAGTCGGACGATGAACCTCAGCCTTCCGGCGAATCCATCTTCTTCGACGTTGTTGAATACGACAGCTACTGTAACGCAGTTATCTGGGCTACAGAAAAGGGCTTTGTTGAAAGAGTTCCCAATAACATGTTCAATCCTGATCAGCAGCTTACAATGACTGAATATGTAGACATTATGAATAAGTATGCTGCACTCAAGGGCTCTGAAAAGACATTTGAAATAGCAGACGTAAATGCACCTGTTTATAAGATGGACGCATTGAACGATATAAGCTCTGTTTTTGAAGCTCCCGAAGAGGCTGAAGCAGAGGTCGCTGAATAAGTAAAAAGTATTAAGACCGCAGGACAAAAAACTGCGGTCTTTTTGCGCTCTTTTCCGCCAAATGATAAGGAATTGTAAAAAAACAAAAAAATAAAAAAAAGACTTGACAAACCAAATCCCTTGTGTTATACTACCTAAGCAATCGTTGTTCGGGGGTTATCTTCGGACGGCAAAACGACACAGGGGAATAGCTCAGTTGGTAGAGCAGCGGTCTCCAAAACCGCGTGTCGTGGGTTCGAGACCTTCTTCCCCTGCCACTTTCTTTTTCTTTGATAAAAAGAAAAAGTAAGCAAAAAGAAAATGATTCGGGACTACATTGAGGATGAAAATCTCGTGTATGGTTCCCGAGTGGTTTTCCGTTACTCAGCGAAAACATAAGCATTTCGCAATCCCTTATGGGAGAAAATGGTTTTAACCACATGGCTCGGTAGTTCAGTTGGTTAGAACGCCAGCCTGTCACGCTGGAGGTCGTGGGTTCGAGCCCC
>JAGAUT010000022.1 GCA_017620655.1 Clostridia bacterium | reverse complement strand
GTCAAGGGTAGCTTGATGCGAACCATCAACGAAGCAATGAGAAATTGCAATTCTAAAGATGAGTTCACGAAATTCATGGAGGACAAAGGCTACGAAGTCAAGTGGACTGACAGCCGAAAGAATATAACATACACTTGTCCTGACGGATTAAAAGTCCGGGATGACAACCTTCATGATGAACGGTTTTTGAAAGAAAATATGCAACTCGAATTTGACTACCGACAGACGAAAGTCAAGGAGAAAGATACGGGTTGGGAATTTACACATACACATACACCACTTATAAGCAAGGAAGATTATGACAAAGCACAAGAATTAAGAGCAAAGAAGAAAAAACAAAATGGAGTAAATAACATTGACAGAACAATGACGTCTCTTGCTCCGCTTGCAGGTCTTGTATTCTGTGATAATTGCCACCAACTGTATTTACCTACAACAGGCAGCAGTAAGAAACAAGGTAAAATACATTATTATGCTTGTGGTAGCAGAAAAAGACATGGCAAGTCTGTTTGTGATACTCATATGATACCCGCAGAATTGCTTGAAAAGTTTGTATTGTATAGGGTTAGAGAGATTTTAACATCTAAAATGTATCAAGACCAATTTGAGCAACAACTCACAAGAGAACTTGAAATATTAAAAAGCAAAAAGAAAGATATTACAAGAATAAAAAGAGATATCGGAAAACTTACAACAACAAAAACAAAATTACTTGAACTCATAATAAATGAAGATGATGAGACATTGAGCAGTACATACAAGGAAAAATTACAAGAGACTGTTTCTCAATTATCTGTTCAAAATGAGCAGTTAAAACTGTATGAGAGCATTGATATTACAGAAGAAGAAAAACAACTCAGAAAGCAGTTCAATATGTCAAAAGAAGATATTACTTATAAAGACTTTCAAGAGTTGTCAAGAGAGCAATTAAAGGTATTTTTCAATTATCTTATTGACCATATAGAGATAAGAGAGTTCTCTCTCCCAAATGACCCAAAAGTTATTTTGTGTATTACAATTCACTTAAAACTTGATGGTTATGCTCCAAAGTATTCTTTGGAATATTTAAAGAACATAAGGACAGAAGATAAGACAAATAAAAATGCAAGCAATTTTTTTAACAAAAATTGCTTGCAAAATGGTGGCGGAGAAGGTGGGATTCGAACCCACGTGCCCGTGAAGGCAAACGCATTTCGAGTGCGCCCCGTTATGACCACTTCGATACTTCTCCAGATATGAAATTGTTTTATATGTCAGCCCTGACAAATTTGGCAAATTGATATTTAAGGCAAAAACATGGGCAAAACAAGCAAAAGTAAGTTAAAAATAAAATTACAGAAACCGCATAAAATCAAGGGTTTCGGGCTACGAGAGTTCCATTAGACGTAGAAGCTTTCGAGTCAGCCCCGTTATGACCACTTCGATACCTCTGCATATATTATGCGAGCCTTCGCTCAACGGGTATTATTTTACCAAATATACACCCTCATGTCAACTATATAATTGTTAACATTTTGTCTGCCATATTTCGTGGCAGGCATTATTTTTTACTTTTGGGAAACAATACATAAGGGGTGATGATATATGTCTAAAAGTGTTGACAGTTGTTATTCTCATATAAGGCAGGCTTTTTCAGACTGCGCTGACTTTAACACCAGAAGAATCAGTTTCAATGACGGAAAATACGCTTACTTTTTAAACATAGGTTCATACACCGACAGGGATTACATTTCCGAAAGCATTATACTGCCGCTTATGAGGCATGGTTCGGCACCGTCTGACAAATCTGATTTATTCGGCATAATAACAAGCAGTGAGCTTTCAGAGCTTCCCAATGCAGACACGGCAATTTTCAAATTACTTTCAGGCTTTGCAGTTATCATTACCGAGCTTTCCGAAGGATACGGGATCTTCACATGTCAGGTAAAGCTTGTTGCTTCACGAAGCGTTTCCGAGCCAAACAGCGAGATTGTAATAAGAGGTCCAAGGGAGGGGTTTATAGAAAGTTCGGAAGACAACTTGGCTTTACTAAGAAAGCGGCTAAAAACGACTAACTTCAAATCGCTTCGACTTGTCAGCGGAGAATTAACAAAAACAACAGTATACCTATGTTACATTGACGGAATTGCCTGCCCTGACACAATAAAACGAGTCAAGGCACAAATTGAAGAAATCAAGTTACCCGGAATTATCGATTCGGGATACATTGAACACTATCTGCAAAAAAAGTCACCTTCCCTATTTCCAAATGTCGGTACTTCGGAAAAACCCGACGTTACAGCAGCAAAGCTGATGGAGGGAAGAATTGCCATTATCTGCGACGGAAGTCCTGTGGTTCTGACCGTTCCGTATCTCTTTATTGAATCACTTCAATCCGCAGAAGATTACCTTAAAACACCCATTTACGCAACATTTATGAGGTTTTTAAGGTTTATCAGTGCTCTTATCGCTCTATATCTGCCCGCCATTTATTTATCGGTGATAGAACACCACACTTCAGTTTTACCATACAAGCTTTACAAAACGGTTATTGAACTCAGAGAAGATGTTCCTTTTGGTGTCTTTGGAGAGTTATTAACAGTACTTTTTATTTTCGAGCTTATACGCGAGGTCGGAATAAGGATGCCGAGAGCCGTCGGAAATGCCGTCGGAATTGTTGCCGGATTGATTTTAGGCGATGCGGCAATAAGCGCAAATCTTTCGAGTGCTCCCGTAATTATGGTAGCGTCACTCACGGCTGTCTGCACATTTATTATCCCTGACTTTATGAACAGCCTTGTCCTTCTCAGATTTACTAATCTTATTTTTGCAGGACTTCTCGGATTCCCCGGGGTTATTCTTTCACTATGCTTTATAACGGTATGCATGGCGAGACGCGAGTCATTCGGAGTTCCTTATCTTATGCCACTGTCCCCCGTCAGGACAAAAAGTCTTACCGACTCACTGGTTGTACTTCCAAAGTCCGCACTCAGTCACACAGAAAACTCATTATACGAAAACGGAGAAACCTGATTTGAAAAAGCTCTTTTGTATTCTATTTTCAGCATTAATACTCTACTTTCTTTGTTCATGTTCGCAGAATGATACGAGTGAAACCTATTTTGTTCACTGCATCGGATTTGAGTCCGACGGCGACGGTATCACAATAACAGCTCTTTTGGAAAAAAACTCACAGAAAGACGGTAAGTATTTTACTGCATCAAAAAAAACTGATTCTATCAATGAAGCGGCAAAAAAGCTCATGAAAGATTACAAAGACTGCTATTTTGCAACTTGTGACACATACTTTATCACTCTTTCGGAAAACAGCAAGTCTTTAACAAAAATAGCAAAGGAAATATGCGACAGCAATATTTACCCCACAACAGCCGACATTTTTTGTATAAGACACAATGACATTGCAGGTTTTATGAAAGCAATAAACAATAGCGAAAAATTAATTTCAATCAGGCAGATTGCCAAAGGAAAAAGAGTAAACACAGCGGCATTTTTCGCAAACTATGTTTCGGGAAAATCATCTACCCTCGGCGTCTTATCGGCAGAAAATGACGGTTTTATTCTTTCAGGTACAGCAACCTACATCAACACAGGAAAGGAGGTTTATCACCATGAATAGCGGCAAAAGCATTCAGACAACCATTTCATACGCCGTCTTTGTTTTATCCGGATTCCTGATTTTCAGTCCGCTTCACAAATCCGGCAATCTACCGTTATCTCTGGTTTGTTCCGTCATCACATCTGCCGGTATGACACTATTTACTGCACGCATTTTTTCATTGAAAAGCGGCTCATCGGGCAATCACAGCATTTCAAAGGTCACTCTTTCCATATCAGCTTCAATCTTATCGCTTTTCTCCGTTCTTATGTTACTGACAGAAGTCATAAAGGATGTTGCATACATCGCCAACCGAGGAGTAAGCTTATTCTACTACACCGTGACCGCCCTATCGTTGCTTTTTGTCAGCTTCTGTCTTTGCACCAGTTCTTCCAAAGGAATATACCGTTTCTGTTTACTGTCAATTATTCCGTTTATTATACTTTTCATGACAATGTTTTTTGCCTTATCTACAACAAAATCGGTTGTTTTTGGTTTTTCGCAAACAGACAAGTCCCTTACAGAACCCATTCTTACAGGTATAAAATCAGGATTATTTTTTACGGCAGACAGTGTCGTTTTCTGTTCAGGATTCAGAGACTATATAAAAACAAACAGCGGTACCTTTCCAAAAAAGCAGTTTTTCACCGGCTTTTTAGTCGCATACACTTATATAATAATCTACAACATTTTTACGGCGTTGATTTTCGGAAGACTGACATCTGAAATTTCCGACCCCGATTACGCCCTTATCAAGCTTATACGCGGAATTGACCTTACAGAAATCATATCCGCAGTGAGAATTGTCTCTTTTCTTATTAAATCGTCCTTATACATTTATTTATCTTCTGCCAATCTTAAAAACTGCAATGCGTTTGATAAATTCAAAGAAAAAAATGTTACAAGTTTTCTCTATCTTTTGCTTCCGGCAACATTTCTGTTTCTTGCATTCTTCGACAAATCCCTTGAGTACGGTGCTTTTCAGCACATGATTTATCCCATAACGTTTTTGATGTCATTTTGTTTTTTTCTATCAGCTGCATTATTTCAAAAAAAGTAACAGACAACAAAAACTTCGACATTTTTTTCAATTTACCCGTTATATTCTATTATTATAAGACGAAAGGAGACGCAAAATGGACTTAACAACACTTGTCAAAGATGACAAAATGATCATTTACCTTTCAGGTGAAATAGACCACCACACCTCACGCGAAATCAGAGACGGCGTGGACAGGCTTATTATCACTCACAGACCAAAAGCTTTCATTCTGGATCTTTCAGGCGTAGACTTTATGGACTCCTCGGGGCTTGGGCTGGTACTCGGCAGATTCAGAAAAATCAAGGAACTCGGCGGAGAAATGTATATTGCAAATGCCGGTGACAGAACAATGAAAATACTGAAAATGGCAGGCGTTGACAAGATTATCAAAAGTGTCGAGTGCCGAATAACAAATCAGGAATAGAATCGGAAGGAAATACATCAATGAACAGATACAACAATCAATTCAAAATCACTTTTCCGGCAAAAAGTGCGAATGAAGCTTTTTCACGCTCGCTAATCTCGGCTTTTTCTACCCAGCTCGACCCGACAATCGAGGAGTTATGCGACATAAAGACAGCCGTTTCCGAAGCAGTAACCAACTGCATTGTACATGCCTATGCAAAAGAAACCGATGAAAGAAAAAAGACGGTTTCAATTACCGCATACATCGAATACGACAATCTTCTGACAGTAAAAATCAGTGACAGAGGATGCGGTATTGATGACATTGAAAAAGCACTTCAACCGATGTATTCAGGTTCGGGAAGCGATGAAAGAAGCGGCATGGGCTTTTCAATCATGGGCTGCTTTACGGACAAGCTGTCGGTAAAATCAAAGCCGGGCAAAGGAACAACAGTCACTTTAAAAAAATACATAGGAAAACAGCATGCCGCAAAAAAATGATTTTTCTGACAATATTACGCTTTTAAGAAAGTACAGAAACGGTGACAGAATTGCACTTGAGACTTTAGTGAAGAACAACACAAGTCTTGTTCGCAGAATCGCCCTTCGTTTTACCGGCAGAGGTCAGGAGCTTGAAGACTTGACGGAGGTCGGTATTATAGGGCTTTTAAAGGCCATAGACGGCTTTGACGAATCTTTGGGGTACTCTTTCCCAACATACGCCTTTCCGCTGATAACGGGCGAAATAAAGCGTTTTCTGAGGGACGACGGGCCTATCAAGGTAAGCAGGAGCATAAAAACAAACGCAATCACCGTCACAAGAGCAAGAGAAACTTTTACAAGCAAGTACAAAAGAGAGCCTAGACTCAGCGAATTGAGCCAAGAAACAGGGCTTTCCGCAGAAGAAATCACAGAAGCTTTTGAAATATCAATTCCACCTATGTCTCTTGAGGACAAAGTCGGAAACAGCGAAAACAGCGCCACAGTAGGCGAAACCGTCAGAGGTGACGATACAATCGAATTACTGACGGACAAGCTGGCACTAAGGCAGGCAATAGGGACCCTGTCTCAAAAGGAGCAATGCATTGTTGATCTGAGATTTTACAGAAATCTTACTCAAACAAAGGTGTCAGAGCTACTTGGAATATCTCAGGTAACCGTTTCGCGAACCGAAAAGAAAATTATAGACAAATTGCGACAAGAAATTTTATGAATAATGTAGAAATTTCATCTTTTCTATGTACAAATCAGCTTTTTTGTGTTAAAATGTATTATCAACATTTTTCGACAAAAAGGAATACTTATATGGCTAAAAAAAGATTTGGCGACAGAAAAGACGGAAGACGTCTTCGCACCATCGACCCAATGAGCGTTGTTTCCCCATACATCATGGGCAAGCGTTCGGGGTGTCAGAATCAGCTTTCGGACAGCTTTGACACAGAAGAGTGCGAAAAGTACCTTACTGACAAGAAAAAGGAAGGCTACAAGGGCATCGGACTTATGCATGTCATACTCGCTGCATACATAAGAACAGTCTCTCAGTATCCCGCCATCAACAGATACATTGCAGGTCAGAGGATTTATGCCAGGGACAACATAGTGATTTCACTTGTTATAAAGAGAGAAATGAAGCTTGAGTCTCCCGACACGGTTATAAAGGTTGAATTTGCTCCTACGGATACAGTTATTGACGTATACAACAAGTTCAACGACGCCATAGAAAACTACAGGAACAATCCCGGCGGAAGCTTTGACAAGCTTGCAAAGGTCCTCAATTTCTTCCCCGGTCTTTCCCTGAAGTTTGCCATCGGCACGCTCAGATTTTTTGATTATTTCGGTTGGCTTCCCTATTCGCTTCAGAAGCTTTCACCTTTCCATGCATCTTTATTTATAACATCTATGGGTTCGCTCGGCATTCCTGCCGTATGCCACCATCTCTACGATTTTGGCAATCTTCCCGTTTTCATTGCATTCGGTGCAAAGAAAAAGGTAAACATCCTCAACGACGAAGGTGTGGTTGAAAAGCACGGCGTTGTTGACACAACTTTTATGATTGATGAAAGAATCTGCGACGGATACTATTTTGCAACAGCTTACAAATATTTAAAGAGATTATTTAAGAACCCTGCACTTTTGGAGCTTCCGCCTGAAAGTGTTGTTGAAGACATTAAATAAAACAAACATCCACCCTCAAAAAGGGTGGATATTTTTATACAACAAAAGAACTTCAACAAATAATTCTGCGGCAGTTCTCCACATTTTTATCACATTGTCAATGCTCTATGCAAGCATCTTGAAACAAACTTACCGCTTACAAGCTCAATGCCGCGGATTATCAAACAATCTTCATATACTTCAATGAGCTGTGCCGTACAGCGGTCTTTAATATAGTATTCGCGTCTTTGATTGAATTCGACACCGCACCATACAATACATCCGGCATTGATGTAAAGACTTGTGGTTTTATCATCAAATTTTGTGTTTAATCCGTCACTGTCAAAATCATAGTGAGTATGACCCGATACATGAACAATATTCTTATGTCTGTCAATAATCTCCTGAAGTTTATCTCCGTCACCAACAAACAACAGCTTTCCCATCTTTTCAAAGGAACAGCTCACTGTATTATTTTGCGGCATATGAGTTACAAGAAATCTGAACCTTTCACCATCGGACTGGGACAGCTTTTCATCAATCCATCTAAGCTGTTCTTCGCCGTAAAACGCACGGTCATCTTCTCGGCAAGGGTTAAGTACAAGCACCTGTGAAGAAGAAAGAGTTCCATCATATGTGTTTCTGTCGGAAGGAGATGAGCATTTTTCACCCAATTGCACATTTCTTTTGGCAACAGCACCAAAAAATTCAGCCATCTTGGGAATGTTCGCAACAGAGCCTTCCATATACGGATGATAGTCATGGTTACCCGCAGAAACATAAACGGGGATTCCTTTTAAATATTCTTCTATCATCTCAAACGCTTGGTCATATTCATGAGAACGTGCATCGTTTCCAATGTCACCGGAAATAAGAACTCCGTCCGGTTTTATGTCACGGATTCTTGAAAAAGCCGTGATTCTGTTTTCTTTGTTATTGAAATACTCGCCGCCGCAATGTATATCACTTGCCGCAACATACTTTTTTAAAAGCTTGCCCGACGGTTTCCAAAGTTTTTCTTCGGGAATATCTATAACAAGCTCGGGAAGTTCGATTTCTTTCATCGTATCCTTGAACACACGGCATCTGATTTTTCTCGCTTTTTCGGGTATCATCAAATCTTTATTTGTCACATATTCCCCGATTCCTCCGACAAGAGGAATGGATTTAATAGCAAGGTATTCTTCAAGCTCATTTGCTCTCTCATCTGCCCAGTAAAATGTTGCCAAAACACCTTGGGGAACCTGAACAGTGAGCTTCATATTTGCACTGCCCTTGATATCATCGAGATAATCACAAACAAATTTAATTTCCATATCAACCCAACCTGTGTTTATGTTTTATGTTATTTTTCTCCACAAAGCTTTTCATGAATTGCCTCAGCTGCATTTTTACCTGCACCCATGGCAAGGATAACTGTCGCCGCACCTGTTACGGCATCACCGCCTGCGTACACAAACTCACGGGAGGTAAGTCCTGTTTCTTCTTCTGCAATAATACCGCCCCACTCTTTTGTTTCAAGCCCCTTTGTTGTAGACTTGATAAGAGGATTGGGAGATGTACCTATTGCCATAATTACACAGTCAACATCAAGTACAAATTCACTGTCAGGGATTTCAACAGGTCTGCGTCTGCCTCTTTCGTCAGGCTCGCCGAGTTCCATCTTTATACACTTAATACCTGTAACAAAGCCGTTTTTCGGGTCACGTCTGTCATCGGGATTATGATAACCGAGAATTTCAACAGGGTTATTGAGAAGTCTGAAGTCTACCCCTTCTTCTTCTGCGTGTTCAACCTCTTCTTTACGTGCAGGAATCTCATCCATAGAACGTCTATAGACGATATACACTTCATCTGCACCAAGTCTTAAGGCACTTCTTGCAGCGTCCATAGCAACATTACCGCCGCCGACAACCGCAACCTTCTTTGCCTTCATAATGGGTGTGTCCGAAGTTTCCTTATATGCCTTCATAAGGTTTACTCTTGTCAAAAATTCGTTGGCTGAATACACACCTTTGAGCTGTTCACCGGGGATATTCATAAACTTAGGAAGTCCTGCACCTGAGCCAATAAACACAGCCTTAAAGCCGTATTCCGACATTAGCTCATCAATGGATAGGACTTTACCGATAACCATATTTGTTTCAATTTTAACGCCGAGTTGTTTTAATGTTTCAACCTCTTTTGCAACTATTGCTTTCGGAAGACGAAATTCGGGAATACCGTATACAAGTACACCGCCTGCAACGTGAAGTGCTTCAAACACCGTTACGTCATAGCCCCTCTTGGCAAGGTCGCCGGCACACGTAAGTCCCGAAGGGCCTGAGCCGATTACCGCAACCTTTATACCGTTACTTTCGGGTTTCTTTGGTGCGTCGATTACATTTTCATTATGCCAGTCGGCAACAAAGCGTTCAAGTCTGCCTATTGCAACGGGTTCACCCTTAATGCCTCTTACGCACTTACTTTCGCACTGCTTTTCCTGAGGACAAACTCTGCCGCAAACAGCAGGAAGCGAGCTTTGTTTTGCAATAATCTGATAAGCTTCTTCAAACTCACCCTCAGCTACCTTTGCAATAAAATCGGGAATGTAAATTTTAACAGGACAACCGCCGACGCAGGGTTTATTTTTACAGTTAAGGCAGCGTTTTGCTTCATCAATTGCCTGCTCCGGTGTATATCCGAGTGCAACTTCAAGGAAGTTATGACGGCGGACATCGGGTGCCTGAGTCGGCATTTCATTTTTCTTGGGGGACATATTTGCCATATTACTTTGCCTCCTCTGCCTTTTTAAAGAGATTACATGTTTCTTCATGTGCATGTCTTTCAAAGTCACGGTACATACTGCTTCGTTCTATTGCCTCATCAAAGTCTATTTCATGCCCGTCAAATTCGGGGCCGTCAACGCAGGCAAATTTCATTTTACCGCCGACAGTCAGTCTGCAACCGCCGCACATACCTGTGCCGTCAATCATTATGGGGTTCATGCTGGCAACAGTTTTAATTCCGTATTCCTTAGTCAGAGCACACACAAACTTCATCATGATAAGCGGACCTATGGTGATTACTTCATCGTACTTTTCGCCGCTTTCAATAAGCTTTTTAAGGGCATCTGTTACAAGTCCCTTTTCGCCTACGCTGCCATCATCAGACATAAGCACTGTCTTTGTGGTATTAGCTCTGAATTCATCTTCAAGGATAACTAAATCTTTATTTCTGAAGCCGACAATTGCGTGAACTTCACAGCCGAGCTGATGTAATTTCTTTGCAACGGGGAAAGCTATGGCACAGCCTACACCGCCACCGACTACTGCAACTTTTTTCAGTCCCTCTGTTTCGGTAGCACGTCCGAGAGGACCTACGAAGTCGCAAAGTCTGTCGCCAACACGCAGGGCATTCAGTTTTTCCGTGGTACTGCCGACAATCTGGAAGATTACGGTAACTGTTCCCTTTTCTCTATCAAAATCCGCAACGGTAAGGGGTATTCTTTCACCCTCGGCATCTGTTCTGAGAATTATGAACTGACCCGGTTCTGCCTTTTTCGCAACAAGGGGTGCAGATACCTCGATAAGTGTTACGGTAGGATTCAATTCTTTTCTTCTTACAATTTCAAACATATTTATCACTCCAAAGCAAGTGGGTATTTGCAAAAAATTATACATTTTAGTATACTATACGGAACAGTTTATGTCAAGGTGTTTTTCGCTCATTTTTATTATGTTTGACAGCAAAAAACCTTGCGCCGTTGTTTGGTGCAAGGTTTTATAATTCTTTTCTTTTTGCTTACTTTTTTTCAGCAAAGAAAAAGTAAATTAGTTGTTACCGCCGGCAAGCTTTGCAACTTCTGCTGCGTAGTCTTCTTCCTTCTTTTCGATGCCTTCGCCCTTTTCGTATCTGATAAAGCCTGTAACCTTAAGTTCCTTAGCTGCACCTGCTACGTACTTAGCAACAGTTTCCTTGTCGCCCTTTACGTATTCCTGTTCCATAAGGCAGTTTTCTGTGTAGTACTTAGCAACCTTACCTGTTACCATCTTTTCGAGAACTGCTTCGGGCTTATTTGCGTTCTTTTCGTCGTTCTTAATCTGAGCAAGCACGATTTCCTTTTCTGCTTCTATTACGGATGCAGGAACGGATTCTCTGTCAAGATACTTGGGGTTCATAGCTGCTGCCTGAAGTGCAAGGTTCTTGAGAACTTCCTTAGCAACTGCTTCATCGCCTGTTGTTTCACCTGTTACGATAACGCCGATTGTACCGCCGCCGTGTACGTAAGAGGAGTTAAGACCTTCAACAACTTCAAATCTTCTGATAGAAATGTTTTCACCGATAGAGTTGATAACTTCCTTCTTGAGGTAGTCATCTACTGTATTTTCTGCATCGAACTTAGCTGCGAGAAGTGCTTCAACGTCAGCAACGCCTGTTTCAAGAACGATGTCAAGGAGCTTATCGATAAATTCAACGAACTTATCTGTCTTAGCTGCAAAGTCTGTTTCGCAGTTAACTTCGATAACTGCTGTCTTATTGCCGCAAGCCTTAATAGCAACCTTACCTTCAGCCGCAATTCTGCCTGCCTTCTTAGCTGCTACTGCAAGACCCTTTTCTCTGAGGATCTTAACTGCTTCTTCCATGTCGCCGTTTGCTTCTGTAAGAGCCTTCTTACATTCCATCATACCGATACCGGTCTGCGCTCTGAGATCGGATACGTCTTTAGCTGTAAAATTCATAACAAACTTCCTCCAATATTTAATTACTCTGCTGCTTCTTCAACTACAGGAGCTGCTTCTGCTGCTGTATCTGTAAGCTGTTCGCCCTGGTTACCTTCGAGAATAGCGTCAGCCATTACGGAAAGGATGAGCTTGATGCCGCGGATAGCGTCATCGTTACCGGGGATTACATAATCAACTTCATCGGGGTCGCAGTTTGTATCTACGATAGCTACTACGGGAATACCGAGCTTCTTAGCTTCTGCTACTGCGTTCTTTTCCTTCTTGGGGTCAACAACGAACATAGCTGCGGGTGTGCCCTTCATGTTCTTGATACCGCCGAGGTTTCTTTCGAGGTCGTTGATTTCCTTAACGAGAGAAATAACTTCCTTCTTGGGGAGAAGATCAAATGTACCGTCATCTTCCATCTTGTGAAGTGCGTTGAGTCTAGCGATGCTCTTCTTGATTGTCTTGAAGTTTGTGAGCATACCGCCAAGCCATCTCATATTTACATAGTAGCAGCCTGCTCTTTCAGCTTCTTCCTTGATAGCGTCGGATGCCTGCTTCTTTGTACCTACGAAAAGGATGTCGCCGCCTTCCATAGCTACTTCGCGAATGAACATATAAGCTTCTTCGAGCTTCTTAACTGTCTTCGCAAGGTCGATGATATAAACACCGTTTCTTTCTGTGAAGATGTATTCAGCCATCTTAGGGTTCCATCTTCTTGTGTGATGTCCGAAATGGACGCCAGCTTCGAGGAGCTGTTTCATTGATACTACTGACATTTTCATGTCCTCCTTTGGTTTTTTTCCACCACACATCTGCTTTGTCGGCAAACCGAAGTATTCTTCGGCAACCAAGCCGTGGAGATATGTGTGTGTAATAATAAAATTTCCGCTGACACTTTTGCACCAGCGGATGATAGTATACCATATATATTTATTAAAATAAAGAGATTTCTAGATTGTTTACATTTTTTTTACAATCATTTCCTGCTACGCACTTTTTTCTTCTTTTCTCTTGCAGAAAACGAAGCTCCGATCATGGGACTGACAATCATCACGGCAATAACAACAGTTTTCATTGCTGCAGACAACTGTCCGGACAAATCCATCGCTGACGACAGTCCATAACAAAGTCCGAGCACAGCACAGCCGAGCATGAACGATGAAAGCGGTGCACAGGTTTTATCCGTTTTTCCTGCAACAAAGCCGCCTGCAACAAGGCTGACAACAACAGTTATCGGCGAGAGAATTCCCGAAAGTGATGTGCTGTCCGTCTGTTTTGACATTACTGCAGAAAAGACAAGGGCAAGTACAATCCACACTGCAAAGCAGGACAAAAAACCAAAAATTACGGCCTTGAAAAATCCGTTATTCTTTCCGTTTTTCAAAGCCGTATGTTTTTTATTTGTTTTATTCACGACATTCACTCCTCAAATTATTATAGTAATAAATATGAAAAGCGGTCGTTTAATATTCGGGAAATTACTTTTCTTCCTTAACGTCTTCCTTGAGCGCGGGAGCTTCGATAGGTGTTTCGCTCTTCTTTACGCCTGTCACCTTATAGCCGCCCTTAGGTGCCTTTTCTTCGCCATACTTCTTGTCAACAGTTGCAATTGCTGTCTTACGGAATCTGATTTTGTTTCTGTCAGCACCTGTTTCAATTGTAACGATATCGTCCTTGACATGTGTGATTCTGCCAACAATGCCGCCGATTGTTGTAACTTCATCACCGACCTGGAGGTTATTTCTCATGTTTGCTGTTTCTCTTTCCTGCTTCTTCTGGGGTCTGATGAGGAAGAAGTAGAAAACAACAATCATAAGGACAAAGGGAAGAATTGTTGCGAGCATTCCGCCTGCTCCTGCCTGAGGTGCTGCCTCTTCAAGTAATAATAAATTATTCATTGTGTTTCTGCCTTTCTTTTGGGAAAATTTGTATATAGGTAGTATATAGCCGTAATATGAATGGAAAGTTAACGTGGGGGAAATATTTGTAAATTAGGTGTTAGAAGTTTGAAGTTTGGAGTTTGGAGTTAGTATTTTATTCTTGACAATGTTAAACAAATGTTGTAAAATATCGATGCGACATAATTCCATATTTTTACGCCATTAGTGTGCAATTTTTGTTTCGGCAAAAATGCATGCTCTTTTCAGCATACTTTTGGTGTTCAAAAGATATATGTATGGAATTGTGTCGCAGCAATCGGAGCGATGCGTTTTTCGTGCACCGACTTCGGTTGGTGCATTTTTTATTTATGGGAGGATTTATCATGGCAAGCGGAGATCTTTACAACAGGAACAATCAAAAAGTCGGTTCAGTAGATATTGATATTGAGGGGGCTGTCAACAAATATCACGAACAAAAGAATAAGGCAGACATAGCTGAATTAAACAGACAGGAAGATGTTATGAAGATCTGGTCTAAAATGCTGAATTCATCGACCGTTTCCGAAAAAGAAAGATTGCCACGTATTATTGTTCAGGAAATAAAGAAAAAGTACTCAATAAATAGTTTTTATGGAAAACTCAATGAAAGCGATAAAAAATTATATAAAAAACTAAAAGAATACAAATTCAAGAATAAATTTCAAAAAAGTCAAAAAGAAAAATATAAAAAATTATACTTGGGACTTTTATACCTTACAATCGCTTTGTGTTGTTTTTATCCACCGTTTGTATGGACAGGTACCGCCTTATTAACTCCCGATTTGAAAATCAATCCTGCTATGTACGGCAAGTTGATTGTTTGCGGAACTTGCGCAATAGCATCAGTCGTTTTTGAAATTTTGTATAAATTACCAACCAAAACCAACAAAAAGAAGCAAGCAAAGTTCAACGAAGAACACTCAAAATTAATGAGGGAAAGGATGGACTTTACAGATAAGGTTTTATATTTGTTTGATGTGAAAAAAATAGAAGAAGAACTAAAAAATGCAACGGATGATGTTCTTGAACACAAAAATTTAACCATTCATGCGCCTAATGCGAAAGAAATAATTTTCCATGCAATGTGGAATGATTGAATTAAAACACAAACCCCGACCTTAGGCGGGGTTTCGTAAAACAGTTATTTTGAAAAATGCTTGAAAACGACTGTTTTCAAGGGACGGCGTGACTTCGGTCACGCCGTTTCCTTTTTCGCAAGTTCTTCCAAAGGGATAAAGCCGATGCCGTCATATTCGATGTGGATCTTCTG
>JAGAUT010000021.1 GCA_017620655.1 Clostridia bacterium | reverse complement strand
CAACGGACAGTCGAGGACGCCACAACGGACAGTCGATGACGCCACAACGGACAGTCGAGGACGCCTGTCCCTACTACCGAGAGCTTTACGCGAGTGTCACCTTCGCAACTCTTACACAGTAGTTGCAGCCGTAGGGGAAGCCTGTGCAGGCAACCTCAAGGTTGTTTCCGTCCTGCTTGAATTCAAGAACCTCACCGTTGTCCATCCACTTGAGTTCCTTAACTTTTGCATCGTCAAGGAGTTTGAACTGTCTGTCCTTGCCGCCGCCACCGCCGTTGAGAACTACGTTTTCGCTTCCGAGTCTGCCAAGGTCGTATGCAAAGAGGTAGAGAACCTTGTCGTCTTCGCCGCTCTTTAAGATGAAGTCTTTTGAACCGTCGCAGATGGTGTAGGGCTTGCCGTTGTAAATAGCTTCGCCGTAAACATCTGTCCATCTGCCCATTGTCTTTAAAAATTCTTCCTGAATGGGAATAATGCCGCCCTGCGCTGAGGGACCGATGTTGAGAAGGAAGTTCGCGCCAACCTTTCTGCAATCGCAAAGACACTCGATAAGCTCGCGTGTAGATTTGTAGTCAAGGTCGTTGTAGCCAACCGCCCAGTGGTCGTTCATGGTGTAGCACATTTCGCCTGTGATGTATTTTGACATCTTACTTCTGTCAAGGGGCTCGGGACGACCCTGTTCGTATGTAACGGCGTCAATTTCGGGATGACCGAGCTCACCTCTTGCGGAAAGTCCCGTGTTGTTGATAATCATGGCATCGGGCTGATGCTTTCTGATTGTGCCGTAAAGCTCGTCAAGCTTCCAGTCGGCATCGGGCTTGTCCCAGTTGCCGTCGAACCAGAGACCGCCGATTTTGCCGTAGTTTGTGCAGAGAATTTCCACACTCTTGCGCAAGTATTCAAGATACTCATCAAAGTTGTTCTTGTATTCTTCTCTGTACCAGTCGAGGGTTGTGTGATAGAAGAAGGGGATAAGGTCGTACTTTCTGCAGGCATCAACAAACTCCTTGATTAAGTCTCTCTTTGCAGGAGAGTGGGGAGCATCGAAATCGTTGAGACCGCAGGTGTCGTAAAGAGAGAAGCCTTCGTGGTGGCGTGTTGTAAGGGTGATGTACTTACAGCCTGCCATCTTTGCAGCTCTTGCGATTCTTTCAGCATCAAAATCCTCTGCCGTAAATGTGTCCTTTAACTTCATATATTCGGAAAATTCCAGGTCTTCTTCGTGATAGAAGTACCATTCTCCTTTACCTACCTGAGAATAAAGTCCCCAGTGTATAAAAAGGCCGAAACCCAATTTTTCAAAATCCGCAATTCTTTTTTCGGGAATAAGCATTTATATGTCCTCCTTGAATTGTTATACTGTATAAAATTATAACATTTTCTTGATGTAAGGTCAATATCGAAAATATGTGTTTATTTATATATTTGCATAAAAAAATGACAACAATTGCGGCAATTGCTGTCACTCGTGAGTGGTATTATCGGTATATATTCCCGAAATTCCCATGTCAAAATATTTCTTTTGCATCTGTTTGTCGTTGACGGTGTGGATAAAGAGCGGGGTGCCGCACTCAAGCATGGCGTCAACATAACCTTCGGTGTCGCAGAGAACGGCGTTAAAGGTGTAGGCGTAAAGCTTATGTTCTTTTGCGAAGGAGACGAGATAGTCGGTGTCCATCTGCTTGTAATAATCCAACTTGTACAGCGAGAAGATGATGTTTTCAAATCCGAGACGGCTTATGAAGTCGTACTGCTCCTCCGAGTAGACCTGAATAATGAATCTGTCGCACAGTTCGGGATATTCTCTCTTAAGTATTCCGGAAAAATACATGTTGTGGTCCTTTACGTCGGTTACGATGTATAAATCCTCGTGCCGTTTCATAAAATCGCAGAGCTTCTCAAGGGTAAGCGATGTGAACATGCTGTATACCGTGTTACTTGCAAATTCTTCGCTTGTGGGTTTTATGCCGTCGTAGCCCGAGTAGGAAAGATGGTTCCAGTCGTGAATGCACACAGGCCTGAGATCGGATGAAAAGCTGAAGTCGATTTCGATATATCGGTTCCCCTTGCTGTATGCGTTTTCAAGGGCGTCGAGGCTGTTTGTGCCGAAATACCCTTGAATTTCCCCTCCTGCATGAATTATGTAGGAACGCTCAGGTTTTGATACTTCTTCGGGTGAAGCTGTGTCGGGAAGAACCATAAATGAGCCTGTTGCCAGCTGAACTGCCGCAAGGACAGTACTGATGATTTCCTTTAACACACAAACACCTCCCGAAACAAGTTTTTTCACTTCGATAATATGATGTCCAAAGCAACCGAAAAGCATTATATCATTTTTGCCCTGTAAAGTCAATAACAAGCAGAAAAACTGCCTGTTATCGAAATGTAAAATTGAATATTTTATGCAAGTCCCATGCATCTGATAACAATAAGAGCCGTTATTGTTACAAGGGTATCAATCGTGATTCCGTAGAACATGGGTCAAAGGCCTGCTTTTTTGAAGTCGGCAAGACTTGTTCCAAGCCCTATTGCTGTAAGAGCCGTAACCATTAAAAAGTCAATTGATCTTCAACATATGTTAAAGAAAAAGGCTCGGATTTCTCCGAGCCTTTGATGATGATTTGTGTTTAGAAATATCTCTTAAGTAAACCTTCAAGGCCTCTGCCGTGACGAGCCTCGTCTCTTGCCATTTCGTGAACAGTGTCATGGATAGCATCAAGACCGTTCTTCTTAGCACAAGCTGCAAGGTCGAACTTGCCCTGTGTTGCACCGTATTCGCAGTCTACTCTCCACTTGAGGTTGTCCTTTGTGGTAGCCTTCATGTTGGGTTCGAGATCTTCGCCGAGAAGTTCTGCAAACTTTGCAGCGTGTTCAGCTTCCTCGTAAGCAGCCTTTTCCCAGTAGAGACCGATTTCGGGATAGCCTTCTCTGTGAGCGATTCTTGCCATACAGAGGTACATACCAACCTCGGAGCATTCGCCCTGGAAGTTCGCCATAAGCTGTTCAAAGATGAACTTCTTGTCTTCTTCGGAAATGTCGGGGTTGTTCTTTACAGTCTTGCCGTAAACGCCGTATTCGTGTTCAGCCGCAAGAGCTGCGCCTTCTACCATTTCCTTGAACTTTTCAGCAGGAACCTTACAAACGGGGCACTTTTCAGGGGGCTCATTACCTTCGTGAACATAACCGCATACAGAACATACATACTTTTTCATTTTTCTTTTCTCCTTTTAAGTAAGAATTTTATTATTTTTAAATTTATGTCTGTAACCAGCCGATCATTACATTTCTGCTCAGAATTTACTGTTTTGTACTGATTACAAAATTATTATAACAACAACATTTGATTTTGTCAATAGGTTTTTCAAATTTTTTTGAAAAAATTTTTGCAAAAGAAAAAACCACGCATTTACGTGGTTTTTGGGGCGAAAGTTTTGCCTGTAAGCTGGGGAGCGCACTTGCCGCCGGTCAAATCTGCGGCATAATTGCAAAATCTCGTATAATTTTCTTCGACACAGGAAAGGTGGAAGATTACATTTTCACCGAAATCTACACCTGCATTGAGAACGCCCTGCTTGTCCAGATCTCTGAGTACTTTCTCATAATCGCTGTAGGAAACGGCAAAGTCAAAGGTGACATGTTCGCAGAATTCTGCCGTACCTGCCTTGTCTATGCCGATTTTAGCACCCTTGGCATAGGATCTGACAAGTCCGCCTGCACCTAAAAGGATGCCGCCGAAATACCTTGTGACTACAACGCACACGCCGACAAGACCTTCGCGTTTTATTACTTCAAGAATCGGCATGCCTGCCGTACCCTGAGGCTCGCCGTCGTCGGAAAAGCGTGCAATTTCTGTTCCTTTTAATATATATGCATAGCAGTTATGGGTGGCATCTGCGTGCTTCTTTTTTATGGACGCGATAAATTCCTTTGCTTCGTCTTCGCTTTCGACACGCTTGACGTAGGAAATGAACTCGCTCTTTTTTTCGATGAATGAATCCTCGGCATAATCGGCGAGGACTGTTTTGTAGCCTTGTGACATAATACCTCTCTTTTTTCGCTTTCTTGAAAGTTTTTTCGCTTTCTTGAAAGAAAGCTCGCAAAGAACTTTTCATCGGGAAACTTTCTATATGATCTTAATACCTGTCATCGGTGCTCGATTGTTATTTCATTTTGCCGTCAATAAGGCGGACGGCAAAATGAGTGCGAATGGTTACATATTATAATATATCATAGAGCAGGGGATTTTGCAAGGGGAAAAGAAAAAGAGAACCGCGGGGGGTTCTCTTTTTCGAATAAATTAGTTCTTGTAAAGTTTTCCTAAATCAAGGGAAGTAACCTCGCATTTGTTTGATGCGGAATCATATTTGACAACAGCGTCGTATGTACCAGAGTAAGGATCGCCATATTTGTCTCTGACAGTGACTTTGCCTGAAACATAATATGTGTCACCATTGCTGTTATTAATTAAAGAAGTAACGGTAGGAGCATGTGAAGAGTAGTTAATCATCACTTCAGCTTGTACTCTTGACCTAGCAGCTCTTTCAACCATGTCTTCAACTGAATTGTCGTTTGTAGCTTCATTACCCGAAGAACAAGCGCAACACATAAATACCAACGCACATGCAAAAATAATAGCTAATACTTTTTTCATTATTTGCGACCTCCTTTCTAAATGTGTTACACAAATAATATCACAAATTGACAGATTTGTCAATATCTCATATTGAGATATTTTATAATAATTCCGAAATAATATGTTTTACGAGGAGTTGTTATATGAGATTAAGAGATTTACGAGAGGACAGAGACCTTACCCAAAAGCAGGTTGCTGACTATCTCCATATAAAGCAAAACACATATTGCCAGTATGAAAGTGCAAGACGTCAAATACCCATTGAAGCACTTGTTGCTTTGGCAAAATATTATAAGGTTTCTACCGATTATATATTGGGGCTTACCAATATAAGCAAACCCTATCCTAAAGTTTGAGATGCTCTGTTTTTGCAGGGCATTTGTTTTTGCACAGTGCCCCATGAGAGGAGAGAAGCCGCCACGGCATAAGAGGGGAAGTCGGCGGAGGTTGAGATTGCGAAAATCGGATTTCATTCTCACCGAGTCTTGACCCCATTAGCGGTCAAGACGAGCCTTTTATAACGAAACTGTAACCTCAACCGAGCCATCCCCTCTTGTTGAGTGGGCGTTTTTGGTACTTTTGTCGACACAAAAGTACGGAAGAAAAAAGATCGGTACATTTATATATTGTAGCAAATAAACTGCCCGAATAAAAAAATCTCAAAAAACTCTTGACAAATCGAAATCGTTGTAGTATAATCTATCTACCTCTGTTGGAGAGTTTTTTTGTTATGCCCAAAAAAAGGCGTGCATAAAGCTCCATTTTCGAGGGAGGTAAAACACATATATTTACCGGGAGGTGTACAGAATGAGAGTGAAAATCACACTCGTTTGCACAGAATGCAAACAAAGAAATTACGACACTACAAAGAACAAGAAGAACGATCCCGATCGTATCGAACTCAACAAGTACTGTCGTTTCTGCCGTAAACACACCCTTCACAAGGAATCCAAGTAAGGATTGAATTTGAAAGGAGGAAAAAGTAATGGCAGACAAGGTTAAGAAGGAATCAAAAATAGGAAAGTTCTTCAAGGATTACAAGAGCGAATTCAAGAAGATCGTCTGGCCCGAAAAGAATGATACTCTTCGCCAGAGCGGTGTTGTTGTTGCAGCGATTGTAGTGGTAGGCGTGGCAGTATTCCTGCTTGATACAGGTTTCTCCAAGCTTTTCCAGTGGCTCAGCACACTCGTTTAATTTGTTTCGTAAAGGAGCAATAGAATGACAAACGAAGGACAGGCACTCTGGTATGTGGTTCACACATATTCGGGTTACGAAAACAAGGTTGCCGAAAACATCGAACGCCTTGTTGAGTACAGAGGACTTCAGAATCTCATTTTTGAGACAAGAATCCCTACCGAAATAGTTGTCGATTCACAGGAAGAGGCAGATGAATATTTCGATTCACTCGAAGTAGAGTACGATGACGACGGAAACGAAATCAAGAAGGCTCCCAAAGAAAAGAAGCCTACTGAACATAAGATGTTCCCGAGCTATGTACTCGTAAAAATGGTTATGAATGACGAAAGCTGGCACGTGGTAAGAAATATCCGCGGTGTAACAGGTTTTGTCGGACCGGGATCACGCCCCGTGCCCCTTACAGAGGCGGAGGTTGCGGCTCTCGGCGTTGACGTACGCGTACGCGAAGCGGCATATAATGTCGGCGACAGCGTAATCGTAGTCGCAGGTTTCCTTGCAGGCTCAGTTGCCACAGTTAAGGAAATCAACAATGAAACAGGAAGAATCAAGGTTGCAGCACTCATCGGCGGTAAGGAAACAGCTGTTGAAATGAACGCAAATGAGGTTGAACCCTTAAATTAAATTCCTGAAAAAACACAAAAAAATTCATCGCAGTTATGTCAGGTAAGCGTTTTGCCAAGCTTCTGACAAATTGTAAAGGCTGCGAGGGCAAAACGAAATGTTTTGTCTGTGGGAGGGACAAGATCCCGAATTATTTACCACATTTGGAGGTGTAAACAAAATGGCAAAGAAAATAACTGGTTATATTAAGCTTCAGATTCCCGCAGGAAAGGCTCTTCCTGCACCCCCTGTAGGTCCTGCACTCGGTCAGCACGGTGTAAACATTGCCGGCTTCTGTAAGGAATTCAACGAAAGAACAAAGAACGATATGGGTCTTATCATCCCTGTAGTTATTACAGTATATGCAGACCGTTCTTACTCTTTCATCACAAAGACTCCCCCTGCAGCTGTACTTATCAAGAAGGCAGCTGGTATCGAAACTGCTTCCGGCGAACCTAACAAGAATAAGGTTGCTACAATTACAAAGGAACAGGTTCAGAAAATCGCAGAAACAAAGATGCCCGACCTCAACGCAGCTTCTCTTGAAGCAGCTATGAGCATGATTGCTGGTACTGCACGCAGCATGGGCGTTGTAGTTGCTGACTAAGGGAGGTAATTGACAATGGTTAAGGGAAAGAAGTATCAGGAAAGCGCAAAGCTTATTGATAGAACAAAACTTTATGAAACAGTAGAAGCTCTTGATATGGTATGCAAGACTTCCAAGGCTAAGTTCGACGAAACAGTTGAAGTACACGTAAAGCTCGGTGTTGACAGCCGTCATGCTGACCAGCAGGTTAGAGGTGCGGTAGTTCTTCCTCACGGTACAGGTAAGACTGTTCGTACACTCGTATTCGCTAAGGGCGACAACGCTAAGGCAGCTGAAGAAGCAGGTTCCGATTACGTTGGTGCTGAAGATATGGTTGCTAAGATCACCGGCGAAAACTGGTTTGATTTCGACGTAGTTATCGCAACTCCCGACATGATGGGCGTTATCGGTAGACTCGGTAAGGTTCTCGGTCCTAAGGGTCTCATGCCTAACCCCAAGGCTGGTACTGTTACTATGGACGTAGCTAAGGCTGTTGCTGAAGCTAAGGCAGGTAAGATTGAATACCGTCTTGACAAGCAGAACATCATCCACTGTCCCGTTGGTAAGGCTTCCTTCGGTGCAGAAAAGCTCGCTGAAAACTTTGATACACTCATGAGCGCAGTTGTTAAGGCTAAGCCTGCTGCAGCTAAGGGTCAGTACATCAAGTCCTGCGCAGTGGCTTCCACAATGGGCCCCGGCGTTAAGGTTAACACAGCTAAGTATATGTAATTAAAAATTGCCGTTCCCAAAGGAACGGCTTTTTTGCGGGGAGCCCCCGCTGGCAATTTCGCGGGCAGGGCTTTTCGGTTAACAAACAATAATTATCGCGTAACGAACTATTCCCCGATGTCAAACGCCGACATCGGGGAATTTGTTATATTTAGATTGGCAGTATCTTAATTGTGCGACACCAAAGACAAAATATTAGACAAAGATGTCCCGTGAAATGTCTGCGGCGACTCGCCGCCCGATGTCAAACGCCGACGTGGGTGAAATTTTATATAGTGAACACCACAACTTTTTTACCAATTTTATTACAATTATCAATCACAAATTTTGTTCCCTTTGACTTACCGTCCCAAAAGGCAATGACAACATCGGCATATTCAATAATTTGTATATTCCTTTTTAGTGGTGCACCGCGTTTATATTTTTCATAATCAGGCAGAAATTCTGTGAGCTTTATTGAATTTGTAATGGCATATTCGCGCGCAGAGGTATCTACTCCCTTTGCACCGCCCGAAACAATTTCTGTGGTTTCCCGTGGCAGATATTTTGAGAGATTTTCAATTTGTATATTTCTAGACCCGATTACTGCAACTTTCATAAATTTTCTCCTCTTCGAATTGCGTCACTTTTGCGTCATTATACCACCGTTTTGGTTTTAGAGACAAAAAATGCACTATAATAATGTCATAATAACATCAATTTGGTGGAAAAGAGACATTATAATGAACGACAACACTTTAAGATATACTTTACGAGTTGACAGGGGCATTTTTCAAAAATTCAAATACATTGCAGAATCAGAGGGACGCTCGGCAAACAGAAGCCTTGAGCAGTATATAAAGAAGCGTGTTGCAAGGTACGAAGAAGAAAACGGAATCATTGAAGTTGAGGAAGACTGATGTCTTTCTCTTTTTTTGTTTATAAATGATAAAAAAATCTTGTAAACCAAAAAAAACTGTGATACAATATATTTGTTATATTGGGTGGTTTTTGACAAGTCTTTCCAAGTGAAAGGAGAAATATATGTTTGAAGCAATAGGAAACGCATATGTAAACGGTATAATTACATATCTTGCGGCAAGCTCAGGTGAACTTGCTGTGGCTTTTATGGTTGCAGGTCTTGTGCTGACGGCACTTATTGCCTACACCCTCGGCTCGCTTAACTTTGCACTTATTCTCTCAAAGAAAATGTACGGCGAAGACATAAGAGAATTTGGAAGCAAAAATGCGGGTACTACCAACATGGCACGTACATACGGCAAAAAAGCGGCTCTCTTTACAATCCTCGGCGACATACTTAAAGGCATTGTTGCTGTTATTGTCGGCTCCTTCCTGATGGGCGCAACCCTCGGAGGATATTTTACAGGCCTTATGTGCGTAATAGGGCATATTTTCCCTGTATTCTACGGTTTCAGGGGCGGCAAGGGAGTTGCAACGGCGGCGGCGGTAATACTTGTCGTAAATCCCGTTGTTTTCCTTGTGGTACTCGGAGTCTTTGTTCTGACGGTACTGCTCACAAGATATGTGTCTCTCGGTTCGTGTCTTGCGGCGGCAATTTTTCCGTTCATGACATTTCAGTTTATAGCAGGAAAGGTACCCGATTGGGGATATGCTTTTATATTCTCATTCATCATGGCAATACTTGTAATATGCAAGCACCATACAAATTTAAGACGTCTTGCCCACGGTCAGGAGTCTAAATTCGCCTTCAAAAAGAAGGAGGAAAACAAGGAACCCGAAACCGAATCCAAGGTTTATAAGGCAAGAAAAAAGAAAAAAGAAACCAAGTATAAAATTTCAAAGAAATAAATATATCGGAGGCAAAAAAATGAGTCACATTTATACAAAGTGTATCCAGTCAGGCTACACACCAAAAAACGGCGAAAGCAGAATCCTTCCCATCGTTCAGTCCACAACATATAAATACGAATCCTCTGACCAGATGGGCAGACTTTTCGACCTTGAAGAAAGCGGATATTTCTACACACGTCTTGCAAACCCCACAAACGACTGTGTCGCGGCAAAAATCTGTGACCTTGAAGGCGGTGTAGGTGCGCTTCTTACATCTTCAGGTCAGGCTGCTAACTTCTACGCAATCTTTAACATCTGCTCTGCAGGCGACCACGTTGTATGTTCTTCTGCTATCTACGGCGGTACATTCAACCTCTTTAACGTAACAATGAGAAAGATGGGCATTGACTTTACATTCGTTACACCCGATGTTTCGGATGCAGACCTTGAAGCGGCATTCAAAGAAAACACCAAGGCTGTATTTGCCGAAAGTATTTCCAACCCTTCTCTCAACATCATCGACTTTGAACAGTTTGCAAACGCTGCTCACAAGCACGGCGTGCCCTTCATCGTTGACAACACATTCCCCACACCCATCAACTGCCGTCCCTTTGAACACGGTGCAGATATCGTAACACATTCCACAACAAAGTATATGGACGGTCATGCAACAAGTGTCGGCGGATGCGTAGTTGACAGCGGCAACTTCGACTGGAATGCACATGCAGACAAGTTCCCCGGTCTTACAACTCCCGACGATTCCTATCACGGTATCACATATACAGAAAAGTTCGGCAAGAGTGCTTATATGACAAAGCTTCTTGCACAGGTAATGAGAGATCTCGGTTCTATTCCTTCACCCCACAACGCATTCCTTTTAAATCTCGGTCTTGAAACGCTCCACCTCAGAATGGAAAGACATTGTGCCAACGCTCTTGAAGTGGCAAAGTTCCTTGAGTCCGACGACAGAATTGCATGGGTAGAATACCCCGGTCTTGAATCAAGCAAGTACCATGAAAGAGCTAAAAAGTATATGCCTAACGGCACTTGCGGTGTGATTTCCTTCGGCGTTAAGGGCGGCAGAGAAGCGGCTACAAAGTTTATGGATTCTCTGAAGCTTGCGGCAATTGTAACCCACGTTGCCGATGCAAGAACCTGTATCCTTCATCCCGCAAGCACAACCCACCGCCAGCTTACCGACCAGCAGCTCATTGAATGCGGTACAAGCCCCGACCTTCTCAGACTTTCCGTAGGTATTGAATACGCAGGCGACATCATCGACGATATCAAACAGGCACTTGACTTACTTTCTCTTTGATAAAAAGAGAAAGTAAGCAAAGAGAAAATAATTCAGCACCATTCTGCATATATGCAAAACAAGCGAAATTTTCTCGATTATAACCATTTGCGGATGTCAAACACCGACATCCGCAAATTTATTACTTTTGATTGAGGTGTATTATGAAAAACTTTAACAAATGTATACGGCTTCCTCTCGGTGCAGTCAAGGCAGAAGGTTTCCTTAAAGACCAGCTTCTTCGCTGTAAAGACGGCATGACAGGTCATCTTAAAGACCTTGAGCCCGAAATGATTGCTCTGCCTTACATTAAAAAGACTTACGTCAAAGCATGGGGCCCGGGCGACCAGTCTGGTTGGGGTGCCGAAATTTCGGGCAACTACTGGACAGGCTATATCCAATCGGCATTTGTCCTTGATGACGAAGAAATGAAAAAAGAGGCAACCGAGTGGGTTGACGGCATGATGAAGAATCAGAAGGCAGACGGGTATCTCGGCACATTCTATGAGGACGATGCCAACATATACGACGACTTCAACGGCTGGGATACAGCCTGTGCAATGCGAGGTCTTATTGCTTTATATGAAGCAACGGGAAGAAAAGACGTTCTTGAAGCAGTACACAGGTGTATGCTTTGGTTCACAAGAAAATGGTCAGGGGACAACAAGACCTTTTATGCCGCACCCTATCTCATTGACCCCATGATTCTGACATATCTTCACACAGGCGACGAGACACTTGCAGAGTATGCTAAAGAATACCTTGAAATGACTTGCGAAAGGGATATTTTTGAGTCCTCTTACAAGGCGCTTTTGTCCGACGAATTCCATTACAATTCCAATCATACTGCGGCTGTCGGATATTATCTCAGACTTCCTGCCATGGTTTACACAGCTTTCGGCAATGAGGAATATCTGAAAGCAAGTGAAAAAGGTATCCGCAAGGTGAGAAAATACTCGACCCAGCTTTCGGGAGGTCCCGTATCCATATCCGAGTATCTAGGACCCGTAGGCGGAACAAAAGAGACCGAATATTGCAGCTATGCCTACTTCAACGCAACCTTTACCATGATGGGCATTATCACCGGCAAAGCCATCTACGGCGACTACATGGAGGAAATGTACTACAACGGTGCCATGGGTGCAAGAAAAAAAGACGAAAAGGCGATAGCGTATCTCAGCGCACCCAATCAGTTTATGGCTACCACCACTTCTTCAACTGCCGGTGCAAAAGTTGATATGCAAGCATATACGCCATGCTATCCTGTTTCCTGCTGTCCCGTAAACGCAGTTTGCAATGTTCCCGAATTTATAAGGGACTTTATGATGTCAGATAATGACGGCAATCTCTATGTTCAATCCTATGGTCCTTGCAGACTTGACTATAACGGTATAAAGATAAACGTAAATACTCTTTATCCCTTCAGAAACAAGGTTAGCCTTGAAATAAACTGCGACAAAGCTTTCACGCTTTTCCTCAAGAATCCCATGTGGGCAAAGGGGTTTGAGGTTACCGTAAACGGCGAAAAGGCTGATTGCTCTGCCGATGAAAACGGTTACATCAAGCTTGAAAGAACCTGGAAATGCACAGATGTTGTTGAAATATCCTTCAAAGCGGAGGTTGAAGTGATAAAAGTAGACGATACCGACGGCCCCGCCGTTCATCCCATTGCCGTAAAATACGGCGCACTCCTTTATTCCTATCACATTCCAGAGGACTGGATTCCCACAGAAGGCAGTCCCATGACACCTCTGCCCGAGGGCTGGAGTTGGTTCGAGCTTGTACCATTCTACCGTGATCCACCCTGCAAGAGCCATCACGAAGCAACAGGTCTCAGACGAAACTACATCAACTGGAATCTTGCCCTTGATGAAAATATTGCACCCTCCGATTTCACCATCGAAGAAATCGAACCCTGCGGCTATGTCTGGGAAAATACACCCATAAAGCTCCACGCCCACTGTTACAAGGCACCTTACATTATGCCACCCTACCCCAACAGAACTCTTGAGCCTTGCGGTGAGTATCAGGTTGTCACCCACAAGCTTCCGCTGACACTTGAACCCTTCGGCTGTACAAATCTGAGATTAACCTATTTTCCAAAAGCGGCATTGATTGATAAAAACAAACAAAGCCCTTGAAAAATCTGATATTCAATGTTTTTCAATCCCTCGTACCCAAAGCGGTGCGGGGGATTTTTATGTTATTCATAATACTGTTGTTTTTCTCATAAACTCATATTATCCCCAAAAAGCGAAAGGAGAAAAGCATGTCCATAACCATTTCCGAAAAAAAGATAAAAAACAAAATCATGTCGGGAGACAGGGCATCTGTTGTATTGAATATAAAATACCCCTTTTTTGAAAGCGAAAAACACAGCGTACTCTGCAAAAAAATGAATAAGTTCTACTCGGACGTTGCCGAAAAGTTTTCACATAACACTTCTTCAAGAATTTTAAGAAAAATAAAACTTAAAGGTAATTCCCCAAGGCTCCCTGTTTCTCTTTCCATGAGATATACCGTCGCCTTGTGCAATGACAAAATCGTAAGCATTGTGCTTGATCTTTCACTGTCGGACGGCGCAGTGACAAAAACGAGGCGTTTTTCACAGATGTGGAGTACACAAAAAAAGGATATTGTTTTCCTGAGGGAATTACTCAGAACAGACCGCAGGAGCAGAAAAAAGATATTCTCGTATGTTTCATCTGCTGCAAGGGACAACGGCAAAAATCCTGCCTTCGGATATTACGACGGTTTTGGAAAAAAACTTATAAAAAGCTTTGACATATCCAACTGCTTTGCCGCCCCAAACGGGCTCTGCTTTTTTATAAACGCAGGCATTTTATCTCCCGAAAAGTACGGGGCAAGCAGCTTTGTGCTGCCCTTTGATGAGCTGTCCGATGTATTAAAAGGGGATTTTCTGCCGATAAATGACAAAAAAGAGGCTCAAAACGCGGATATTGTAAATAATGTATAAACATTTGACTTTTCCCTTATTCATCTTTCACAACCTGTGATATAATACAATGGAATATTTCTTATAAGGCAAAATGGTATTTTTTTAACAAAGAACACGGAGAGAAAAATGTCAAGATACATAGAAAAAGTAGAAAACATGACGCTTCCGGCACTGCCCATGAGGGGGCTTGTAATATTCCCCGGCGTGCCTACAAGCTTTGAAATCAATAATAAACGCTCTGTTGCGGCAATGAAGGCGGCGGCAATGTACGGGGGGAATATTTTTCTTGCCTGCGTAAGAAACGCCGATAAGCCCACCGAAAAGCCTGAAATGTATTCCATGGGGGTTGTTGCAAGACTCAAGCAGTCATTGAAACTCCCCGACGGTAACTACAGACTTCTTGTTGAGGCAAAGCAGAGAGCGGAGATTGTTGAAACGGTAAGGGAAGAAGAATATCCTACCGTCAACGTTCTCGTAAAGAGTGTGTACCTTCCCGACGACGGCGGTCTTAAAGGTCAGGCACTTGTTGCCGAAGCACTTGATGCATTCCAGAGCTATATCAAGTTTATGCCCAAGATTTCAACCGAGGTTGTGGCATCCGTTCAGGCAATAACAGATCCGGGACTCCTCTCCGATTTCATTGCGGCAAACGTTCTTTTCAGATACGAAGACAAGCAACAGGTTCTTGAGGAATGCGATCCCTTAAAGAGACTCGAAAGACTCATTGTAATCTTGGAGCAGGAGAGGGAAGTACTGTCTCTCAGAAACGATCTTCACGACAAGGTCAAGGAAAGACTCAGCGACAACCAGAGGGAATATTTCCTCAAAGAACAGCTCAAGGTTATTCACGATGAGCTGGGAATGACGGGTGATGCTGACGAGGACGGCTTCTTTGAGAGAATAGAAAAGTCAGCCTTTTCCGACGAAATCAAGGAGCGTCTTGCAAAAGAGGCTAATAAGCTCGGCAAAATGCCCTTTGGCTCATCCGAAAGCAGTGTTATAAGAAACTTCCTTGAAACAATCCTCGAGCTTCCCGTAGGTGTATATACAAAGGACGTCTTTGATGTACAGAAAGCGAGAAAAATCCTTGACGAAGACCATAACGGCATGCAGAAGGTCAAGGAAAGAATTCTTGAATATATCGCAGTAAAGCAATTAAGCCCCGATCTTCGCGGACAGGTAATCTGCCTTGTAGGCCCTCCCGGTGTCGGTAAATCGTCAATTGCTTCTTCCATAGCACGTGCAATGGGCAGAAACTTTGTAAGAATTTCTCTCGGCGGCGTAAGAGACGAGGCAGACATCAGAGGTCACAGAAAGACATATATCGGTGCAATGCCGGGTAGAATTGCAGAGGGAATGACAAGGGCAAAGAGCATGAATCCCGTTGTACTTCTTGATGAAATCGACAAGCTGTCCCGTGATGCCCACGGCGACCCTGCATCGGCACTGCTTGAGGCTCTTGATTCGGAACAGAATAAGACATTCCGAGACCATTTCCTTGAAATACCCCTTGATATTTCAAACTGCATATTTATTGCAACTGCAAACAATGCAGAAACAATTCCCGATGCACTTTATGACAGAATGGAAGTAATCAACCTTCCTTCCTATACAAGAAACGAAAAACTGGCTATCTGTAAAGACCACCTTCTTCCCAAACAGTTAAAGAGACACGGTCTTACAAAGAGAAACCTGAAACTTTCGGACGATGCAATTTTCGAGCTTATTGACGGCTACACAAAGGAAGCGGGCGTCAGAAATCTCGAGAGGGAAGTGGCATCTCTTATCCGCAAGATTGCAATGAAAATTGCAACCGGCGAAAAGAAGAGCTTTTCTGTTTCGGCAAAAGTCATCCCCGAACTTATGGGACCGAGAAAGTCAAAGCCCGACCCGATGCTCAGCGAAAACACCGTAGGTGTTGTAAACGGTCTTGCGTGGACTGCCCTTGGCGGCGAAATGCTTCAGATTGAAGTACTTGCGTTGCAGGGAACGGGCAAGTTTGTTCTTACAGGAAGCCTTGGCGATGTTATGAAGGAATCGGCACAGGCGGCAGAAAGCTATATCAGAAAGCACAGAGAAGAGCTCGGCATCAAAAACGCCGAATTCTATAAGGATACAGACCTTCACATTCACGTTCCCGAGGGTGCAATCCCCAAGGACGGTCCCAGTGCAGGTATTACCATGGTGAGTGCTATTGTTTCGGCTCTTTCGGGACGCAAGGCAAGATATGACGTCGCAATGACGGGTGAAGTTACCCTTACAGGCAGAGTGCTTCCCATCGGCGGACTTCGCGAAAAGACCATGGCGGCATATAAAAACGGCATGAAGGCAGTGCTTATTCCTTACGATAACATTTCGGATTTACATGAGGTCGACCCTATTGTTAAAGAAGCAATTACATTCATTCCCGTAAAGCACGTATCTGAGGTGTTGGAGGTTGTGCTTGAACCTATAAGCGAATCGGTTGAAGACGAACAGAATACCGAAATATTTGCACACGGAGAAAATGTGGTAGCGGTTTGCCATAATGCAACTGTATAATTCCGAAAGGAAGAATAAAATGAACATACAAAAAGCAAATTTAATTATGACGGCGGGACTTCCAAAACAGCTTCCCGGCATAATGAGACCTGAAATTCCACAGGTTGCCATGTGCGGACGAAGCAACGTCGGAAAATCCTCGCTGATAAATAAAATGTTAAACAGAAAAAAGCTTGCCCGTGTCAGTGCTGAACCCGGTAAAACAATTACCGTAAACTGCTATGACATTGACTCGACGGTTTATCTTGTTGACCTTCCGGGTTACGGCTATGCAAAGCGTTCCTTCTCGGAGCGTGAAAAGTGGAAAAAGCTCATTGACAAGTATTTTGAAACCCCCGGTGAAAGATTGTATCTTCAGCTTGTGGACTTAAAGGTAGGACTTACCAAGGACGATGAAGCGATGGTGAATTTCCTTGTAAACGAGGATTTACCCTTTGCCGTTGTCTGCACAAAAGCGGACAAGCTTAATAAAACCAACAGAATAAAGAATCTTGAAGCAATAAGAAATCATCCTGCTATCCCCGAAGATGCGGAGGTAATTGCCTTTTCATCCGAAACAGGAGAGGGTGTTGACGTGCTTTGGGAAATCATAAACGAATTTGTGGACTTCGTAAACGGCGTGCCGATGGATGAAGAACAGGCACCCGAACAGAACGAAGCGGAATAAAGAAGGAATACCCGTGAACACACAACTTTTACATGACAACTATTCAATAAACGAAAAAGGTCATTTTACTGTCTGCGGACATGATACCGTAGAACTTGCAAAACAATACGGCACACCTCTTTATGTTATCGACGAAGATAAGGTAAGAGAAATGTGCAGAACCTATAAAAATGCCGTAAAAAAACACTTTGACGATGCTGATATCCTCTATGCAAGCAAAGCACTTTCCTTCAAGGGAATGTATGAAATTGCAAAAGAGGAGGGAATGTGCGTCGATGCTGTTTCAATCGGTGAGATTTATACGGCAATCAGTGCAGGTTTCCCTGCCGAACGCATATATTTCCACGGCAACAACAAGATGTATGAAGATATCGAATTTGCAATAAATAACGGTGTCGGCTGTTTTGTTGCCGATAACTGTGAAGAACTCGATTTCATCGAAGAAATCGCAAATAGATACGGTAAAACACAGGATGTGCTTTTAAGAATCACCCCCGGCATTGACCCCCATACCCATGCGAAAATCGCAACGGGTAACGTGGACTCAAAGTTCGGCGAGGCAATAGAGACGGGACAGGCTCTCGACTTTGTAAAGCATGCTCTTTCAAAGGCAAATGTAAATCTTCTCGGCATACATTGCCATGTCGGCTCTCAGAGCTTTGACCCCCAGCCTTTTATAGATGCCTGCGAGATTATGACAAAGTTTGCTTCGGAAATCAAAGAAAAGTGCTCTTATGAAATAAAAGTACTTGACCTTGGCGGCGGTTTTGGTGTAAGATATTTACCTGCAGAGGAAAATCTTGACATTGAATGGATGATTTGTGAGATTGCAAAGACGGTAAAGAAAACGGTTGCCGATAACGGACTTTCAATGCCAAAGATTATGTTTGAACCCGGCAGAAGCCTTGTTGCGGCGGCAGGTGTGACACTTTACACCGTCGGTCATATCAAGACAATACCCGGATATAAAAACTACATTCCCGTAAACGGCGGTATGAGTGACAATCCAAGATATGCACTCTATGAATCACCTTACTACTGCCTTATTGCAAACAAGGCAAATGAAGATATGAATTTCCATGCGGATGTGGTCGGCTCCTGCTGTGAAAGCGGTGACATTATCCAGCCTGATGTGGATATTCAGAAGGCAGAATACGGCGACATTCTTGCTGTATGCGTGACGGGTGCATATAACTACTCTATGTCCTCAAACTATAACAGATTCTTAAAACCCGCACTTGTGCTTGTGTCAAAAGACGGTGTCAGGGTAGGGGTTAAGAGAGAGACGCTTGAAGATTTGACGAGAAATGACGTTTAGTTATACGTTTGCTGACTGCCTTCCCCAAGGAATGGGGAAGGTGTCACGAAGTGACGGATGAGGTTGAAAAAAGAAATCGGTTTTAACCTCCTCAGTCAGCTAAAGCGGACAGCTCCCCCTTAGAAAAGGGGAAGCCATGGAATTGAGAAAATAAAATATTATCATAAACAAAGGAAGAAAAGACAATGTTAAAGAACACAGAAAAGTCAATGGACAAAATTGTAGCCTTCTGTAAGAACAGAGGCTATGTATTCGCAGGCAGTGAAATCTACGGCGGTCTTGCAAACACATGGGACTACGGTCCTCTTGGTGTTGAACTCAAGAACAACGTAAAGAAGGCATGGTGGAAGAAGTTTGTTCAGGAAAATCCCTATAATGTGGGTCTTGACGCAGCTATCCTCATGAATCCCCAGACATGGGTTGCATCCGGTCACCTTGGCGGATTCTCCGACCCTCTTATGGACTGTAGAGAATGTCACGAAAGATTCAGAGCCGACAAGATTATCGAAGACTGGTGCGCAGAAAACAATTTTGAACTCGGTTCAAGTGCCGATGCCATGAGCCAGGAAGAAATGAAGAACTTCATTGAAGAACACAACATTCCCTGTCCCACTTGCGGCAAGCACAACTTCACAGACATCCGTCAGTTCAACCTCATGTTCAAGACATTCCAGGGCGTAACCGAGGATGCAAAGAACACAGTTTACCTCAGACCCGAAACAGCTCAGGGTATTTTCGTAAACTTTGCAAACGTACAGAGAACAACAAGAAGAAAGGTTCCCTTCGGTATTGCGCAGATAGGTAAGTCCTTCAGAAATGAAATCACACCCGGCAACTTCATTTTCCGTGTTCGTGAATTTGAACAGATGGAGCTTGAATTTTTCTGCAAGCCCGATACAGACCTTGAATGGTTCGACTACTGGCGTTCCTACTGCCGCGACTGGCTTCTCAGCCTCGGTATGAAGGAAGAAAATCTTCGTCTCCGTGACCACGATCCCGAAGAGCTTTCATTCTACTCCAAGGCAACAACAGACTTTGAATTCCTCTTCCCGTTTGGCTGGGGCGAACTCTGGGGTATTGCCGACAGAACAGACTATGACCTCACACAGCACATCAATACATCAAACAAGGATCTTTCCTACTTTGATCCCGAAACAAACGAAAGATACATTCCTTATGTTGTTGAGCCTTCCCTCGGTGTTGAAAGATGCTTCCTCAGCTTCCTTTGCGATGCATATGATGAAGAAGAACTTGAAGGCGGCGATGTAAGAACTGTTCTCAGACTCCATCCTGCACTTGCACCCTTTAAGGCTGCGGTTCTTCCTCTTTCCAAGAAGCTCTCCGAAAAGGCAACAGAACTCTATCACGACCTTCAGAAGAGCTTTATGGTTGACTACGACGAAGCAGGCTCTATCGGCAAGCGCTACAGAAGAGAAGACGAAATCGGTACTCCCTTCTGCATCACATATGACTTCGAATCCGAAGAGGACGGCTGCGTAACAATCAGAGAAAGAGATTCCATGACTCAGGAAAGAGTTAAGATCGAAGACGTTAAGGCTTATATTGAGGCTAAGCTCGTGTTTTAAGTTACTTTCTCTTTGATAAAAAGAGAAAGTAACCAAAGAGAAAAGATTTTGGCACCGACTTTTTACAATCAAAAAACAAGTGCAATCACACGATTATAACTGTTCCCCGACACCAAACCACGGTGTCGGGGAACTTTTTTATATATTGTTTTCTGCCAAATTGATAAAGGGTATATTATTCTTTTGAGCAAACCTGACGGCATTGTATGCACCCCCTGCTTTTTTGTTGACATAGCTTATTAAAAGATTGGAGCGTGAAACCATTTCGATATTTCGTTTACTTATTGCGGCTTTGAAATGAGTGCTGTTTGCAGGAGAGGAGATTTCAACTCTGTCATAATATTTCAAAAAGCTTTCTACATTGTTTTTGAACTCCGATGTTTCATAAGGAAGAACACACACAAGCTCACTGTTACTTCTGCAAAAATCTCTTTTGACTTTACGGATTGTGGAGGAAACAAACTGGTCAAACTCTCCGTTTCTACCAACGAGAAATACAACATATTCATGTTGAGTTAAAATGTCTTTTAACATGTTTTCGAGTGTGAGCTCAAGCCTTAAATGTTCCGAAAAATCCCTATGACCGAAAAAACTGACGGTGTAGATGTTTAATAAGTTCATGTTTTTTTACTTGTTTTTTAGACGGAAGTATTCATCAAAAAGTTCGTTTGGAGTACAATCTAAAATGTCGCAAATTGCCTTTAAGTTTTCAAATTTAATAGCAGTAGTTTGATTGTTTACCAATTTATTGAAATTCTGATAGCTCAACCCGAGCTGTATGTATAACCAATATTTTGTTTTGCCTTTTTCGTTAAGAATGTCGAGAATTCGGAGTTTCATCAAATTCACCCAGCAGTTAGTTTATACTGTTATGATATATTAAATCGAATTTCGACAGGTAGATTTTTACGTTATATAATATACGCACTATATAATGTACACATGAGATAAAGCGATGCGGTTAAACAATCTGTCATCCTTCGATTGCGTTTCACTCCGCTCAGGATGACATCGGGTAGGTCTTCGTGATAAAATTCAGAGTTTTTTCAAAAATCTCCCTAAACTCCTTGAAAAACCAAAAATAATATGCTACAATATATAAGTTAAATTATGTAATTAACATCGGAGGCGTCTTTTTGTCAAGAAAGAGTAAACACTTCAACAAAAAAATCCTCGCCATGCTTATAGAACGGGCAAAAGGGGAGAGGACAACAAGAGAGTTTGCAAACGATTGCGGAATAAGCTATGTCCAGCTTCATAAGCTTGAAATGTGTCAGCAGGAAAATGCTCCGGGAATAAAGCTTCTCACAAAGCTTGCCGAAAACAGCGAAAACGGTATCGAACTCGAAGACTATATGTTCGCCTGTGGAATTGAAGAGCAGGACATAAAGCCCCAAAAGAAACAGCCGACACAAAAGAGCCTTGATGTTCAGAGTATGTACGATAAACTGTCACAGGGACAGAAAAAGACGGTATACGATTTTATCGATTATTTATTAAACTATAAGCGGTGAAGCACCGCGGCAAATACACGGGGTATTTCATACAAAACCGTAACTGTCGGTGTCGCTGAAAAATGTAAATCATCTGAGTTTGACCGCTTGGATTTATGGCGGTCAAACGGAAATCCAATCGAGAAAAATTAAATGAATACTTCTAAGGCAGAAACGGAGCAAGCTTGAAAAGGTCTTTGCTTACTTTCTCCTTAAGAAAGTAAGGGAGGAAATATTATGCTCCAGAAACCAAAGGGTACCATCGACATTTTGCCAAAGGAAACGGCAATCTGGCATGAAGTCGAAAAGGTAATAAGAGAATGTACTGCCGCGGCAGGCTTCAATGAAATCAGAATACCCACATTTGAGCTTTCAAGTGTTTATAAAAGAGGTGTCGGTGATACAACCGATATTGTTCAGAAGGAAATGTTTACCCTTAATGACAGAGAGGGAACAGAATTTTGCCTTCGTCCCGAAGGTACTGCAGGTGTTGTAAGAAGCGTTATTGAAAACAGCCTCTATAATGAGCCCATGCCTTTAAAGCTCTACTACTTAGGTCCCTTTTTCAGATATGAAAAGCCTCAGGCAGGAAGAAGCAGAGAATTCTATCAGTTCGGCATTGAAATGTTCGGTGCGGAAACAGCAAGTGCCGATGCAGAGGTTATTGCCCTCGGCGACAGAGTTATAAAGAAGCTGGGTCTTAAAGCAAACCTTAATATCAACTCCATCGGCTGTCCCGACTGCAGACCCAAGTATCACGATGCACTCAGAGATTATTTCAAGAGCCATGAGGACGAGCTTTGCGGCACCTGTAAGGAACGACTTGTAAAGAACCCTCTTAGAATCCTTGACTGTAAGAGTCCCATCTGCGGTGCAATTGCAGACGGTGCACCAAAGACAATCGACCACCTTTGCGAAGGCTGTAACAGTCACTTTGAAACACTTAAAGCAACACTTGATGCACTTGGAATTGAGTATGGTATCAATCCCAGAATAGTACGCGGTCTCGACTACTATAGAAAGACTGTATTTGAGTTCATCTCCGACGATATCGGCGCACAGAGTACAGTCTGCGGCGGCGGAAGATATGACGGACTTGTACAGCAGCTTGACGGCCCCGCACTTTGCGGTATAGGCTTCGGCATGGGACTTACACGTATAATTCTTGCCCTCAAGGCAAAGGCTGAAAAGGGCGAGATGCAGCTTCCCGAAATAGGACAGCCCCTTCTTTATATCGCACCTATGGGTGAAAAGGGTGTTATGTATGCCATGAAAACGGTGGCGGCTCTTCGTGAAAAGGGCATATATGCAGAAACAGACGTTGTATCAAGAAGCCTCAAGGCACAGATGAAGTACGCAGATAAAATCGGTGCAAAATATGTGCTTGTTGTTGGCGATAACGAACTTGAAAACAATGTTGCAATCCTTAAGAATATGCGTGACAGAGATGACAGCAAGGAAGTTGAACTCGACGCTGTTGTAAACTTAATCGGTTAATTACCTTGAAAGAGAGGAATAAAAAATGGCTGAATTTTTAGGCAGTACAAAAAGAACAGACTATTGCGGCGACGTCCGTGACGGTCATGTAGGAAAAACAGTAACGGTAATGGGCTGGGTACAGAAGTCAAGAGACCTAGGTGTACTCTGCTTTATCGACCTTCGTGACAGAACGGGCATAGTTCAGCTTGCTTTTGACGAAGGAACAGCCGCAGATGTTATGGAAAAGGCAAAGAGTGCAAGAAGCGAATATGTTCTTTCTGCGACAGGTGTTGTAAGAGAACGTGACAGCAAAAACCCCAACATACCCACAGGTAATGTTGAAATTTATGTCAGCGAACTTAAAATCCTCGGCGAATCCCAGACACCTCCCTTTGAAATCGTTGAAAACTGTAAGTCCAACGAAGAACTCAGACTTAAGTACAGATATCTCGACCTTCGCCGTCCCGACCTTATGAAGAATATCCTTATCCGTCATAAGCTCACAAAGGTAACACGCGATTACTTTGACGAAAACGGCTTTATCGAAATAGAAACCCCCATGCTTATCAAGTCCACACCCGAAGGCGCACGTGACTATCTTGTTCCTTCCCGTGTTCATAAAGGCTCTTTCTATGCGCTTCCTCAGTCTCCTCAGCTTTATAAGCAGCTGTCTATGGTTGCAGGCTTTGACAGATATATGCAGATTGCAAGATGCTTCAGAGATGAAGACCTCAGAGCCGACAGACAGCCCGAATTTACACAGATTGACCTTGAAATGTCCTTTGTTGAAATGGAAGATGTACTCAGCATAGGCGAGGGATTTATGAAGAGAGTGTTCAAGGAAATTCTTGATGTTGATATTGCACTTCCTCTTCCGAGACTTACCTATAAGGAAGCTATGGAAAGATACGGCTCTGATAAGCCCGATACAAGATTCGGTATGGAAATTGTTGACCTTTCCGAAACAGTAAAGGGTTGTGGATTTGGCGTATTTACGGGCGCAATTGAAAATGGCGGCTCTGTTCGTGCCATCAAGGCGGACGATGCAGTTACAAAGCTTACAAGAAAAGAAATTGATAAACTCACCGATTACATCAAGGGCATAGGCGGCAAGGGCCTTGCCTGGATAAGATACACCGAAGAGGGTATTGCTTCTTCCTTTGCAAAGTTTATGACAGAGGAAGAAATGGCGGCAATTGCTTCTAAGATGGATGCAAAGACAGGTGACGTTATAATGATTGTTGCCGATACAAATACAAATAAGGTTCTTTCACAGCTCGGCTCTTTGAGAGTTGAAGTATCAAACAGACTCGGCATCGAAAAGAAGGGCTTCAACCTCCTTTGGATTATTGAATTTCCATTCTTCGAATATGATGAAGAAAGCGGTGAATGGCTTGCAATGCACCACCCCTTCACATCACCCCTTGATGAATGTCTCGAATACCTTGAAACAGATAAGTCCAAGGTTAGAGCAAAGGCATACGACCTTGTTCTCAACGGTATTGAGCTTTCCAGCGGTTCTATCAGAATTACTAATCCCGAGCTTCAGGGCAGAATGTTTGCTTTACTTGGCATGAGCGATGAAGAAGCACACGAAAAGTTCGGCTTCCTTACGGATGCCTTCAAGTACGGTGCACCTCCTCACGGCGGTATGGGAATAGGTCTTGACAGACTTTGCATGCAGCTTCTTGAATGTGACAGTCTCCGTGATGTTATCGCATTCCCCAAGGTTCAGAACGCAATGGAACTTATGACTATGTGTCCTGCACCCGTTGATAAGAAAACTCTTGACGAGCTTGCACTTACTCACACACTTTCTTAAGGAGAAAGTGTGCAAAGACCTTTTTAACCGAGCACCGTTCTTGTAATGTGCGGCAAACAAAGGGTAATCACTCGATTGGACATCCCATGCACCAAACAACGGCGCATGGGATTGTTGCCTTCTTTCGAGGCGGGTCGAAAGAAGGTCGCTCCGCAGAGGCGAAATTCTCTTTCTCATTTAATATTAAACAAACGCCGATTTAACTATGACAGCAAAAACTTGAACTAAAACCGAAGTATATAGTCCGAAAACTTTATTTCCAAAAGCATAAATTGCCTTTATAATTCAAGTAAAGGTGGAAAAACTTTATTTGTGCAGGTGATTTATATGGATTATTACAAATTCGGACAACGAATCAGAAAGCTCAGAAAAGCAAGAGGTTTGTCGCAGGAAATGTTTGCTGAAATGCTCGATATTTCTGTTACACATATGAGTCATATTGAAACGGCAAATACAAAAATGAGTTTTTCGCTTGTGAGAAAAATTGCAGAGATTCTCGATGTTTCTCTTGATTATCTGGTTTATGATAAGGAGAGAAACGAAAACAGTTTTTCTCAGCAGTTGGCCGAGATTACTTCCAATTGCTCAGATAAAGATAAAAGAATAATACTTGATACAGTAAAAGCAATGGTGGATTCCTTTGAAGTAAATAATTCCAATAACTGATTGCATATGCCCGTAAAGCGGGCATTTATCTTTGTATGGTGAAATGATATGAAAAACGATAAACAAAACAAAAACACAGATAAACCCTTTTACCACGGACACAGACAGAGACTGAGAACAAGATATGTCGAAAAGGGGATAGATTCGCTTCTCGAGCATGAAATACTCGAATTTATTCTCTTTCATTCCGTGCCGAGAGTCGATACAAAACCCATGGCTCATAAACTTCTTGATGCCTACGGTTCTCTTAAAAATGTGCTGGATGCTTCCTTTGAATCCTTGAAAGAAAACGGGCTTTCCGAAACAAGTGCGGCGCATATTACGCTTTTTAAGGACATTTACGGATGGCTCGGAAGAAACAAAATTGCGGGACTTGAGCTTTCAGATTATAACGACATGGGACGCCTTGTGGCGAGTGAGCTTGACGGAGTTTCTTCCGAAAAGGTGGTGGCACTTTTGCTTGACGGTAAAAACAACGTCATAAAACTTGTGACCGTCTGCGAAGGAAGCTTCAGAAGTGCAAGGGTCAACATGCGAAAGCTTGTGAAGGAATGTCTTGACAGAAAGGCGGCGAAAGTCGTGCTGGCCCATAATCACCCGTCGGGCAATATCAGACCGTCGGCAGATGATTATGTTACAACGACTTCCATTGAGAATCATCTTGAGGGAATCGACGTTGAGCTTATGGAGCATTTCATTGTGGCAGACGGAACATTTCTCGGTCTCAAACAGAATATGAGCAGGGCGAGGGATGCCGCAGAGCTTGAGTATAAGAAAAATCTCGGAATGGAAGATGACGAAGAGTAAAACGGTTATATATGTAAAAAAACTCACACAATACAAAAAATCTTTACAAAATGCATTGTAATTTGAATTTGTTTGTGTTAAAATTGCCTCGTAAATATAATTTGCTCTTGAAAGGAGAAAGAAAAATGAGCAATAAAATCAGACTTGGTATAGTTGGACTCGGAAGAATCGGTATGCATATGGCAAATATTGAAATTTCGAGCTTCCCTGAACTTTATGAGATTGTAGCAGTATGCGACCTTATTGAAGAAAGAGCAAAAAAGCTCGGCGAACAGACAGGTGCTGAAATCTACACAGACTATGCTGAAATGTTGAAGCAGGAAAACATCGAAATGGTTTACGTTGCAACACGCTCCTGCGACCACTACATGCACACAGTAATGGCATTTGAAGCAGGCAAGGACGTTCTTCTTGAAAAGCCTGCAACAATTTCCTATAATCAGGCTCTTGCACTCTTTGCAAAGGCAAAGGAAAGCGGTCATAAACTCTATGTTCATCAGCAGAGAAGACTTGAAGCCGCTTTCAACGCTGTAAAGGAAGTTATCGACAGCGGTAAGCTCGGCAAGGTTTACGAAGTAAATACAGAACAGAACGGCTTCCAGCACAGAGATGACTGGCAGACAATTTCCGAATTCGGCGGCGGTCAGCTCCTTAACTGGGGTCCCCACCTTATCGACCAGTCCTTACAGTTTCTCGGAACATCTTCCTACAGCCTCCAGAGCTATCTCTGTCAGGAAACTGCAGGCGGCGACTGTGAAGACCACCTCAGAATCCGCTTCATCGGAGACAACAACAGAGTTGTAAACATGAGCATCAGCGGTGCTACAGCACTTAAAGAGGGCAGAAGCTTTGTTGTATACGGCGACAGAGGTGCGGCTGTATATGAAGACGGCGTTCTTAAGCTCCGCTATATCAACCCCGAACAGGTAGTTCCCGAAATAATTTCCGACCCCGGCACACCCGGCGCATCCTTTGGTGCATCAGGTACATATGAATCCGAATTCAAGATTGACTGGATTACAGAAGAAAAGGAAATGGGCGTTGAAGGTGAAGGCTGTCTCATGCAGTATTGGAAGCATATGTATGAATCCTATAGAAACGGTGCTCCTTTCTTTATCACAGATAACGATGTTCTGAGCATCATGCGCGTAATCAGCGAAGTCAAGGCACAGAACAAGTACATAATGAAGTAAAAAAACAAAATGAAAGACGGCAGATTTTCTGCCGTCTTGTTTTATTTGTCGAGTATTATTTTTTGTGAGATATCCTTGAGATACCTGTTGAAATCTTCTCTGCTTCCATAATAAACATTCATGTCAATAAACTTTTCTTTACCTTTGTATCCTTCGAGCTGTTCGCGGTTGGTAAACTGCCAGAAAGTCCATTGACGATTATCTGAAATCTTGGGACTTGTTTTTACATTTCTTATCCATATGTCGTATTCTTCATAACCGCCGGCAAGATAAAGGTCGTAGGATTGCTCAATTGCGTAGATTATGGGTTTTACTCCATAGTGTTCTTCAAGCGTATCCAGCATATCTTTAAGCTGAACAGATACCTCTTCCTTTGACGGAGGGTTGTAGGATTTGTCGCCGTAAAACTCAAGGTCGATTACAGGTGGAAGCATTCTGTCATATGCCTTGACATTTTTTATAAAGTTTTCTGCCTGCGTTTTTCCCGAACTGTCGTAGCTGAAGAAGTGATATGCTCCGGTAGGAATGTCGGTTTTTTGTGCCTCATTGTAGTTATATGCAAAATTTTTGTCTGCAAATGAGCTTCCCTCTGTTGCTTTGATAAAGGCAAAGTCTATATCCTGCAAGGCAAGCATCTCCCAGTCTATTTTTCCTTGATAGGATGAAACGTCAACACCGTTTACGGGATATTGAACATACGCAAACCAGTTGAGAAGAATCACACCGTTCCAGACCAGTTGGAACAGAATGTAACCTGAAAGAACAAGTGCAAGAATGCACGAGGGTATTATCCATAAAAGTTTCTTTTTCATAAAACACCTTTTACTTGGATGATTAATTTTAAGTTATTATAGCATAAAACAAATTATTTATCAATAGGAAAAGACGGCAGATTTTCTGCCGTCTTTTTTATCTTCCCTTATATTCTTCCTTGATTATATTTGCCATTTCCTCAGGTGACTCCACACAACCGCCCCGGAGCCACATTTTGATTATGGCATTTATGCCGTTGCGGAAAAATTCAATGTGATATTTTATGTGGTTGTTGTCAAAATCTTTCTCTGCACGTTGTGTGTCATATGTAAAAATTTTGTGTTTTTCCTGATAGTCAAGCTTGAAGTATGTTTTGTAGAATAATTGATTCTCCTTCATGTGAGTGAACATTCTTACGGCACCGTTGTTTTCTCTGATACTTGTGTCGGTTTCGGTGAACAGGGTGGCAAAATCCTTTTCCAGCTTGTCGCAGAGCTTGTCTGCAAGGTCGTAGATGTCAGTGAAATTTGCATAGAAGGTGCTTCTGTTGAGTCCCGTTATCTTGCATATGTTCGAAACGCTTATTTCCTTCAGCTCCTGCGTCTGTATAAGCTCCATAAATGCCTTTTCAATCTTTTCAACCGACTCTTTTCGACGTTTGTTGTTTTTTGTATTCATATTTTCTCCTTTATTCCAACACTTGTTGCGAAATTGATGATTGTTTTTCTGTTCTGCCTTTATTATACTATAAATGTATTAAAAATACAACTGTTGGAATAATGAAAGGAGAAAAAATTATGAAAAAAAGCAGTTTTGTAGCAATGATTCTAGGAACGGTAAGCGGTGTGTTGTTTGCTCTCGGTATGTGCATGGCACTTCTTCCCGAATGGAATTCCTTCAAAGAGGGAATAGTATTCGGTGCGGTAGGCCTTGTTCTCGGGCTTGTAACGCTTCTTGTTTGGAGAAAGATGGAGAATAAAGCTCCGATAAAGCTGAGTGCAAAGAATGTTTTACTTACCGTTTTTGGTGTTGCTGGTGCACTTGTGCTTGGCGTCGGTATGTGTTTCTGCATGGTTTGGGAAAACTTCGTTGTCGGCACAATAATCGGTCTTGTGGGAATTGTAATGCTTCTGTCGCTCATTCCCATAATCAAGGGTATAAAATAAAATGAGAAAACTGGGATTGATTGGCAGGACAAAGCTCTCGCTTTCCCTTAACCTTGCCTTTTCGTTGCTTCATGCGGCAGCAGGCTTTGCCTTCGGCTCATGGTGGCTCATAACGCTGGGAGCATATTATCTTGTTCTGAGTATTATGAGACTTGGGGTTGTGATGGCAGGCAAAGGGCAGTCGGGCTTTGTAAGAAGATTTGCAGGCATAATGCTTATGTTCATGTCCCTGTGCCTTGTGGGAATGATAATTCTTTCGGCAGTAAAGGACAGGGGAAAGGAATATCACGAAATTGTAATGATAGCCATGGCGGCATATGCCTTTATAAGAATAACTCTTGCAATAATCAATCTTGTAAGGGTCGGGAAAGACAGCTCCGACATAACAAAAACACTCAGAAACATTTCATTTTGCAATGCACTTGTGTCCGTTCTGTCGCTTCAGCGTTCAATGCTTGTGACCTTTGACGGAATGGCAAAACCCGACATTGTGCTGATGAATACGTTGACGGGTTCAGGTGTGTGTATACTGGTAATGCTTCTCGGAATTAATCTTATAGGAGGAAAGAAAGTAGATATGGCAAAGTCAAAATTGGCAAAAGCAAATGAAAAAATTGCGGAAAAGGTGGTCGACGGCTACAAAAAGGTAGAAGAAACCGTTGTGGACGGCTACAAGAAGGTTGAAAACGCAGTTGTGGGAACTTATGAAAAGCTTGAGGATAAGTTTGTTGATAAGTATCTGACAAAAGACGGCGAGACGGTAGAAGAAGCCAAGGAAAGACTCAAAAAACAGGATAAATAAAGAAACGGCAGTCCGCATGGACTGCCGCTTTATGTTTTTCTTGCTTTCAGTTTTTGTTTTCTTCGGGAGCCTTTGCAAGACCTGCAACATCCGAAACGGGAAGGGCAAAAACGATACCTTGGGATTTCTGATTCATGCCCATCTGTTTGTAGAGTGCATGGAGAACCTTGTCGCGTATCTCCTTTTCAACCACTATCATAAGCAGTTCCTTGTCTGCATGGATTGTGATCCCGAAGAAGGTTGCCTCGTCTTCTCTCGCAACGCCTCTGCCGTTTATAATTGTGCCGCCTCTCGCACCCTCTTCACGGGCAACACTCATGGCGTCCTCCGCATAGCCTGCGTTGACAATGGCAAATATTACTTCATGATTGTTTGTAGTCATAGTTATTCCTCCCTGCCTTGCTTGTTGTTGCTAAGGAACTGATATATATTTACGCCGATAACTCCCGAAAGGGGTACGGCAATGGCAATTCCGTTTCCGTTTTTGATGGTTCTGAACTTTTCTTCAAGGCATCTGATAATTTGTCCTGTCATATCTTCGCGGACAACGCTCATGATAACTGCTTTGTTGATATTTAGTCCCAGCATTTCAATGATTTCCGACTTTGCAGTACCCTTGCCGCCGGTGACCATCTGGAAGTTTACTTCAAACTGACTGAATACATCCAGGTAAAACTCTGCTTTTGCACGGTCTACTACTGTGATTATCAGCTTCAGCTTTTTAATTGCCGGATCGTTGATTGTGTTAGCCATAAACCGTCCTCCTTACATAAAGTTTATGATGTATTCGTCGTCTGCTTCGAGTATACGCTTCATTGCACGCTTTTCTTTCAGCTTGTTTGAAACTATTGCCTTGAAGCCGAGAAGCTGAATTGTGATAAGGGGAGCCATGGCAACCATTGCCACAACACCGAAGCCGTCCCTTAGGACTGCTGCTTCTCCTTGGAGCGCTACGCATACGCCTATGGCAAAGGGGAGAATAAATCCGCTTGTCATGGGACCGCTTGCAACACCGCCCGAGTCAAAGGCGATGGCGGTATATACCGGGGGAACGAATAACGAAAGGGCAAGTGAAATGAAATATCCGGGAATGATGTAGTATACAATCGAAAAATCAAAGATGATTCGTACAACGCTGAGGGCAATTGCAGCACCGACACCGGCACAAAGCCCCAGCATCATAGACTTTTTCTTGACGTATCCGCCCGTGATGTCCTCGACCTGAGCATTAAGTACATGAACGGCAGGCTCTGCGAGAACTACCAGAATACCCATTACGAGGCTGACTGCTACAAGAACTGCAGGGTGGAGTGTCGAAATCTGAATACCCATTTTGTAACCCAAGGGCATGTATCCTACGTTTACACCGGTAAGGAAAAGAACAAGACCTGCATATGTGAAAACAACACCCACGCCTATTTTGAGAAGCTGTTTTTTACTGAGTTTCAGGAAGAAGAACTGACAAAGCATAAAGAAGACAACTATGAGTCCGAGTGCAACTGCTATTTCCTTTGCAACGTGGGAAGCGTTTTGAAGATATGCACCGAGAACGTCCTTTCCAACAGAGCCGTAGTTTACAGAGTAGCTGAGATTGTTTTTTGCAAATACGCCGAGGAAAAGCACAGCAAGTATCGGGCCAACGGAGCAAAGAGCTACAAGACCGAAACTGTTTTCCTGACTCTTTCTGTTGCCGAGAACGCTTGAAATACCGACGCCGAGTGCCATTATAAAGGGAGCTGTAATGGGACCTGTCGTAACGCCGCCTGAGTCAAACGCCATGGGCAGAAGGGCGATTTTGCCGTTTACCGAAAGTATAAGCGAGATTGCAAACAGAAGCATGTAGAAAAGCATTAAAACGGTGGACAGACGCTGACCGAATATGATTCTCAGTATTGCTATCACAAGAAATGCACCTACACCGAAGCCGACGGTGTAAACAAGAAGCTTTCCGTTCATGACCGAGCCCACCTGCTTTGCAAGCACCTGAAGGTCAGGCTCTGCAATTGTTATAAGCATACCGAGGACAAAACACACAGCAAGCAGAAGTCCTATTTTCTTCTGACGCGAAAGACCTGAACCTACATGAACACCCATGGGCGTCATGGCAATGTCGGCACCGAGGTTAAAAAGTCCTATGCCCAGAATCAGAAGAACAGCTCCCGTTGTAAAGCTTACCATTTCATATCGGTTGAACGAAAAAACGGGAAGCAGTGCAACGAGGTAAACTATGGCGGTGATGGGAAGCGCCGACACCAGAGCCTCCTTGATTTTCACCCATAACTCTCTCAATTTTATATTCACCTACTTATTCTAATTACATACATATACAGTATAACATAAGATTGGTGAAAAAAGGTGAAATAAATTAAAGTTAACACTTTATTTACTGCACACACAAACAAAAAAGCTCGTGCTTTGGCACGAGGACGAATGTAAGATGATGTGGGTTTGATGGGTGGTGAAATAATATCACGGCGGAACCGAGAATATCATCATTGCTTTCGCAATGGATAAAAAAACGACTTGCCTTCGCAAGTCGTTTTTGGTGGGGGAAGGTGGATTCGGACCACCGAAGTCACTGACAACAGATTTACAGTCTGCCCCCTTTGGCCACTCGGGAATTCCCCCTGGAGCTGGTGAAGGGAGTCGAACCCCCAACCTGCTGATTACAAATCAGCTGCTCTGCCATTGAGCCACACCAGCATTAAATTTTGACGCCGCATTCCCTGCGACGTTTGATATTATAACAAATAAATATGCGTTTGTCAATACCTTTTTTTGATTTTTTGCAAAAATATTTTTTATGGTGAAAAATGAACGAAAACGCCCTATATTGCTTGACTTTTTTAAAGTAAAGTATATAATAAACATAAACTCTTTTCGAGGAGGAGAATCCGTGAATATATTCAAAAATAAGCTCTGGAACTGGGGACATCTCGAAGGCTCGCATAATGAACTTGTGGGGCTTGACTGTAATATGACACCCGAAGAATTCGGCAGAGAATACGGAATAAATAATTCATTTATCGTTTCCTACGGCGGAAACATACAGCCGCCTTATAAGGATATGGCTGAAAGATTTTCGTCGCTTGACAATGTTATCTGGTCGGTGCTGGGGGATTCTTCGACGCCGCTTCCTAATGACAGGCTGGGGAACACAAAGGATATAATCGAGGCTCTGCCTTACGGCAAAAACATAATCGGCGGCGTTGTAGATGACTTTTTCTCGCCAAAACGCCTTGAACGCTTTACTCCCGAGGTGCTGATGGACATAAAAAAGGCACTCAACGATAAGGGACTCGAGTTCTGGTGCGTGCTCTACGCCCATGAAATGGAAAAGGATTTGTCGGTGTATATGCCTTGCTTTGACGGCGTTACCTTCTGGATATGGAAGCCGGAGGAAATAAACGATATGCAGATGTATCTCGATAAATTCTTTGCTTTGGCGAAGGATAAAAAGACCATGCTCGGCGTATATACCTATGATTTTTCGGTAAATGCCGTTATGGATGAGAAGCTGTTTGAAAAGCAGACGAGATATTACTTTGACCTTCTCAGAAAGGATGAGACAGATGGCGTTATCGTCTGCTCAAGCACAATCGGCGATGCCGACCTTGCAACAAACAAAGTTTTAAAGAAGCTGATTGAAGAATATTCGGAAATGTAAGGAGAAATGATATGTTACCTCACGACTACATTGTAAAACGCATAGAAGGTGAGTACTGCTACCTTCAGAACATTGAAAACGGCGAAGAAATATTCATTGCCCTTGCACTTTTACCGCCCAACATAGACGTTGGAACAAAAATTCACGAGGAAATGTTTGAATATTCAGTCGTTAATTAAAAAAAGACAAGTTTTTCAAAAATCTTATTGTCTTTTTGCATAAATATTATAAGAAGAATTGTGCGGATTGCCGTTTTTGTGCAATCCGCTTTATTTGTTAACAATTACGGATGTATAATTAAAATAACTAAAAATATGTACATGGGGGATTATACCATGAAGAAACACTTAATTTTAATAACAGCGGTTTGTATGGCGCTGTGCCTTGCTTTCACTGCTTTTGCGGCACCAAGTGCTGTAGGCGAAGGAACTGAAACCGGCACTGACAGCCTCGCACCTGAAGCGACAATCAGCGCCAAGGAACTTATGTCGGTTGCAGTAAGACTCCACAGCGAGCTTAACGACGGAACTCTTACTCAGGAGTACAACCTTGACACATACTATAACTATGCCTTGAACAACGGCATATTTGTAGACGGTGTTCATGGGTTTGCTGCTGAAACAGACATACCTACAAGAGCACAGGTTGTTACTGCACTCTATAATGCAGTAAGCGGTAAGATTGACCTTACAGCCATTAACCAAGTGCTTGACATGATTGACGTAGCTCCCGATGCAGCATACTTTGCGGCAGCTTCCAATTTCATGAAGGCAGGTATTATCACAGGTTACGATGAATACGGCTCCTTTAAGCCTAATAACACCGTAAAGAGATATGAAATCGCTCTTATGGTTGACAGACTTCTTAACCCTTCTGAAAGAGTTACAAAGGAATATACCGTATATTCCTCTGCAGAACATATCTACCTTATCGACGACCTTCTCCACGACCTTGGTGCACACGATACATATACAGGTGCTTCGGGTTGGAGAATTGACTACACAGGTTCTGCCGAAGTCGGTACAATCAATAACTATGCCAATATCCTTCGTGACTATGCGGTTGACGACGATATGTCTACTTCAAGACGTATCCATACTCAGACAAGCGGCGAACTTGTATTTGAAACCGTATACAAGGTAACAGCAGGTAACACCGTTCACTTCGGCTTCTACGATGTCGACGGCAATCAGATTGCTGTTGCAGGTTGGCTGAACGGTAATGCATATGTCGGTCCTACCACAACTTCTGTTAAGCTTAATAACAAGAAAGAACCTTCTCTTTCTCCCGATGTAGATAATTTCAACTACTATATGGCAAACCTTGTAAGAACAAGAATTGTTCTCAACCTTGATACAGGTAAGTACAAGGCT
>JAGAUT010000003.1 GCA_017620655.1 Clostridia bacterium | reverse complement strand
CGGGAATGTTCTCCGGCTTTGATACAGACCAGTCAATGCTCCGCATCGGTGCTATGAATATGATGCTTCACGGTGTTGAAGATCCTAACATCACCTATCAGGACTCTCTTTCGGGCGATAATAACGAGCGTGACTGCTATAGTCTTATTATGGCTAACCCTCCCTTTACGGGCAGTGTATTTCAGGAAGAAATAAGCAAGGATCTCTTGGCTCTTTGCAAGACAAAAAAGACGGAATTACTGTTTCTTACTCTTTTTGTGAAAATGCTTGAGGTCGGCGGAAGATGTGCTTCCATTGTTCCCGACGGTGTTCTTTTTGGCAGCAGCACGGCACATAAGGCTATCAGAAAAGAGCTTGTGGAAAATCAAAAGCTTGTTGCGGTTATCTCAATGCCTTCGGGCGTGTTTAAGCCCTATGCGGGTGTATCAACGGCTATTCTCATCTTTACCAAGACCAATGCAGGCGGCACGGATAAAGTCTGGTTCTACGATATGAAGTCGGACGGTTATTCTCTTGACGATAAGCGTAGTCCTGTGTCGGATAACGATATTCCCGATATTGTTGCAAGGTTTAATAATCTCGAAGCAGAAGCAGAAAGAGAAAGAACCGAGCAGAGCTTCTTTGTGGGTAAGGATGAGATTGCGGAGAATGATTATGATCTGTCAGTCAATAAATACAAAAAGACAAAATACGTTGCGGTTGAGTATCCGCCTACCATTGAATTGCTAGATAAGCTCGATGCTTTGGAAATTGAGATTACAACGGGCTTGAAAGAATTGAGGGAAATGCTGTGAAAAGCTATGTAAGGAAAAGTTACAAACTCCCGGAACTGTTTGATATGTACATGGGAAAAACCCCTGACAGAAACAACCCTGAATATTGGGAAAACGGAACTCATCCATGGATATCTATCGCTGATATGACTTCAAACGGTAAACTTGTAACCCACACAAAAGAATGTATTACTGATAAGGCTATAAGAGAAACCGGTATTAAACCTATAAACTATAATACGGTCATAATGAGCTTTAAGCTTTCTGTCGGAAAGGTGTCAAAAGTAGCAACCGTAAGCACACCTGCGTACTCAAATGAAGCAATTATGGCATTTGAGATTCCGCCTGTTCCGGTAGGATCTCCAATGATACTTAATGATTATGCCTATTACTTGTTGCAGTCTTTGGATTTTACAAATACAGGAAACAAGGCAGTTATGGGAAAGACGCTTAACAAGGCGATTCTTCAAAACACAATTGTAAACGTTCATATAGATTTGAAGGTGCAGTCAGAAATTGTTTCTGTTCTCGATAAAATAACAGCTCTGATAGATAAACGAAGAGAGCAGCTTGAAACACTTGATGAACTTGTCAAAGCACGATTTGTCGAACTGTTTGGGGATTGCAAAAACCTGGTTGCAATGAATGACTTGTGTTCGATTATTACTGACGGAACACACCAACCACCTAAGTTTCAAAGCGAAGGAATACCTTTCATTTTCGTGTCGAATTTGGCAAATAACACAGTCACATATAATGCTGAAAAGTTCATCAGCGAAGAAACTTATAACGACCTAATAAAAAGAACACCTATTGAGATTGGAGACATCCTTTTGACAACAGTAGGTTCTTACGGTCATCCAGCGGTTGTTGTGGAAGAGAGAAAGTTCTTATTCCAAAGGCATATTGCTTATTTAAAGCCAAAACACGATTTAGTTAATAGTTTTTATTTGCATAGTGCCTTGTTGGCACCTAATGGACAGCGACAGATTGAAGAAAAGATAAAAGGCATTGCACAGAAAACATTAAACTTGTCGGAAATAAGAAAAATAATAATTCCAATACCAAGTATTGAAGAGCAAAATGCCTTTGAATTATTTATCAAACAGACCAACAAATCAAAACTGACGGTACAAAAAACCATTGTTGAATTGGAAGCACTCAAAAAATCCTTAATGCAAAAATACTTTGGATGAGGTAAAAGATGAGCGTAAACGAAACAGTAGATCTATTAGAGATAATTGAGAAAGCTAAAGCAGAGGCTATGATGCAGGAAAAATTCAAAGACATTTTTGCAATTCATATTGAAGAAATAGAATTTTGTCTTGAACAGGAACACTACATTGCCGCACTTTCGCTGGCATTGACTCTCCCCGATATATGTGGCAAGGCGGAATATCCGAATTTGGGCAATACACAGCGATATATTCAATGGTATAATCAATATATGGTGCAATACCAAAAAGGAAACTCACTGTACGATTCGGATATGCCTTATTTGAGCGGTGAGGTAGTATATAATCTCAGAAACAGTATGCTACATTCAGGAAATCCGAATGTGGATAGCGGAAAAATCAAGGATGCTGATAACAAGGTTGATCGTTTTGAATTACGCCTTGCGAAAGATTTTTCGGGTGACACAAGCTGCGTTGCCTATGGAAAAAATTATGATATAGTCAAAAGAGAATATACTGTCAATGTTTATCTGTTGTGTTATCGACTGTGTGAAACGGCAAAGCTTTATTACCAAAACAACAAAGAAAAATTTAATTTCTTTAATTACAGTATCAGTATAGATGATACAGAATTGAGTTGACAAGACGCAGTGCTCTTTTGAGTAAAGTAGAAACATCAAAGGATTGAATAAATGAAACAGTCGTGGAGGGAAAACAGTGACTATTGAATTTTTGAAAAATGAACTGACAAAAACAGAACAAATAAAGGATTCTGCCGAAAAAGTAAAGGCTTACCGCAATATTCTTATTGCGGCGATCGACTATGTTTATGAAAAGTCAGACGCGCATAAGTCCGAAAAGGCATCCTTGCTTGAGCTTGTTGACGGTGATGTTCTTTGCACTTTCGTTGATGACAGTGACATAATAAATTCCCTCCATTATGTCCGCATTCTCGGAATGAATGCAGAACACGACCAAAGAATAAAGAAATCCGAGGTCAAGCTTGCAGGTGATAACCTCGTTTACTTTATAGGCTTTATCGAAGCACGTGAAACGGGCACACATAAAGAATACCATAAGCCTCCTTATATGAGCGAAGCGGCAACCCGCAAGCTCTATATCGACCTGTATCTCAAAGAGGCAGGCTGGGACGTGCTTGAGACCGAAGACGTTGCTGTTGCCGGCAAAGCAGGTATTGAAATCAAGGTTGACGGTATGCCGAATGCTCAAGGTATCGGCTTTTGTGACTACGTGCTCTATGGCAGAGACGGCAAGCCTCTTGCAATCGTTGAGGCTAAAAAGACAAGTGTATCTCCCGAAAAGGGACGTCATCAGGTTGATCTTTACGGCGAATGTATGAAAGCATTGTACGGCTATAAACCGATTCTTTACTATACAAATGGCTACGTAACAAAGGTAATAGACGGTATCTATCCCGACAGAACGGTTATGGCTTTCCATACAATTGACGAGCTTGAGCTGATGCTTCAAAGAAGAAACAGAGGCGATATTACCGACCTGAAGATAAACGACCACATTACAAACCGCCCGTATCAGAAGATTGCAATAACAAAGATGTGCGAATGGCTCAATCAGAAGCATCGCAGAGGGCTTCTTGTTATGGCAACGGGAACGGGCAAAACCCGTGTGGCAATATCGCTTGTTGACGTTCTTTCAAGAAACAATTGGGTTAAGAACGTGCTGTTTCTTGCAGACAGAACTTCGCTTGTAAATCAGGCAAAGAAGAATTTTGCAAAGCTACTGCCCAATATGAGCATATGTGAGCTGTCAGGCAATGAAGAAAAGGACTACAATGCAAGACTTATGTTCTGCACTTATCAGACAATGATACACTACATTGATGCTGAGGATAAGCGATTCAGCTCGGGACGGTTTGACCTTATAATCATTGATGAGGCACATCGCTCTATATTTAACAAGTACGGCTCTATTTTCAATTATTTTGACAGTCTTCTCGTTGGACTTACAGCAACACCGAAAAGCGAGGTTGATGCAAATACATACAGAATATTCGGCTGTGAGTCGGGTGTTCCTAACTTTGACTACTCACTTGATGAGGCAGTCAAGGATCATTATCTTGTAGATTACAAATCCTTCAGCAGAACTACAAAGCTTTTGAAGCGTGGTATCAAATACAGTGAGCTGACAGAGGACGAAAAGAGACAGCTTGACGAGTACTTTGTTGAGGAAGTACCTACTCCCGATTTTACGGTATCGGAAAAGGAGCTTTTCAAGACTATTTACAACAAAAATACCTGTTGTGAGATCATCGAGGAGCTTATGCGGTACGGCATAAAGACAAACGGCGGTGAAAAACTCGGTAAGTCTATCATTTTTGCCTATAACCATCATCACGCACAGATGATAGTTGACTGCTTCAATGAAATGTATCCCGATCACGGTGCGAACTACTGTCAGCTTATCGACAACTATGTAAAATATGCAGATGACCTGATCTTGAAATTTGAAAATGACGACGATTTCAGAATTGCGGTTTCAGTTGATATGCTGGATACGGGTATCGACATTCCTGCTGTTGTAAATCTTGTGTTCTTCAAGCCTGTTAAATCAAAAATAAAATTTGTTCAGATGATTGGACGAGGAACCCGTCTTTGCGAAAATCTATTCGGTGAAGGCAGAGATAAAAAACACTTCATTATTTTCGATTACTGCGGTAATTTTGAGTATTTCGATGCTCATCCCGATGGAACGGACGGAGTTGAGAGCAGATCGCTCTCACAGAGGCTTTTTGAAGTACGTCTTGACATTCTGCACGAGCTTCAAAGGATTGAGTATCAGGAACAGGAATTTTCAAGAGAGTATTACCTCAAAACAAAGGAATTGCTCTATTCTACCGTTTCAAAAATCAAGGAACACAGTTCACGTTTACAGGTGCGTTCCGAAATGCAGTATGTTGATAAGTATTGTGATTACACGACCTGGAGTGCGTTGTCTCCCTTGATGGTTAAAGAGATAAAGGTGCATCTTACTCCACTGCTTGATAGCGGACTTGAAGGATATGACCTTTCAATTGCTTTTGATATTCGTATGCTCGATATTGAGCTTTCCTTG
>JAGAUT010000020.1 GCA_017620655.1 Clostridia bacterium | reverse complement strand
TTCCCGATGTGCTGGTTGATAAAGTTCCGATAGACGGTCTTTGCGGCAAAACAGACGAGGACAACCTCGGCTTTACCTACGAAACCTTAGACAAGTACATCCGTGACGGTATTGAACCCGATGCTGCCACAAAAGAAAGAATAGACCGGCTTCACAGAATGAATCAGTTTAAACTTCAGCTTATGCCGGCATTTACCTGGAATCAAAATTAGAAATTAGAAATTAGGAAATTCCGCCGTCAGCTCGACGGTGTTTTCCGTCACTTTTCATCACTGAAAAGTAACCAAAAGGTGTCGCTTCCGCAGAAGCGAAATTCTTCCAAAGTAACGTAAAACGCGGCTCAAAAGCCGCGGAACTGCTAAATCCCAATTCTCAAAACATCTCAACCACCGGAAAAGGAAAAACACCATGAAAAAGAAAATCTTAGGCATACTTGCCATTGTTATTGTCATAGCGGCGCTTCTCGGCGTGTATTATGCCTTCAGAGAACAGCCGTCAAACCAAAACGCAGGTCCTTCTGCCGACGGTGTAACGGAAAGAATTGAAAAAAGCGTTACAATCGAAGTTGTGGACGAAAACGGAAACAGCCGTCTTTACACTATTTCAACCCATGCTGAATATCTTGAGGGCGTAATGAAGGAAGCAGAGGGACTCAGCTTTGAAACAACCGACGGAATGGTTATGGTGGTAAACGGCAAGCGTGCAGACTATGTTCTCGACGGCGCATACTGGGGCTTTTACGTCAACGGCGAATACTGCAACTACGGCATTTCCGACCAGCCTGTAAATGACGGCGACGAGTTCCGCATTGAATACACAAAGGCATGACAAAAAATATCACCAAAGCAAAAGAAATAGCCCAAATCGGGCTTATGATTGCCGTCATTGAGGCGGCAAAGCTTGCAATGGCAAATCTTCCGAACATCGAGCTTACAAGCTTTCTGCTTATTATATTCACGCTGTATTTCGGCAAGAGAACCCTTTTTGCAGTACCTGCATTTATACTTATTGAGGTTATGATTTACGGCTTCAATCCTCTGTGGGTTATCGCCTACTGCTATGTATGGCCGCTTTTATGCCTTGCAACGCTCCTGTTTAAAAACAGACCGAAAAGCGCATTTGCCCCCGCACTTTTATCCGGCTTTTTCGGACTTTTCTTCGGTTTTCTCTGTTCCTTTCCCTATCTTTTTATAACGACGGGAACAAACCCCGATGCATCCCTCGCCTCGGCAATCACATGGTGGATTGCAGGCATTCCCTTTGACATCATTCACGGAGTGTCAAACTTCATAATAATGCTGGTGCTTTACCTTCCCGTTTCAAGGGTGCTTGACAGGTCGGTAAACAAATAAAAAAACAAGACAGACCTTTTTCGGTCTGTCTTTTCGTTTGTTTACTTGTTCTTCTTTTTGAAAATCAGCTTGAAAATCACATACACAACAATGCCCGCCGCAATCGCCACCACAAGGTCCTTGACAACCGTCAGAACAAACGTGAGAACAAGCACCGTAACCTCAGTCCAATGCTCTGTCTTGCAAATCTTGACAAAGGGCTTTATGTGGGACATATTATACGCAACATGAATGAGAATTGCCGCAATTGCCGCCATGGGAATCATCTTTGCATAGGGAATAAGCACAATCATTACAAGAAGAAGCACTACCGCATGCACAATGCCTGCCACGGGTGTACGTCCGCCGTTCTTGATGTTTGCCGCCGTTCTTGCAATGGCACCCGTTGCAGGGATACCGCCGAAGAGTGCAGAGCCGACGTTACCGATACCCTGAGCTATAAGTTCGGTGTTGGAATTATGCTTCGCTCCTACCATGCCGTCTGCAACAACGCAGGAAAGAAGCGATTCAATTGCAGCAAGGATTGCAATTGTAAAGGCATCGGGAAGAAGTGCCGTTATATTTGAGAGTGAAAATTCGGGAAGTGAAAACCTGGGAAGCCCGCCGGTAATATTGGGATAAAGGTCGCCGATTGTAACAACCCTGTCGCCGAGAATAAAGTATGCCGCAACGCCGACAATTACCGCAATGAGGGATGACGGGATTTTATCCGTAACCTTTGGGAAAAGGAAGAGGACAAGAAGGCACAGGACACCGATAAGTACCGACCACACATTCGCCGTACCGAAGTTATGGATGAGTGCTTCAAGCTTTTCCACCGTTTCAATGGGTGCTTCGCCGTGCATATATGTTACACCGAAGAAGTCCTTGAGCTGACCTGCAAAGATTGTCACCGCAATACCCGAGGTAAAGCCGATTGTGATTGTTTCGGGTATGTACTTGATAAGCGCACCGAGGCGGCACACGCCCATGATTACAAGAATCACGCCCGCCATAACGGTAGCAACAGCAAGCCCTTCTATTCCGTTTACGGCAACAATGCCTGCAACTATCGTCGCAAAGGCTGCCGTCGGACCTGCAATCTGAACGGGGCTTCCGCCGAAGAAAGAAATAAGAAAGCCTGCAACGATTGCCGTATAAAGACCCATTTCGGGACCGACGCCCGAAGCTATGGCAAGTGCGATTGAAAGAGGAAGCGCAATTATCGCAACGATTATACCTGCGATAATATCCTTGACAAGCTGTCCCTTTGAATAGTTTTTAAGACAGGTGAACAGCATTGGACTGAATGTTTTCATGTTCGTTTTATTCCTTCTTATTATTATTTTTGTTTTTGCCTATGGTATTATATACCCTGAAAGGAGGGTTGTCAATTCCAAAAAATAGACAAAATTTAACGGAACAGCATACTGCCGTTCCGTCTTTTTGTTTATTTGTTTTAAAGAATCGACTGCAAAAACTGTTGTGTTCTGGGATTCTGAGGATTTGAAAAAAGCTCCTCGGGAGTGCCGCTTTCTGCGATTTTACCGTCGCACATAAAGAGAACTCTCGTTGCAACTTCCTTTGCAAAGCCCATTTCGTGAGTAACACACACCATGGTCATGCCGTCGTGTGCGAGCTTTTTCATAACATTAAGAACTTCACCTACAAGCTCGGGGTCAAGTGCAGAAGTTGGTTCGTCAAAGAGCATAACATCAGGTTTCATTGCAAGCGCACGTGCAATTGCAACTCTCTGCTTCTGACCTCCGGAAAGTTGGGAAGGATACGCACTTGCTTTATCGGCAAGTCCAACCATGGCAAGAAGCTCCATTGCTTCCTTTTCTGCTTGTTCCTTGGGCAGTTTAAGAAGCTTTATGGGTGCAAGTGTTATGTTTTCCATAACACTCTTGTGCGGAAACAGGTTAAAATGCTGAAAAACCATTCCCATTTTCATTCTGAGTCTATTAATGTCACACTTTTTGTCAGTAATACATTCATTGCCAAACCAAATTTCGCCACCTGTGGGTTCTTCAAGTCTGTTAAGGCAACGAAGAAAGGTGGATTTTCCGCCACCGGACGGTCCGATAATTACAACCTTTTCGCCCTTTTTTATGTGTTCGTCAATTCCGCGAAGCACCTTGATTTCGTCATTTTCTCCGAAATCTTTATATAATCCTCTAACGGTTATCACCTTTACGCAGCCTCCTTTCAAGAATCGATACAAGCTTTGAAAGACCAAGTACAAGAATCAAATATATGATTGCAATTGCAACAAGCGGCATAAAGCTTGAGTATGTAATCGAACGAATCTTGAGACCTCCGAGAGTAAGATCTGCAACACCGATATAGAATGCAACAGAAGTTTCCTTGAGAAGTGTGATAAACTCGTTTGCAAGTGACGGAAGAACGGCCTTGAATGCTTGAGGAAGTACAATGTGATACATGGTTCTGATATAATTGAAACCAAGACTTCTTCCTGCCTCCATCTGTCCTTTGTCTACTGACATAATACCGCCTCTTACGATTTCCGATACATACGCACCGGAATTAAGACCAAAACAGATAATTGCCGAAGGCACGCTTCCTACGCCTGCCGGAAGAAGAATGACAAAGTAAATAATAAGCAGCTGAATCATAAGCGGCGTACCTCTCATGATGGACAGGTACAGCTTACATATCCATGCACCGAAATCAAGTGCGCCGGTTGTATCATTTGTAACTCTGATTACAGCCACAATAAAACCTATAATAATACCGATAAAGAGGGACGCAAGAGTTACGAGTATAGTGTTTTTTATGCCGTCAACAATATACATATATCTGGGTCTTCCCTGGTCTTTTTCCAGAAAGTTTCTTTCAAAAGAATCCTTGACGGAATTAAGCCACTTTACGGCAGGAATACTGGGATCCGGTTCAACATTCTTTTCATAGTTGTTCAGGGTAAAACATTCTATAATGCCGTTCTTATATGTACTGTTATTCTTTATCGAAACCTCTTTGCCTTCAATAGTACATGTTTCAGCATTGTTGATAAGCTCTACTGCCTTTCTGTAATCACCGAAAATGGCATTTATCACTTCGTCGGTATAATAGAGCTGATAATTGTTTTCCGATATTTCAAATATCTTTATAACAATTCTCTTGTTTGACTTTTCAGCTTGCTCAATATCCTTATTAAAATCATCAACGATATTCTGTCTGATAAGAGTAGAGTTAGGCTTCATAAGCTGCCCCTCTTCCGTTCTTTTCTGCTCATACTCATGTGCAAGACCGAAATATCTGTCAATATTCTGAGAAACTATATCATAAAGGTCAAGTGTTTCTATTTCACAATCAACAATAAAGCTTTTTTTCTCACTTTTTTCGACGTTCTTTACATCCACCTTAATGTTTTCGGCAAGAAACGATGCCGACTCTGCCTGTTCTTTGGGAAGCTCGGCGATTTTTTCTTCAACAATCGCCTTGGCATCATCAATTGTCAGTTCTTTGGTTACCTTCATGGCAAGACTTTGAGCTATTATCACATATACTGCAAACACAATTGCTGCCAATGCCACAAGTGCAAAAAAAACATTCTTTGTTGTCAACAGCTTCTTTTTCTTCTTAGTATTATTCACGGTAAATCTCCATATACATCGCAAACGGGAATGAAGATCATTCCCGTCCGCAATATCAAATTAAATTGAAATCAAAAATCACTTGATGTACTTTGCGATAATATTATCAACTGTACCGTCAGCAATGAGTTCATCGATAGCATTATTGAGCTTTTCGAGAAGTTCTGTGTTTTCCTTAGCTACGCAAATAGCATACTCTTCATCAGCATAGGATGTATCAAGAATAACAAGACCTTCATTTGCTTCAACAAGTGCCTTTGCAGGCTGGTTGTCGATGATTACGCAGTCCACTGCGCCGCCCTGAAGAGCCATAACTGCTTCATTGCCGTTTGAGTACTGAACAACATTGTCAGAACCAAAATCGTCTGTGGAATAGATGTCACCTGTTGTGCCGAGCTGTACGCCTACCTTGTAAGCTGCACCCTCAGCGTAAAGGTCTTCTACTGTAGTGATGGGGCTGCCTTCCTTAACGATGATGGACTGTACTCCTGTAGCGTAGCTGGATGTGAAGTTAACGCTTTCGAGTCTCTTTTCTGTAACAGTCATGCCTGCCATACCGAAGTCAACAGAGCCTGTTTCAACTGCTGTAAGGATAGAGTCAAACTGCATATCCTTGATTTCAAGTTCCATACCGAGCTTTCCGGCAATTGCTGCTGCGATTTCGGCGTCAATACCTACTATCTTATCGCCTTCATAGTATTCATAAGGCTGGAAGTAAGCGTTTGTAGCCATAACGAGTTTGTTTTCGAGGTTTGCACCGCTTGCATTGCCGTCATCAGCAACACATGCCGCAAAGCCAAGAACTGCCATTGCTGCTACGAGAACTACTGCTAAAATCTTTGTGAGTTTCATAATAAAAAATCTCCTTTATAAATTTATTACATTTAGATTATATTATCAGCTTTTCCAAAAGTCAAGTCTTTTGATGTATTTTTCGCATTTTGAATGCATAAATGCCGTTTATGCACAAGTTTATGCATCCTTTGGGTCGTTTTTCAGGGATTTCAGGAATCTGAGAAGCAGAAACGCCGACACGAAAATCGACAGAATCTCAGCCGTCGGGGTTGCAATGACTATACCCGTTTCATCGAGATAGCGTTTGAAGATGAACATGAGGGGTATATCGAATATGCCCTTTCGCATCATCGATGTGAGAAGCGAATAAAACTTCTTGCCCGTTGCCTGAAAGATAGTATTCATGAGATATGTCATGGCACAGAACACAACTGCAATGGCAAGGGTGGGAAGCAGCTTTGTTCCCTCGGCAACCGTCTCGGGCTCGTCGATGAAAAATCTCACAATGGGTGCCGGGAAGGTTCTGTAGACAAATGTACAAAGAAGGGAAAATGCAATAGTAATTCCAAAGGTAAAGGCAACCGTCTTTTTCATTCTTGAATAGTTCTTTGATGCAAAATTATATCCCACAAGGGGAAGCACGCCCTGCGTCAGTCCCATATTTATATTGAAAGCCAGAGTATTTGACTTCTTTGCTATACCGAGACCTGCAACGGCGGCTGTGCCATAATCGCTCATCAGCTTATTTGCCGCGATATTCGACACCATGGCAAGGCAGGTGGAAAGGCAGGCAGGAGCGCCTGTGGCAAGCACTTCGGCTGCAACTCCGCCCTTGAGGGTAAAGTTTTTTGGATTAAGGTTAAAAACATCGTCCTTTGATTTAAGCATATAAATTATAAACACTGTCGCCGAGGCGGTATTTGAAAGCACGGTGGCAATTGCCGCACCCATGACTTCATGTCCTTTTGGTAGTATCACAAACATGAAAAGCGGGTCGAGGATTATATTAAGAACTGCACCCATTGACATGACAAGTCCCGAAATCTTGGATTTTCCCACCGAACGCACAAGATGTCCGCACAGGCTTGACAGCATTGTGGGAATACCGCCCACTACAATCGTCCAGAAAAGGTATTCGATGATATATTTCTCGCTGTTTTTATCACCGCCGATGACATACACGAGATTCTTGCCGAAAAAGTATATGACAACCGAGTAGACAACCGCCGCCGCAATTCCTCCCCAAAGGGCAAAGGAAAAGGCACTTCTTGCGTCACCTTCCTTTTTTGCACCGAGGGAACGGGAAATCATGCTCGAACCGCCGATGCCGAAAAGGTTTGAAAGTCCTGTCATGACAATAAAGAGAGGCATGGCAACGGAAACTGCCGCCACCGCCGCCTCGTCCCCTGTTCTGCCTACGAACCAGGTATCGGCAAAGTTATATATGATTGTTAAAATCTGGGATATTACCGTCGGTACTACCAAGGTAAGAACAGCTTTGGGTACGGGTGCTGTTTCAAAGAGGTAGGTGCGTTTATCTATATTTTTTGTCATTTTTTTGCCTTCTTTTTTTATCTTCTTTGTCGCACGTGGGATTGTTTCGTTTATGCGAGGCGGGTATACGTACTTTTGTCCCGTAAGAAAAAAATTCATGGAGAGGAACGTTTCGGCATCGCGGCGGCTTACCTCTCACACTACGGGCAAGTCTCGCAAAAAGCAAGCTCCGGCTATCGCACAAAGTGCAAATCCCTTGTGCCGATGTTTGGGCGGGGTGTGTTCGCAAGATTTTTATCGTCAGCTATCGCTTAAACAACGGGCATCAGAGAGGAGAGTTTCGCTGTTGCGACAGCGACCTTCTTTCGGCCCGGCGGCGAGTCGCCGCTGACAATGTACGGGGGATGTTGGCAACAAACATTCCCTGATTGTCGCACAAATAACGGGCATAGGGAGTGTTTCGGCACTGCGGTGCCGAGTTTCTTTTGGCACGCCCCAAAAGAAACCAAAAACGCTCCACTCAAAAAGAGGGGATGGCTCATTCGGGAGAAATGTACCCTGAAAAAGGCAAATTTTGACTCAGACAAATACAAGTTATTCTCCTACACAGCCGTCAAAATTCGGGTATCTGCAAGCCATAACAATACTGCCGCCCTCATTCCGCTGACTTCCCCTCTTTGCCGTGGCGGCTTATCTCCTCACATTTGGTGTTGGTGCTGAGTGTAGGGACAAATGTTCCCGACTGTCAATGCGGCGAGTCACCGCTGACAACGTACGGGCGGAGTACCTCCGCCGGCAATTCACGGGGTATGTTTGGTTTAAATTACACCTTCAGTGTCGCACAAAGTGCAAATCCCTTGTGCCGATGTTTGGGCGGAGTGCCTCCGCCGGCAACGCACGGGGTATGCTCGGTTTAAATTACACCTTCAGTGTCGCACAAAGAATAAATCCCAACCGCCGTTGTTTGGCGGTCGGGATTGGATAACCGTGCAATATTAATTTATTCAAATCCGACATAATGTCGGTGTCAGATTTTGTTGCCGCGAGCCTTAAAGGCGGCAACAAAACGTTGGTTTCGCGGGAAAACCGTTTGTCAATCGCAAACAAAATTCGCGACTTTGTGCTGTCGGGCTTTCCCGACCCCGCCACAGCCGTAGATTTGCATTGAAGAAACCCTGCTCTCGCAAGGGTGGTGTCCTACCTTTGGCTCTGTGCTACCAGCATCCGAAATTTTCCGGTCCTGTTCCGACCTGTTTCATTCGGGGAGCGGGAAAATACGGGAGGTCTGCATCCTGCTTTCGGGACAATCGGACTCCGATTTCTGAATGTGGGTTTATAAATACAAATCTTACGCGAAGGGCAGGACGCGGCGGAGTGCCTCCGCTGGCAACGCACGGGGCATGTTCGCAATTAACATTCCCTCGGTGTCGCTTAAATAACCCCGTTTGCGTTGCATATACGCAACAACGCAAACTCCTTACCCAAAATTAACACATTGTAGGGACAGGCGTCCCCGACTGTCCGCACGACGGCGGAGTGCCTCCGCTGACAACGCACGGGCTGGGTTCGCAACAAGCAAACCGTCAGTGTCGCTTAAATAACCGTTTGTGACCGTCAATCGCCGACGGTCGCAAACATAGAAATTAAAATGAAAATTCAAACAGCCGGATACGTCGAAAGTGCAAATTCATTCCGCATTCCGCACTCCGCATTTTTAATTCCTGATTCCTGATTCCTCATT
>JAGAUT010000019.1 GCA_017620655.1 Clostridia bacterium | reverse complement strand
GCTTTGCGGAGACCATGTTGAAATTGTTGAGCAGAACGAGGATTCAACTGTTATCGTTTTAGCAGATGGTCTTGGAAGCGGAGTTAAGGCAAGTATATTGTCAACACTTACATCAAAGATTATTTCAACAATGATGGCAGCAGGTCTGCCGATAGAAGAGTGTGTTTCAACAATTGCTGCAACTCTTCCGGTATGTTCAGTAAGAGGCGTTGCATATTCAACCTTTACGATTATGCATGTTATAAACAATGAAACAGCCGAGATTATTCAATATGATAACCCACAGGTTATTGTGTTAAGGGATAACAAAAATTATGACTATCCCAAGACAGAGATGAATATAGACGGTAAGAAAATATATAAGTCTGTAATTCGATTGCAAGAAGGGGATATTTTCATCGCCATGAGCGATGGTTGCCCTCATGCCGGAATAGGTATGGCATATAACTTCGGATGGAAGAGGGAAGATATTATTGATTTCATGGAAACCATGTCTGTCACAGGACTTACAGCCAAAAATCTCTCTACACTGCTCGTTGATGAATGCGACAAATTATACGGACATAAACCCGGTGATGATGCAACAGCATGTGTCATTAAGATACGAAAAAGAGAACCAATGAACATCCTCTTTGGACCGCCTTCTAACCGTGATGACTGTGACCGTATGATGTCTCTTTTCTTCTCAAAGGAAGGTAAACACATTATATGCGGAGGTACAACATCATCTATCGCAGCAAAATATTTAAGAAAACCTCTGCAGGCTACCCTGAACTTTGAAAAATCGGATATTCCTCCTATTGCAAAGCTTGAGGGAGTTGATCTGGTAACAGAAGGTGTTATTACAGTAAACAGAGTTTTAGAATATGCGAAAGATTATCTCGGAGATAACGAAATGTATGAGCATTGGAATTATAAACGAGATGGTGCATCGCTAATCTGCCAGCTTCTGTTTGAAGAAGCAACGGATATAAATTTCTATGTAGGCAGAGCTATTAACCCGGCACATCAGAATCCGGATTTGCCGATAAATTTTAGTATTAAAATGAATCTTGTTGAAGAACTTTCCAAATGCTTCAAGAAGATGGGTAAAAGGATTAAAGTAAGTTATTTCTAAGGAGTGTGAACAATGAGAAAGTTTGATACAAAGGTACAACATTTGAAATATAAAGTACTTCGTGAAGTGGCAAGACAAGCTTGGAAGGACACACTTCTTGAGAATCTTCTTGAAATCCCGAAAATGATTGTACCCGGAAAAACATCTACAATGCGTTGTTGTGTATATAAAGAAAGAGCAATTCTCTCTGAACGTGTAAAGATCGCAATGGGCGGAGATAAAGAAAACCCAAATGTGATTGAAGTAATTGAACTTGCGTGTGATGAGTGTCCTGCAGCAGGTTATGAGGTTACTGATTCATGCAGAGGTTGTCTTGCTCACAGATGTGAAGATGTTTGTAAAAGGGGAGCGATCTCCTTTGACCATAACCATGTAGCACATATTGATAAATCAAAGTGTGTGGAATGCGGTGCTTGTGCAAAGGTGTGTCCATACAGTGCAATCGTGAATCGTAAACGTCCTTGCCAGAATGCATGTAAAATAAAAGCAATTTCTATTAATGAGGATAATGCTGCTGCAATTGATAACAGTAAGTGTACAGCATGCGGAGCTTGCGTTTATCAGTGTCCGTTCGGTGCTATTATGGATAAGTCATACATCCTGAATGTTATCGACATGATTAAGAAAAGTGAAGATAACCGTAAGTATAAGGTATATGCTATGGTTGCACCTTCAATTTCCAGTCAGTTTACTTATGCAAAGCTCGGTCAGGTAATCAAGGGACTTAAAGAGCTTGGTTTCTATACGGTAATTGAAGCAGCACTTGGTGCAGATATGGTTGCACAGGCAGAATCAAAAGAGCTTTCGGAAAAAGGACTTTTGACAAGCTCATGCTGTCCGGCTTTTGTTGCTTATGTAAAATCAGCGTTCCCTGATTTGGTAAAATATATTTCCCACAACCTTTCGCCAATGGCAACACTTGCAAAATATATCAAGGAAACGGATGCGAATTCAAAAGTAGTGTTTATTGGACCTTGTACAGCCAAAAAAGCTGAGGCACAGCTTGAAGATGTAAAGCCTTATGTAGATGCTGTTATGACCTTTGAAGAGCTTCAGGCGCTCTACGACAGTAAAGATATTGACATTACAACTCTTGAAGAAGATGTTTTGGATAACGCATCATATTTCGGTAGAATATTTGCTCGCAGTGGCGGACTTTCTGATGCAGTTGCTCAGGGCCTTAAGGAACAGAATATCGAATTTGACTTAAAGGCAATTCCTTGTGACGGAATAGAAGCTTGCAAGATGGCACTTCTCAAGCTGAGCAAGGGTGTACTTGATGCAAACTTTATCGAAGGTATGGCGTGTGTCGGCGGATGCATCGGCGGTGCAGGATGCTTGACTCACGGCGAGAAGAATAAATCTGAGGTTGACAAATACGGCAGAGAAGCTTTTGAAAAAACAATCAGCGATGCTGTATCAGTATTAAAATAAAACTAAATATAGCTTTGCTTAGATATATTGTAAAATAGTTTATCCCAAAAATCCCCAGTCCAAAATTAACAAAATTCAGTATAAATCCCCCAAAAAGTCAAACAATAAAAGCACACCAAGATTTGATTATAAAGGAGAATTTATATATGAAAGCAACAGGAATTGTTAGAAGAATAGATGACCTCGGCAGAGTAGTTATCCCTAAGGAAATCAGAAGAACCATGAGAATAAGAGAGGGCGACCCGCTTGAAATCTTCACCGACCGTGACGGCGAAGTGATTTTCAAAAAGTATTCACCTATCGGTGAGCTTCTCGGCTTTGCATCCCAGTATGCCGAAACACTGTATAAGACAAGCGGACATCCCATAATCGTCTGTGATAGAGACACGGTTGTGGCATTTTCAGGTGTTTCCAAGAAGGAATGTAATGAAAAGAAGGTTTCACCCGACATTGAATCTATCATGGAATCTCGCCAGATGTATACACGAAAGAATGACGGCAAAAACTTCTTTGTTGTTGACGGAAATGAAAAGATTGTTATGTCCTGTGCTGTGCCTATCATTTCGGGCGGTGATGTGATTGGTGCGGTCGTGTCTACTCAGAACGCCGAAGAAAGTATGTCCGAGCCTGATGATACAGAAATCAAACTTGTTCAGACTGCGGCGACATTCCTTGGTAAACAGATGGAAGAATAAAACTATAACCGATACAGTTTTTTGCTGTATCGGTTGATTTTTACATATATGTGTGGTATAATCATAAAAAACAGCCATTGAGAGGTAATAACATGAGATTAGCGATATTACCAAGATATATAGACTTAAATAAAGAAAATGCACCGTCAAATAAGAAGCTTTACATAAATTGTGACTTTGACGATATGGCAAGGAAACTTGGTGTAGGTCTTTGTGCGATACTGACGCCCGACGACTGCGAGGATGTTCTTGCAATTTGTGACGGCCTTATAATCCCCGGCAGTCCAAACGGCGTGAATCCTGCATATTATGGCAAGGCTTCCAAAATTCCCGTATATGATGAGTTTGCACTTGATTCAAAGGTGCTGGATTATTTTGTAAAGCATGATAAACCCGTCCTCGGTATCTGTGCAGGACATCAGGCAATTAATATTTATTTTGGCGGAACAATCGGTTATGTCGGCGGCGATGACCCAAGAAGACATTCAAGAACAACTCATAGCGTTAATTTCAGGAAAGACTCTTTTCTTTATGATGCCTTCGGCACAGAAAGAAAGACCATAAACTCATATCATGTTATGCATGTAGATAAGCTTGCAGACTGTCTTGAGGTTGTTGCAGAATCGGATGACGGAATAATTGAGGGCTTCAAGCATAAGGAAAAAAACATTTTCGGTGTTCAGTGGCATCCCGAAAGAAGCTTTGACGAGGAAAGAAAACTGCTTGAAAATTTCCTTGAGCTTTGTAAAAAATAAAGCGTAATATAGAAATAAGGCACCCTTTTGGGTGCCTTTTCGTATGCTTAATCAAGTTCCTTTTTGCCTGTGTAAAGCTCGTAATATCTGCCTTTCTGACTGAGCAAGTCGTCGTGGTCGCCCCGCTCAACTATGACACCGTTTTCAAGTACCATAATAGCATTTGCGTTACGTACCGTTGAAAGTCTGTGAGCAATAACAAAGGTTGTTCTGTCGCGCATTAGTCTGTCCATACCGTGTTCGATGTGACGTTCGGTACGTGTGTCAACAGAACTTGTTGCCTCGTCAAGTACAAGGATTGGTGCTTTGCTTATTGCAGCTCTTGCAATGTTGAGAAGCTGTCTCTGCCCCTGCGAAAGATTTGCACCGTCACCTTCAAGAACTGTGTTGTATCCGTGTTCAAGACGCATGATAAAGGAGTGAGCGCTTGCTGTTTTTGCAGCCGCAATTACTTCTTCGTCTGTAGCATCAAGCCTGCCGTAACGAATGTTTTCCATAACGGTTCCTGTAAATAAATGCGTGTCCTGAAGTACCATGGCTATATTTGAGCGAAGCTCTGACATCTTCATATCCTTGATGTCAACACCGTCAATAGTAATCTTGCCTGATTCGATATCGTAGAATCGGTTGAGAAGGTTTGTAACAGTTGTCTTGCCCGCACCTGTCGAGCCTACAAATGCAATCTTCTGCCCCGGCTTTGCGTAGAGAGAAATGTTCTTGAGTATGAGCCTGTCGGGATTGTAACCGAAGGAAACATCGTCAAGAATAACGTGTCCCTGCATATTAGGCATTGATACAGCATTTTCAATATCTGCGGGTTCTTCTTCCATGTCAATAATGCTAAATACTCGTTCAGCACCTGCAAGGGCAGAGAAGACGGTTGTCATCTGCTGGGAAATGTTGTTGATAGGGAAGGAGAACTGCTTTGAATACTGTGCAAATACCGTCAGCGAACCGGGGTTCATATTACCTGTACAGATAAGTATACCGCCGATGCCGAGGGTGAATGCGTAGCTGATGTTGGAGGTGTTGTTCATTATGGGACCCATAACACCGCCGTAGAACTGTGCCTTGAACTGCTTGTCGCGAAGGTCGTCGTTGAGAAGACCGAATTCTTCTACTGTATCGTCCTCGTGGTTGAATACTTTTACAACCTTTTGACCCGTAACCGTTTCTTCAATGTAGCCGTTGACAGCACCCAGAGCTGCCTGCTGTCCTGAGTAATACTTTCTGCTCTTGCCTGCAATCCATGTTGCAAGCTTCATGAAGATCGGAACAAATACAACTGTTATAAGAGTGAGAACCCAGTTGGTTGTCAGCATAAATGTTAATGTGCCGAGAAGCATGATTGTGCCTGAAATAAGGGATATAAGCGAGTTGTCAAGCATAATGCCTATGTTGTCAACGTCGTTTGTGAAACGGCTCATTACTTCACCTGTTGGGTTGTTGTCAAAGAATCTTACGGGAAGCTTTTGCATCTTTGCAAATAAGTCGTTTCTGATTGCTTCAAGCGATCCTTGCGAAACGCTTATCATAATTCTGTTCTGAAGATAAGTTGCAATGACGCCGATAAGATAAACCGAAATAAGAATTGTTATTGCAGATAGAATATAAGCAAAAACTTCGGCTTTTGCATCACCGCCGAGTGCTTGCTCAATTCCTCCGAAAAGAGCGTTTTTAAAGCCTGATATTGCGTTGTCGGCAATGCCTTCGGAAAGACTTAACTTTGTTGCAATTGACGGTGCAACGTAGAATGTGATTTTGTTGATAATGGGTGCAAGCATGAAGGAACCGATAAGGTTGGTTACCGTGCTGACAAGCATACATAAAGCTACAATAAGAATGTGGAATTTGTACTTTTCAACATATTTGAAAAGGCGTTTGATTGTGTGCTTTGTGTTCTTTGGCTTGCCCTTGGCACCCATGCCGGGTGGGCCGCCTCTTCCCGGACCTCTGCCCATGGGCATGCCTGGTTTTCCTGGTGCTGCCGAGGCGTTGTACTGCTTCTGAAGTTCTTTAAGATTTCTAGCCATTTCTTACGCCTCCTTTTCTTTGCTTTCCATCTGGGAAGCGTATATTTCCTGATATTCGGTGTTGGTCTTCATAAGCTCGTCATGTGTACCTACACCTGTAATCTGACCGTCGTTCATAACAACAATCATGTCAGCTTCCATTACAGACATAATGCGCTGGGCGATGATAATCTTTGTTGAATCCTTGAGACCTGTGCGGAATTCTTCTCTGATTCTCGCTTCGGTTGCCGTATCTACGGCACTTGTCGAGTCGTCGAGAATGAGAATTTTGGGCTTTTTGAGCAATGCTCTTGCAATACAAAGTCTCTGCTTCTGACCGCCTGAAACATTTACGCCGCCCTGTTCAAGCTCTGTCTGATAACCGTCCTTGAAGTTTTTGATGAACGTGTCTGCTTGGGCACTGTCTGCTGCGGCGATTATTTCTTTCATTGTTGCATCTTCGTCACCCCAACGCAGATTGTCTTCAATAGTACCTGAGAATAATACGTTTTTCTGAAGTACCATGCCTACACCCTCTCTGAGATTCCTGAGGCTGTAGTCACGGACATTAACTCCGTCAACAAGCACTTCACCCTCGTCTGTATCGTAGAGTCTTGGGATAAGCGAAACAAGGGTTGTTTTTCCGCAGCCCGTTGAACCGATAATTCCGACTGTCTTGCCTGCCGGAATTGTGAGATTTATTTTTTCAAGAACGCTGTCCTCACTGTTTTTGTAGTATCTGAATGTCACGTCCTTGAATTCAATGCTGCCGTTTGTAACAGTCATATCTTTCTGTGATGCATATTCGTCAGAGATATCAACCTTTTCGTCAAGTACCTCGGAAATACGTCTTCCGCTGGCAATGGCACGGGATGACATCATAAACATCATGGAGAGCATCATCAGAGAGTTGAGAATCTGATTTGCATATGTAATAAACTGTGAAAGGTCGCCGGGGGCCATTGTGTCGGTAATTCCCATAACCTGATGTGCACCGAACCATATTATTGCTGCAACGGTGATGTTCATAAACAGCGTCATTACAGGACCGTTCAGAATGATTATCTTCATGGCGGAAATGCCCGAAGCCTTGAGGTTTCCGTTGGCTTCTGTAAACTTGTCGATTTCATAGTCTTCTCTCACAAAAGACTTTACGACTCTGACGTTGGTGACACTTTCCTGTACAGTGGAATTGAGTTTGTCAACTTTTTCCTGCATGATGCCGAATCTTGGGAACGCCGTTTTAATGATAAAGCCGATTATAACCGCAAGAACGGGAACGGATATGGCAAAAATCCAAGAGAGCTGAGGTCTGAGCCTTATTGCCATAATAAGCGCACCGATGAAAATACCGGGTGAACGCATGCACATTCTCAAAAGCGTATTTATAAAATTCTGAATCTGTGTAACATCGTTGGTGAGACGCGTTACAAGAGAACCTGTAGAAAACTTGTCGATGTTTGCAAAGGAAAACTTCTGTACTTTTCTGTATACATCACGTCTTACGTCAGCTGCATAATTGACGGATGCCTTGGTACCGAAATATGCACCGCCTACACCGCCTGCCATCATCATAAGGGCGGTGAGAATCATGAGACAAATATACATAAAACATCTTGGTGTATTGAGTGTTCCCTCGGATGCCTCGTTGAGAATCTGACCGAGATACATCGGCATTAATACTTCGCCGATTACCTCGACTATCATAAGAAGCGGACCGAGAACAAAATAAAGAGTGTACGGCTTGACGTACGATAGCCATCTTTTCAAAACAATCTTCCTTTCCGAAAGTTAATCAGCCTTTTTCGTAAAGCTGTCGGGATTCTCGGCAAAATCCTTGAGTCCCGACATCATTTTGTCAAGACAGCAAAGGAGATTTTCGTAATCCTTTTCCGTAAAATCACTGAACATTGCAAAATCGGATCTTGCAAAAAAGTCCTGTGATTGTTCTACTATGTTTTTGCCCTTCTGCGTCAGGGTGATTCTGTTGAATCTGTTGTCATTCTCAAGACTTTCTCTTGAGATGTAGCCGCCGTCCTCAAGCTTTTTGAGGGAGACTGCAACCGCTGCAGGACTTATGTCAAAATGCTCTGCGATGTCCTTCTGGGAAGGGCAGGTGTCCTTTCTCGAAATGTACATGAGAAGCCTGTGCTGGCTTCGGTGAATGCCGAAAGAAGAATGCATTTTTTCAAATGTACTTCTGTGAAGCCTGTCTATCTGAATCATTTTGTAAAACGTAAAGTGGGCGCGTTCTTTGTCGAATTTGTCGCTCATTTTTTACCTCCGAATAATATAATTAACACATTAATTGTTAACACGTTAATTATTATATGCATCAGTGCCCAAAAGTCAACTCAAAATTCGCTTTGTTTTAATATTGTTTACAAGGTGTTTTTTCTCTTTGATGTTGCAAGTGATGAAAAAGTGTGCTATACTTGTGTAGACAAAACAAAAAGGACGTATTAAATGAATTATATTGTACTCGATATGGAGTGGAATCAGCCGGGATATGCTGATACCGCCCTTTGCCGCAACGGCGTTTGTATGAAAAATGAAATAATACAGATTGGCGCCGTTAAGCTTGCGGAGGACAAGCAGAAAACAGGCGTCTTTGAGTGTATAATAAAGCCGGTAAGCCTGACAAGTATGAACAGAATGATTAAGCAGCTTACGGGCATTACCGATGAAATGATAGATAAGGGCGAAAGCTTTGAAAATGCCATTGAACGTTTCAGAAGTTTTTGCGGCGATGAATATGTGATACTTATATGGGGATACGACGATATACGTATTCTCAAAAGCAACCTCATGTTCCACGGGCTGGATACGTCCTGGCTGCCTGCAAGCTATAACCTTCAGATGATTTTTGCACAGCAGACGAATCTTGAAAAGAGACAGTATTCCCTGTCCTTTGCCCTTGAGCATTTTGAAATCGAAACGAGTGAAAAGCTCCATGACGCACTCAACGATGCCGAGTATACGGCAATGGTGTGCGAGAGACTTAACCTTGAAGAGGGGATAAGCAACCTTAAATATCTGCCCTCCAACGAGACGACAAATACAAAGAATTCAAGTGTTCTCATTAAGAGAAAATTCCGTTACATACGCAGACGCGATGATATATGGCAGAACGGCTTTATCGTAAGACCCGTCTGCCCCTGCTGCGGTCAGAAGATGAACTATGAAAAGCCTAAACGTATCGGGCTGTGGAGGATAAATATAGAGTCCCACTGCGAGAAAGACGGAGATTTTATGGTAGTTCTTAAGATTTCCGAAACGCCTCAGGGAACATTCTCTGTCAACCAACAGATTCATTTGCTTGATGAAAGTAACAGAGATTATTTTGAAGGCAAAAAGACCAAACGACATGTGCGTAAAAGATCGTCCTCAAGGGGCAAAAATAAGCAGATATCCGATGAGGAAAAGGGCTTGGAGGAAGGTAAGAGCTGATGAACAGATTTCAAAGATTTGAAATGCTTGTCGGAACAGGTGCCGTCGAAAAACTGAAGAATAAAAGGGTTGTAGTTTTCGGTGTCGGTGGAGTGGGCGGATACGTCTGCGAGGCTCTCTGCAGAAGCGGTGTCGGATGTATTGATGTGGTGGATAATGATACCGTCAGCAAGACGAATATCAACTGCCAGATAATAGCGGACGAAAATACAGTTGGCATGAATAAAACATCTGTTATGGCTCAGAGGATGAAGGATATAAACCCAAATGTGTCGGTACAGGAATATAATATGTTTTATCTTCCCGAAACGGCAGAGCAAATCGACCTTTCAAAATATGATTTTGTCGTTGATGCCATCGATACAGTAAGCGGAAAAATGGAGCTTGCAATGCGTTGCCAAAAGCTCTGTATACCCCTTGTTTCCTCCATGGGAACAGGTAATAAGCTTGACCCGACAAAGATAGTTATCACCGATATTTATAAAACAAAAATATGCCCTCTTGCAAGGGTTATGCGTAATCTCTGTAAAAAGAACGGCATAAAGAAGCTGACGGTTGTCTACTCCGAGGAGGAGCCGATTTCACCGCTTTTTCAACCCGAAGAAAACGATAACCCAAATAAATCCATACCTGCAAGCTCGGCATTTGTTCCGCCCGCGGCAGGACTTACCATTGCATCGTATGTGGTACGGAATCTTATAAAATAAATCAACGGGATTTGACATTGTGTCAAATCCCGTTTCGCTTTTAATTTTTACTTCTTAATTCTAAAAAACTTCCCCGCCCGAGAAAACATAGTTTTCAATGTTTTCTATTATGCTCTCCCAGTATTCGTCGTCATATTCGTCGGTAAAGCGGAAGTCAATAACCTCGCAGGCTTCGGAAATGTATTCCAGTGCCGGCTTGTATTCGCCGTCATAACCGAGAAGCACCCATCCGCCGCTCTGAACGCCTTCCATTATAAGAAGCATTGCCCTGTATGCACAGTAGGGGCTGATACCGTGTTCCTGACAGGCGTTGAGAAAATTGAAGGAATCGTAGTCTAAACCGTCGGGAATTTCGTCGCCGTAGAGTGAAAGCTCGGATGAAAATATGCTTACCGTGTCTATGATTTCGGTTATGTCAAGGTTTTCTGCAATAAGGTATGAGGCGATAAAATGCTCTGTGGAAGGCAGAAGCTTGTATATGCCTTCAAAGTCGCCCGTGAAGTCGGGAAGCTTTGCGATTTTGCCGTCGTGTATGGCAAAGAATTCGCCTTCGGCAAAGAATAGCTCGTCGGCGTATCTCAGTTCCTTTTCATTAAGTAAATCCACTAATTTTTGCATTGTAATTTCTCCAAAAAATGATTTCGTGGTGTATTTTACATCAAAAACACCTCTGTGTCAATATCGTTGTGTGAAAGCAGAATGAAAAAACTCAAAAATACGCTCATTCTCGTTGACAAAAAAAGACTGATGTGGTATGCTTTTACTGTAAATATTATTTCTATCGGGAGTAAAAAAACGACATGAGTCTTTTTGATGCTGTATTTAAACGCGGCGATTACCGTGAATTTGACGGTGACTGGATTCACCCAACAAGAGAAGTGGATTTCAATGAGATTATCTATGTTGTAAAGGGTACCGTCAAAATCTTCGAGGAAGATAAAAGATACGAACTTCATAAGGGTGACTGTATCGTTCTTCAGAAGGGGAAAAGACACGGCGGTTATGAATTTTCGGGCAAAACGGCGGGATTTTACTGGTTCGAGTTTTTTTCGGATACCGACTTTATAGATGAAATCAAGAATGTCTCTTTCGGCTCGTCGGATTCTTTTCTCAATCTTGCAAGACAGCTTGTGCAGGCCAATGAAAACCCCGCATATCCGAGGGAGGCTGCCGACTGCTATCTCAGACTTATTCTCAATGAGATTCTGCTTGCGGCAAAGCGCGGAAAAAATACGTCCTATCCCGTTTGCGGAATTATTGCCGAATGGATAAGAAAAAACAGCTCAAGAAAGATTGAGGTAGACGAAATTTCCAAGGTTTTCGGATATAATAAGGACTATATTTCAAGATCTTTCAAGCGCAATTTCGATATGAGCCTCAAGGAATATATTGACACCGAAAGACTTAAATTTATAAAGGGGCTGTTAATTACAACCTCGTATCCCTTGAAGCAGATTTCCTGCCTTACGGGATTTGGCAATTATAAAAGCTTTTTGAAATTTTTCAGCTATCACAGCGACCTTACACCCTATGAATACAGAAAAAAGACGAATTCTGCATTTGAATCGAACATTGACGGGGAGAATGAATGAATGATGAACGAGAATAAATCAGGAAAAAGAATTGTTTCAAAGCCGGCATTTAAAATGTTTGCGGCAGGATTTGTGCTGTTTGCGTGTGCGCTTGCCTTTACTCCTTCGGCCGGGGTTATCAGAACAATACCTTTGTTTGTCGCAGGCGGTGCGGCAGCCCATGCTCTGTCTGTTTCTGCAGGTATGATTTCTTCACTCTCTGCGGTGTTGACTCTTTGTATGTACCTGGCAAGCGGACGAGGGGTCGCCGAGGCTGTTTTTTATGCTGTTGTTTCCTGCCTTCTCGCTACGGCGGGCGTGTATGTCATAAGATTTGTCAGAGCATCAAAGAAAACTCAAAAAAACGACGTGAAGAAAAAGTGTATAACTGCGGCTGTTACATCTGTCGCAGTGTCGCTCGTTCTTTCAATGGTGCTTTGCGGAAATGCCGTGTCGTTTTTAATCAAGGATTCGGTGAATACCGAGTATATCAAAAAGAATTACGGTGAAACGGTAGAAAAGAGATATACAAGCTATGAGGCACTTGCCGCAGAATACCGCACATATGTGTCTTTCAAGGATGACGGCGGAGTTTACGGTAAAGCAGACGAATGCTATGTAAAATCCGGTTCTGATGCTGTATGGGATGATGTGAGAAATTACTACGAGCAAAAGATTCTGTATACAGCCAATGCAAGACTCGCCTCTGCCGTATCAAAGGCGACATGGGGTTATAATATTACTGCTTCCGATATCGCATTTGAAAACGGGGAAATGCTCTCTTCTGACGCTGTTGCCGATGACTACATGGATAGGGTGAGCTATGTCGTCAGCTTTGAAAGTATCTTCACAAAGAATGAGAAAGATAAGTTTGTTTCAATATGCGAGGATACGGTTGAAGCAATATCTGAAAACGGTTTTGCTTTTGAAAGAATTGTGCTTTGCGGAGGAAATGCCACAGAGGTTCTTTTCAGCCTTGAAGTGACACCCGAAACTTCCAAAAAGGATGTCCGTGACAGCGTGTCAGACTTTGACGCAAAACAGGTTGCTTCTCTTGGTGTTACCGAAATGAAAATTCTCGACTACTGGATGAATAAGTAGAGAAAAAGCTGCAGAAAATGCAGCTTTTTTTGATGTTTTGCGGAACAATATTACTTTTTTTGACGTCTAAAACAATAATTGGATAAATAAGGGGATTTTTGCGAAAAAATATCTCATATATTTCAGTAAAACCATTGACAAAATAAAGGTCTGAAGGTATAATATATTGTATATTATAGTCTGTACGTGTATCCTTTTTCGGAGGTGATGATTTGAGCAAAAAAATCAAGGATAATAAACCGTCGGGCAGAATAAAGAAAACGTTGCTGACAGCTTTGTCGGTAATTCTTATATTGATACTTGTAGCCGCGGCAATTCTGGGATTTAAATTCCGAAGCCACATAAAGGCGGCAATAATCTGGCTGACAACCTCAGATGAGGATATCCGGAAAAACATAGATAAAGCAAAAGAAAAACAGACAGAGGTACTTAATAACAGCGGCTTCTTCGCAAGTAAAGAACTTGATGAAGCGCTGACGGCGGGCAAGATTACTGCTGAGGAACATACTCAGATTCTTATTGGTAATCTTACTTTGGAGGACGTTCTTGCAAAACAGGAAAATTCTTCTCCCGAACAACCCGAAGTTGAAATCCCTCAGGATTAAACACAAAACGGCGATGAAACACAGATAAATGATACACTGACAGAAGATACTTCACCTGTCGAAAAGCCTGATACGAATTCGGATGAAGAACAGGGTAAGAAACCCTCGGGTAACAGTGAAGTAAAACAGGAAGACGGAAAGAGGCCGGCAGATGATCCCCCTGCCAAACCCAATCCTCCGGCAAATGACAAAAAAGAGGATACAGGCAAACCGTCAACCGGTTCCGTGCAGCAGACCCAGAGTGATGCCGATAAACGCATAGCAGAGCTGGTAACAAAAATGTATGTTCTTAAAGCTGAGTATACAGGTGCAGTTGAAGGCGTTGTTTCAAGCATGAAAGCAGATTACTCAAAGCTTCCTGCGGAACAGCGGACGAAATCAGCAAAGCAGAGTATAGCGGCAGGGTATATGAGTAAAATCAATGCGATGGAAGCTCAGTGTGATGCACAGGTTAATGCAATTGTGACAGAGCTCAGACAAATCCTTAAGGAAAACGGACGGGACATGTCTCTTGCAGATGCAATTGTTTCAACTTATGCTTCTGAAAAAGAAAACACCAAGGCGTATTACCTCAGCACTTACGGCGATTAATAAAAAAGTTTAACATAAAGAGAGGAAACAGACAATGGTAAGAACAAAGAAAATTTTGTCGGTGATACTGGCAATAATGATGCTGATGCAGACATTTGTTATTACAAACTTTGCAGCAGACATTGAAGGCTTTACCGATTTTCCCACAAACAGCTGGTCAACCGAAGCAATGACCGCAGCGGTTGAAAACGGACTTCTCGTGGGAACAAGCGAAACAACAATCGAACCTCAGAAAAACCTGACAAGAGCCGAATTTGCGGCAATTGTTACAAGAGCGTTCGGTGCAACAAAGACAGCGGATATCTCAAAGTTCAAGGACGTTGATGAAAACGACTGGTTCTACGGTTCTGTTGCAAAGGTTGTACAGATGGGCGTAATGAACGGTACGAGCGATACAACATTTGCTCCTAATGCGTTCATGAGAAGAGAAGAAGTTATACTTGCCATGGCAAGAATTCTCTTTGTAGACGGTACAGATATCTCTGTTCTCGACCAGTTCTCTGACAGAAGCAAGATTGATACCTGGTCAATCGCAGCTATCGCAGGTATGGTTGCTGAAGATTATGTACACGGTTATGAGGATGGAACAATCAGACCTCAGAACTATATTACAAGAGAAGAACTTGCACAGCTCTTCCACAACATCTTCAAGACATACATAAGCGAAGACGGCGAATACGATTCCGTTGCCAAGAAGGGCTCGGTAATTGTAAGAAGTGAGTATGTAACACTTAAGGACGTTACAATTGACGGCGACCTTATTATGGCAGACGGTGTCGGTGAAGGCGACTTCAGAATTTCCGACGTTCACGTTACAGGCAAAATCATTGCCCGCGGCGGTGAAGGCATGAACTACTTTGTGAATGTCACCTCCGACGGCAAGGTTATCGTTAATGACCCCAACGGTGTAGTTAACTTCTATAACTACAGAAACGAAGATACTCCCTTTAAGAATGATAACGTAATCGAAAATACTCCCGCAACCTTCCTTGAAAGAGAACCTGCAAAACCTTCAAGCGGTAGCAGCGGTGTTTCTGTAAAGTACACCCTTTCTTTCTATGAATCTGCTGATGCAACAGATCCCATGGCTGAGCCTATAGGTGCTGTTAAGCAAAAGGGAAGCTACGTTGTTAAGGAAGAAGATGTTCCTACAGACGCTGCAATGGAAAAGACAGGCTTTAAGTTCATTGGCTGGACAGACGGCGTTGAAACAAAGAACAGAGATTATTTCGTCGGTGCAAAAATCAAAGACGTTGATGGCGATTGGAAGCCTATCTATAAGGCAGAATATACAATCACATTCGTAACAGATGCCGGCGAAACAGGTCTTGATAAGCTCGAAGACGAAACAATTGCAGCTGGTGAAATTCCTGAAATCACAGTAGATGCTTCTAAGGAATTTTTGGGTTGGACAAAGACTGAAGGTAGCACAAATGTTGACTACACAAACGACCAGATTACGGCAGATGTTGTAGAAAACGTATTTGATTCCACAGAAGTAACCCTTTATCCCGTAATCAAGGATAAGGATTCTTACAGTGTAATCTTTAAGCCTGCAAATGCCGGCGAAACAGATAAGGAAATAAAGAAGTACGATCCTGATTATGTTCTCACAGATGCAGACGTACCTGCAGATCCTACAAAGGCAGACCACACATTCAAGGGCTGGTCTAAGGATCCTGCGGCAACAGAAGGCGAAGAAAGAGACTATTTTATAGGCAAGAAGATTTCCGAAGTAGAGGGAACATGGTATCCTGTCTTCGAAGAAAATCCTGACGTATATACAATCACATTCGTAACCGATGCAGGTAACATAGTGATTGAAAAGACTGAAGGCGAGACAATTGATGCTGTCGAAATTCCCGTAGTTTCTGTTGAAGCAACTCAGAAGTTCAATGGTTGGACAACAACAGCCGGAAGCATAAGTGTAAACTTCACAAACGATGACCTTACAGCAGACGTTGTTGAAAATGTGTTTGATTCTACTGAGGTAACACTCTATCCTGTAATTGTAGATAAGGATGCAGTTGATTACTATGTAGAACACTATTTTGAACAGCTCGACGGTACCTATGTACTTGATTCTACAGAAACTCTCTCCGCAAAACCCGGTGAAGTTGTAACAGCAACAGCACTTACAACACTTCCCGAAGGATATGAAGGCGAAAACGTAGACCACGCTGATAGAGTCGCAGAAGGTACAGTTCCTGAACTTCCCGATGAACTCACTCTTAAGCTTTACTATGATATTAAGGTTCTCAAGGTTAACTACTATGACCTTGCGGTAGATGAAGAATATCCCGTACTTGTTTACGATGTTAAGTACGGCGGTACAATTGATAATTACTGCTATGAAGATACAGCGTTTGATGAAGCTGATAATGAAGCAATCAAGGCGGAGATAGAAAACTATATTGAATTCCTTACCGTTCTTGGTTATGGTAAGAGTTACGATGATAAATACCTGTATAACGAGTTTGAACCGAAGGATACAGACGGCGACGGCGTTGCAGATGAATATGACTATGCTTATCCTATAGATTACTACGATTTTGATCACGATCACGAAATCAACTTCAAGTGGTATGTAGAGGATGACGAAGAAGACTATGTTGTATTTGATGAAGAACATGTATTCTACGAAGACCTCGATCTCTTCTCTAAGGTTAAGAAGCTTAATGTTGTTATCAGCTTCCCTGAAGAGCTTGTTGGTGACGAAGTTCTTACACTTAACGTACCTTATGAAGAATCAACAAGATTCCTTGACTCTGTAAGAGATGCATTGTACCTCAATGATAATATCGCAACATACCCCGAAACTACCGGAATGGAAGAAAAGATGTATGATAAACTTTCTACAGTAGGCGGTAAGTTCTTTGACGGCGACGGCGTATTCAATGACGAACAGGAAATCAATAATACAGATGTAATGGTTTACTTCTATCAGATGATGGGCGGTAAAGACGGTTATAAAAAGTGGCTTTGGGAAGAAGTAGAAGAAGCTGTGAGGGATGCTCTTGGAAGAGGAACTATTTATGACAAAGAGTTCTTAGATCTCAGACAGGGACGTAATCAGGAACAGGCTCTTAAGGTGTACTTTGTTGACAACTACTACGGCGTTGATTTTACAGTGGAACCATATGCTGAAGCACAGAGAAAATACTTTGACTCTGAAGAGTTTATTCGTATGTCGACTGAAGAAGAATACTTCTATGCAACTTTGAACAATGAATTCATTATGGAAAGAGTATATGATAAGATTGATGGATTGAAATCAGTTGATGCAGTAATTGATGAATACATTGGCGATAAGATTCCCGCAGGTCTTTTTAACAGACTTCCTATGGAAATGATTGAAGATATTTATGAACCCAGAGTTGAAAGATTCCTCGCAGATCTCGAAGAGGCAAGAAATGCTGCCAAATTGCCCGGATATGTTAAGGAAGATTATCCTCTCGACAGCGGTATCATCTTTGATATCAATCTTGTAGAAGAACTCCTTATTCCTATGATGGAATATGCCGAGGATATGCATGAGGCTGCTGTTGAAAAGGCTGTTTCCTCCGACAATAAAGCGGCAGAGCTTGTTGAAAAGTATTATGTAGATAATCCCTATACAACAGGTAAGGCAGGCAACTACGGCGTTGTAAATTACGCATTCAATCCTGACTTCTATGTAACAAAGACAAGAGTTGATGAAAACGGTGAAGGTCGTTATAAGATTAATAGCTTCTACGACATTTACACAGAAATGGTAATGCCTGAAACAGTAGAAACCATCGACGCACTTCTCTGGTATATGGATCCCGAAGGAGGAGCTGTTGACTTTGCAAGAATCAGAAACCTTGCAGAAGAAAACGAAGACCTCATTCTCGCACTCCATAATCATCCTCATAAGCTCATGAAGCAGTATGCTGAAAACGGACTTCCCGAAGATATGGCTCAGTATTGGGATGATCTTCTCTCCGATCCCGATATCAAGGGAGCAGTTGAAAAGCTTGACAATAAGGTAAGCTTTGATATGATGTTCTTTGTAGAAGATAAAATCAATAACGCAACTCTTGAAATGTACTTCATGAAGGCACTTGACAGAGTGGGCGTTCCTGCGGAAACTTTCCTTGGTAAGTATACAAATTCAAAGGCTTATAAGGAACTTACACATGATGACTTTGTTAAGCTTCTCGATCAGCTCGAAGAATGCTGGGAAACTGTAGATGGTATTGAAAACTATAACGGTACAACCGACTATGTATTTGATAACGTTCTTGAAAAGGTTGGCAGAAGCGGAAATGAAGCAGAAGCCGCATTCAAGGGATTTGAAATGACTCTTACAAGATTCTTTGCAGATACTTGGGATCAGCCTGCTCCTGAAGACATCGACTAATTATTGGAGTATAAACTTTTGAGCAGACGGCATGCCGTCTGCTCAACCTATAAGAGAGGAAAAATTTAATGTTTTTTAAACGATTTATGGCGGTTGTTCTTACATTGGCAATGCTTTGCTCAAGCTTTGCTTTTGCCGAAGGAGACACAGGACTTTTGATTTCTCAGAATCCCGTAGCCGCAGAGACTCAGCCTGTTCTTTCTCAGGAGGAGATAAATAAAAATGCTACAGGTTTTGTGGATATTACCGTAGATGCACCCTATGCTGCAGCAGTAAAAAAACTTGTAGAGTTTGGCATAATTGCCGGTTATCCCGACGGAACATTCAAGCCTGAGGGAGAGGTTACAAGAGCAGAAATGTGTAAGATGATTAACCTTACACTCGGATATACCGATATTGAAGGTGCTGCAGGCTTTGTTGATGTAACTGCTAATAATTGGTATTATGCTTTTGCACTGGCAGCACAGAAGCAGGGATATGTTGAAGGTTATGAAGATAAAACTTTCAGAGGCAGTAATAATATTACCCGTCAGGAAGTCTGTGCAATCCTCAATAGACTCTTGAAACCTATGAACCTCGGTATTCCCGTTGTTATAAATGATGCTGTTGCGAATTGGGCAAGACCCCACGTTGAAATAATTGTTCAGAACTTTATTATGCCGCTGGAGGCAAATAATACCTTCCGCGCAACAGAAAACCTCAAGCGTCATGAGCTTGCTACTGTGCTTTCAAATATGGCAATCGGTCCCGTAAAGCAGATTGATGCTGATATAAGATTCTTTGTAAACGGCGAACAGTACGGAGAAACACAGACAATAGTTGTAGGTAACAGTGCTGTTGCCCCTGCTGATCCCACTCCCCCCGGCAGTGAATATGTGTTTGAGGGGTGGAGGCCTATTGGCACTGACGGTGTTGTAGATGTAAACTCCATGGTCGTTGTTTCGGATGTGGACTATGAGGCAGTATTTGCCAGAAAACTCCATGACGTAAACTTCTTCTCCCGCGGTGCATTGTATGATTCCCGTGTGGTTGAGCATTCGGCTTATGTTGAGGCTCCCGAGAATCCCGAAGTCAAGGGATATGAGTTCCTTGGCTGGGCACTCAGCGAAGGCGGAGAGCCTGTCAAACTGTCTGCCACCAGAATTCTGGAAAACGTCGATTTTTATGCTGTTTTTGAAAAGACAGAAAGTGAATCGGGCGGAGGCGGCGGAGCACCCGCAGAAGAAACTGTTTACAGCGTAAAATTCTTTGTAAACGGCGACTTGTACGACAACCAGAAGCTTATGAAGAACAATTGGCCCGAAAACCCTGTCGATCCCATGTGGGAAGGATATGTTTTCCTCGGTTGGTCGCTTGAAAAGAACGGCGAGATTGTTGATCCTTCTTCCATAAGAGTGACAAAGAATGTAACACTTTATGCTGTCTTTGAAAAGGAAGAAGAGGAAGAACCCGAGGTTTATACCGTAACCTTCTATGTAGACGGAAGTAAGTATGATACACAGTTTGTCCAGGACGGTGAAACGGTTTCTTCCATAACAAATCCTTCCAAGGACGGATATACCTTTAAGTACTGGTCCAAAACCGAGGGTGGTTCCGAGGTCAAACTCGGATATTACACTGTAACTTCAAATACTGACTTCTACGCAGTATTTGAAAAGAAGGTTGAGGAAAAGAAGTATTATACAGTAACCTTCATGTTTGACGGTGAAGAACACGACTCTGTTGAAGTTGAAGAGGGAAAGACGGCGGCTGCGCCTGCTGTTCCTTCAAAGGTTGGTTATAATTTCAAGGGTTGGTCTAAGACAGCAGGCGGAAGCGTTGTTTCCGTAAGCTCTGTTTCAATAACTGCTAATACAACATTTTATGCTGTTTTTGAAAAGATTGAACATACGGTTACATTCTATGTAGACGGTGCTGTTTACGATAGACAGACTGTCGGAGATAAGCAGAGTGCAGACGCACCTGCAGCTCCCTCAAAGGACGGTTATACATTCGAAGGATGGGCAGAGTCAGAGGACGGAGAAACAGTCAATGTCGGCTCTGTTGTGATTACTTCACATACGAGTTTCTATGCTGTTTTTAAAGAAAAAGAACCTGATATCAAGACATTCATTGTCAGCTTTGTAGTTGACGGAAAAACCGTGGTTTCCTCCGAAATAGCAGAGGGTAGCGAGATAAAGGTTCCCGAAGACCCGGAAAAGGCAAATCATAACTTTGTGGGCTGGTCGAAGACTCCCGGTGGAAACGTTGTAACGGTGGATGCCGTTGCAAAGTCCGCTGTAACATACTATGCAGTATTTGAAGAGATAGTAAAATATACAGTTACTTTCTATGTTGACGGAAAAATTTATAGACAGTCGACTGTAGTTGAAGGCGAGACAACGACAGCTCCCTCAAATCCTTCAGTTGACGGATGTAACTTCCTTGGCTGGTCAATGATAGAAGACGGAGAGAGTGTAAATGTCGGCTCTGTAAAGATTAATTCCGACACATCCTTCTTTGCTCTTCTTGAAGAAAAGGAACCCGAAAAGATTTACTATGATGTATTCTTCAGCATTGACGGAGCAAGATATGATGCACAGTCTGTAATTGAAGGCGGATATGCCGAAGAGCCGGCAGAACCCGAAAAGAAGGATTATACCTTCAAGGGCTGGTCAAAGACAAACGGCGGTGCTGTTGTTGATGTAACAGAGGTTGTTATCAATGCAAAAACTACATTCTATGCAGTATTTGAAAAGAACCCCGTATATTTTGAAGTGGTATTTATTGTTGACGGTGACGAGTATGACGTTCAGGAAGTTCTTGAGGGTGAATATCCCGAAGTTCCCAACGACCCCGTGCTTGACGGCTATGAATTCCTCGGTTGGTCAAAGACAGAGGGCGGTTCAACTGTTTATCCCGAAAGAACTGCGGTAAAAGCAGATACGGTATATTATGCTGTGTTCCAGGAAGCTGAAGAAGAGATTATATACTATAATGTAGCCTTCTGGTTTGACGGTGATGTACTGACGTTCTTTGAAGCTGTTGCGGGCGATACTGTGAAGGCTCCGGCTATACCTGAGCTTGAAACGGGCGTTTCGTTCCTCGGCTGGTCGCTTGAAGATAACGGTGCCGAAAGCGATATTATCGAAGTTTCGGATATTGTAATCGAAGACCATACCGATTTCTATGCCGTTCTTATAAAGAACCCCAATGATCCTGAGCTTATGGAAAAGCTCAACCGCGGTTATAAGCAGCTCTCAAAAATCCGTGCAACGGGTCTTGCACGTGATGCGATTAATGTAATTAAAGAGTGCGTAGAATATGTAATTGCCGATGCAAACAGCGGTGAATATATTGATAAGAGCTATGTTAGCGATCATTATGGCGACTATGTTGATGATGTAAGAATTATTGTTAATGAAACAATGACTTCTAAAGAACGCTCAAGCTTCATAAACACTATCACAAATGAAAGAAATATCGATAAGGATGTTCAGGACTTCCTGATAGACTATTTCGATATTGATACCGAAATCTAAAGTAAAACACCGCCCGGAAGGGCGGTGTTTTTTATATCAAAACTATTGCAATTTAGACGTGATATGGTACAATATTATTGTAGAAATAAACTAGGAAAGAGGCAAAAAACATGTCAAAACTCTGGTATAATACGCCTGCTGATGATTGGAATGAAGCACTGCCTATAGGCAATGGCAGAATAGGAGCCATGGTTTTTGGCGATGCCATGCTTGACAGGCTCCAGATAAACGAAGAAACGCTGTGGTCGGGAAGTCCTGACTTGGAAAAAAGAAGCCATACGATGGACGAAATGCTTGCAATCCGCGAACTTGTAAATAAGGGCGAATATGATAAAGCGGACGAGCTTGCAGCAAAAACAATGCTTAATGCCGACACACAGCACTATGTTTCATTTGGTAATATTTTGGGTGAAATCCGTGTCGGCAACGGAAGACTTGACTTTGAGAATAAGGGCGGATTTGACGGCTTTAATAAGGACTATATAAGAGAACTTGATATGGATGAAGGTATTGTCAGGACAAAATTCCATACTCAGGGTTTTGATATAACAAAGGAGTACTTTGTATCGCTTAGGGACGATGTTCTTGTTATGAATATCCACTCCGAAAGAGGCTGGGGGATAGGTTATCACGTTTTTGCGGCTCCTGAACTTGAGGCAAGTGTCCGTAATGAAGACGGTGTTATGATAATTGACGGAAGATGTCCCACCTTCTGCCTTGATTCCCAAACCTATGATAAGGAAAAAGAAAGCGTACATTTTCGCTCTTGTATTAAACTTATCGGAAAATATCAGAATAACGGCGGCGGAGGAGGACTTTGGACTCATTCTGATGATATTACTTTAATAATGTCTTTAAAGACAAGCTTCAACGGCTATGATAAAATGCCTGTTTCGGAAGGTAAGGAATACATCAAGGCTAGCCTTGATTCTCTCGAAAACGCGGCAAAGTATACATACGAAGAACTCAGAGAACGCCATGTATCCGAGTATAAAGCAATGTTCGACAGAGTTGAAATCGGCATTGACGGCGAAAATTACGACAATGAACCTACCGATGAAAGAATCATAAAGGCAGGACAGGGCAGGGTTGATAACGGTCTTGTGCGAGACCTTTTCGACTTTGGCAGATACCTTACAATCTGTGCCAATGCCAAGGGCACTCAGCCCACAACCCTTCAGGGCATATGGAACCATAATGTGCTCTCACCTTGGCGTTGTAACTATACAATGAATATCAATACCGAGATGAACTACTGGCCGACAGAGACGGTGAATTTGCCTGAATGTCATATGCCACTTATGAATATGCTTAAAGACCTGTCCTCAAAGGGTAACAGAATAGGACTTCGCGGCTGGTGCTCGTGGCATAACAGCGATATCTGGAGATTCAATGTTGAAGCTTCAAACGGACCTATGTGGGGTTTCTGGCCTATGGGCGGCTTCTGGTGCTGTAGACATATCTGGGAACACTTTTCACATACACAGGACGTGGAATTCCTTCGTGAAATGTATCCTATCCTTACGGGTGCTGTGGATTTCCTCGAAGACTGGATGTATGAGAACGAAAACGGCAAGCTCATTACATGTCCTTCAACTTCGCCTGAAAATAACTTTGTCTTTAATGGCAGAGAAAGTGCCATCTGTGAAGGCAGTGCCATGGATATGGCGATAATCTATGACCTTCTTGATAAGACGGCAAAGGCAAGTGATATTCTTGGTGAAGATGCATCACGTTATGAAAACATGCTCTCAAAATTAGAGACTGTCAAGATAGGAAATGACGGCAGAATTCTAGAATGGGGAATACCTCTTGAGGAATCCGAACCCGGTCATAGACACGTTTCTCATCTCTACTACCTGTTCCCGTCGGATGTCTATAATACAGATGAGTATAAAGAGGCTGCACGTAAAACCCTTGAATACAGACTTGAAAACGGCGGCGGTCATACAGGCTGGTCAAATGCCTGGATTTCGGCACTATACGCAAGACTCGGCGACGGCGAAAAGGCTAACCGGCATATAACAAATATGTTTAAGAACTCCATTTATCTTAATATGTTTGACTCACATCCGCCATTCCAGATTGACGGAAACTTCGGTATAACTGCTGCAATTTGTGAAATGCTTATGCAGAGCCATACAGGTGAAACAGAGCTTCTTCCTGCGATTCCCGAAACGTGGAAAAAAGGCGGATTTGTACGAGGCTTTAAAACAAGACAGGGTAAAACAGTTTCATTTACCTGGAAAAACGGTAAGATAGAAAGCTTTACTGAAGAATAAAAACGGGGCGGCTTGTCGGTCGTCCCTGAATCTGACAGAAAGGGGCAAAGGACAATGCAATATATTTTTTCGGAAAACTCAAGGGTTGTCCGTGCCTCTGTAAGAGAGCTTTGTGAGTTTGTTTTCCGTTCGGGAGACGTTTATTCGGGTGGTACCGATATTACTGGCAATGCCATGCTCATGGGTTCTAAAATACATAGAGAGCTGCAAAGAAAGAATAAAAGAGAAAACAAGAATTATCAATCTGAATTCCATATCAGATATTCTGAAGAATTTGAAGATTTTGAATACGAAATATCAGGAAGTATTGACGGAATAGTAGAAAACGGAGATGCCACGGTAATTGATGAATTCAAGACTACAAGCGTTGAGCTTGAAAAGCTGGAATGGGATACAATAAAGGCACACTCTGCCCAGCTTATGTGCTACGGTTTTATGTACTGTTCCGAGCATGCCACAAATTTCATCACCCTGAAACTCACATATTATAACTATGATGACGACGACATAAAAGTGATTGAAAAGGAGTTTACCTTCACGGAGCTTCGACACTTTTTTGATGAGCTTCTTTCATACCACGTAAAGTGGGCAAAACTTATATATAACCATAAAATGAAGCGTAACGCAAGCCTTAAGGAGCTGAAATTTCCCTTTGTCGAGTACAGAAAAGGTCAACGTGAATTGTCTGCAAAAATCTATCGGTGTATACGTGACGGAAAACGGCTCTTTGCAGAAGCACCTACCGGAATAGGCAAAACGGTGTCGACGCTTTTTCCATCGCTTAAAGCACTCGGCGAGGGCGAAGGCGAAAAGATTTTTTACCTGACTGCCAAGAATTCGGGTGCAATCACGGCTGAAGAATGCCTTTGTGCGTTTTATGAAAGAGGTGCGGTTATAAAATACTGTTCCCTTACATCCAAGGAAAAGATATGCTTCAGAGACAAAAACTGCCTGCCGAGCGTGTGCGAATACTCAAAAGGTCATTATGACAGAGTGAACGAGGCGATTTTTGACCTTGTCAGCCACCACCAAATGATAAATAAAGAGTTGATTTTGGAATATGCAGAAAAGTATAAGGTCTGTCCCTTTGAATTCCAGCTTGACGTGTCCATGTTCTGCGATGCGGTTATAGGTGACTATAATTATGCCTTTGACCCGTCGGCAAAACTGCAGAGATACTTTTCAGACGGCGGTGACTATATAGCATTGGTTGACGAAGCACATAACCTTGTTGACAGGGCGAGAGAGATGTATTCGGCACAGCTGTCACTGTTGTTCCTCGGTAAGTTTTCAAAGCATTTCAAAGGACATCGTAAGCTTCAGACAAGACTTACAAAATGCATAAATGTGCTTAAGAACTTCCGCTTGATGCTTGAAGCGTCGGAAAAATCGCAGAAGAAGGTGCAGGTGGGTGAGAACGATGTCGAACCATTCCGTTCATTCTGTGATGCATACAGAAAGTTTTTGTCTGAGGACGGAAATGATGAGATAAAGAAAAACACGCTTGAGCTGTATTTTGAAATCAGCTTTTTCACTGAAATCTTTGATACTGAAAGTGTGTTTCAGGAGGACTATATCGACTTTTGCGAGAATAACGAGGACGACACAACATTGAAGCTTTACTGCGCAGACCCGTCAAATCAGATAAAGCTTGCCTGTGCAAAAATGCGCTCCTGTACATTCTTTTCCGCCACCATGACGCCTTCGGAATATTATATCAAGATGCTGGGTGCCGACCAAAATGAAGGTGAAATTCTTTCGGTTCCGTCGCCATTTCCGCCTGAAAACCTGCTTTTGTGTATATGTAAAAATGTCTCAATCCGGTATAAAGACAGACAAAACAGTATTGATACGGTAGTTGAAATAATACATAAAGCGTGTTCTCAGAAAACAGGTAACTATTTTGTGTTCTTCCCGTCATACGGCTATATGATGGATGTCTACGATGCCTTTACAGAGACTTATCCCGAAATAAATACAATGATTCAGGAATCGGGTATGTCACAAGGGGATAGAGATATGTACCTGTCAAAATTTGTAAGTAACCCTAAGGAAACAATGATTGCTTTTGCTCTCTGCGGAGGCATTTTCTCAGAAGGCGTTGACCTTACAGGCGATAGGCTATCGGGTGCCGTGATTGTCGGAACGGGACTTCCCGGACTTTCTTTTGAACGTGATATGCTCAAAGAACATTTTGATAAAACCATCGGTGAAGGACTCGGCTATAATTATGCCTATACCTATACGGGACTTAACCGTGTCTATCAGGCAGGGGGCAGAGTTATACGAACAAAAGACGATAAGGGTTTTGTAATTCTTGTGGATGACAGATATGGGAAAATATCTCATAGAAGAACGTTTCCGACTTCATGGAAAAATGATGTAAAAATGATTCTTTCTCCTTCAAAGGTAGGGGAGACTGTCAAAGAATTCTGGCATAAAAAATAAGGCTGTAACGTGTGTGTTACAGCCTTTTGTGTTGTTTAGAATAAACTCATCTGCTCATCGCTGTCATCTTCCTGTTTAACTTCTGCAGGCTTTGCTTTCTTAGCCTCTTTTTTGGCTTCAACAGGCGCAGAGGAAACAGCCGTAGTGCCGAATAAATCAAGCTGATTAGTCTCTGAAACGTCGTCAAAAACGCCGTTCTTTCGCATGATTTCAATAACAGCCTTTGAAACCTGAGCCTTCATGCGTAAATCCTCAACCGAGAGAATTTCGTTTTCCTGACAAGCCTTGTAAATGTTTTCTGCCGCAGCTTCACCAAGTCCCCCCATACTGCTGAAGGGGCATCTGATTGCACCGTCTTCGGGTAAAAACCATGACGCATGTGACTTGGTAAGTGACGGTTTCAAGAACTTGATGCCTCTTGCATAGGCTTCGTTTACCATCTGCAAAATAGGTATCATGTCGGCGTCCTTGGGCGATGCTGTTTTTTCTTTGATTTTTCTTTCGGTGTCGGCAATAAAGTCAACAACTGCTTGCTTGCCCCTGCAGCAGATTTCCGCATCAAAGCCGCCGGGGGCAACCGAAAGGAATGCCGCATAGAATTCTAAGGGTCTGTGTACCTTGAACCATCCGAGTCGAAGGGCGGACATAACGTATGCCGCGGCGTGGGCCTTGGGGAACATGTACTTGATTTTCTGACAGGAATCAATGTACCAGTCGGGTACACCGTGTTCCTTCATGGTTTCTATGTATTCAGGCTTTAATCCCTTGCCCTTACGAACATCCTCCATGATTTTGAAGGCTGTACCGTTCTCAAGTCCGTATTGAATGAGCCTTACCATGATGTTGTCACGGGTGGCAATTACGTTTGAAATGGTACATGTGCCGTTGAGAATCAGATCCTGGGCGTTGCCAAGCCAAACGTCTGTACCGTGGGAAAGACCCGAAATCTGAAGAAGGTCAGAGAAGTTCTTGGGCTTTGAATCCTCAATCATTTGTCTTACAAACTTTGTACCGAACTCGGGAAGACCGAAAGTACCAACGTTACTTCCAATATCCTCCGGAGTTACTCCAAGGGACTTCGTTGAGATAAATAACTCCATTACCTCCGGGTCGTACATGGGAAGCTCAAGCACATTGAGTCCCGTAAACTTTTCCATCATCTTGTACTTTGTGGGAACATCGTGTCCCAGCTCGTCAAGCTTGAGAATTGTATCATGCAGGAATTTAAACGCAAAGTGGGTGGAAATAATGTTGCTGTTGGGGTCGTCGGCAGGGTGCTGAACGGGGGTGAAGTCGTATACATCGTATTCCTTTGGTACAACAATAATACCGCCGGGATGCTGACCTGTGGTCTTTTTTACACCTACACAGCCGTTGGTAAGCCTCTGTTCTTCGGCTTTGTTTACCACAATGCCGCGTTCTTCAAGATACTTCTTTACATAACCGTAGGCGTTCTTGTCGGCAACAGTGCCGAGAGTACCTGCACGGAAAACGTTTTCAGAACCGAAAAGTTATTCTGTGTACTTGTGTACCTTGCCCTGAACATCGCCCGAAAAGTTGAGGTCAATATCAGGGGACTTGTCTCCGTGGAAACCAAGGAAGGTTTCAAAGGGAATTTCATGACCGTCGCCCATCATTTCGGTTCCGCATTTTGGACAGGGTTTGGGTGGCAGGTCAAAGCCCGAGCCAACCGAGCCGTCGGTGATAAACTCGGAATACTTGCAGTTTGAGCATCTGTAGTGAGGTGAGAGGGGATTAACCTCCGAGATACCGCCCATGGTGGCGGCAAAGGATGAACCTACCGAGCCTCGTGAGCCCACAAGATATCCGTTTTCCTCGCTGTACTTTACAAGTCGTCTTGCAATTACATAAAGCACCGCAAAGCCGTTGCTGATAATTGAGTCAAGCTCTCTTTTAAGTCTTGTTTCAACAATTTCGGGAAGCGGGTCGCCGTAAAGCTCGTGAGCGTACTTGTAGCAGTTGGATGTAAGCTCTTCTTCCGCACCATCAAGGTGAGGGGTGAATGAGCCGTCGGGGATAGGGAGAATGTCCTCTATCATGTCGGCGATTTTGTTGGTGTTTGTTACGACTATTTCGTATGCCTTTTCGGGCTCAAGATAGTCAAACTCTTTGAGCATTTCCTCGGTTGTACGGTAGTATAGAGGAATGTGCTTGTCGGCATCCGAAAACTTTTGACCTGCAAGGAGAATCTGACGGAAAATCTCGTCAGTCGGTTCGTTGAAGTGTAAGTCACACGTTGCAACAACGGGAATACCCAACTCGTCACCAAGCTTGATATTTGTCTTGTTAATCTCAATAAGCGACTCGCGGCTTTGTACGATGCCCTTGTCAATCATAAACTGGTTGTTGCCAAGGGGCTGTATTTCAAGATAGTCGTAGAACTTTGCCATGTCGCAAAGGTCTGTCCAGGGCTTGCCCTGAAGCACCGCCTGATAAAGCTCACCTGCTTCACATGCAGAGCCGATAATAAGACCGTCTCTGTGCTGTTCAAGAACTGTTTTTGGGATTCTGGGATGCCTGTGATAGTAGTCGAGATATGAATAAGAAACAAGCTTGTATAGGTTCTTGAGACCTGTAAGATTTTTAACTAAAATAATCTGATGATAGCTCTTTAACTTTTTCGGGTCACAACTTCCGCTCATGGCTTCAACCATCTGGCTTATTTTTGTAATGCCTTCAGTGTCAAGCTTTTCAATAAGCTTTGCAAAAATGAGTGCCAGCATGTGGGCATCCTCAAAGGCTCTGTGGTGGTTGAAATCGCCAAGGTCAAAGTATTTACCGACAGCATCAAGAGTGTGTTTCTTGAGGTCGGGATTTGCATAACGTGATACAGAAACCGTATCAATATATGTAGGCTTGAATTCGATTCCCAAATCCTCGCAAGCCTTTGAAATAAAGGAAATATCAAATGTGGCATTGTGGGCAACGAATATGCAGTTTTTTGAGAATTTAAGGAACTTCGGAAGCACCTCGTCAATGTCGGGTGCATCGACGAGCATGTCGTCAGTGATGCCTGTAAGATTTGAAATCTGCTCTGTAAGAGCTTCATGGGGATTAACAAAGGATGAGAATGTATCAAGCACTTTGCCGTTCTGATATAGCACTGCGCCTATTTCCGTAATCTTGCAGTCTTTTGCCGAAAGACCTGTTGTTTCTATGTCAAAAACGCAGAATTTGTCTTCTTTGAAATCTCCGTCATTTTCTCCGAAGACAGCCTTTGCCGTGTCGTCAACAAAATAGCTTTCAATGCCGTAAAGTACCTTTATGTCCGCCTTTTGCTTTCTCTTTGCCGCAAGTATTTCAGGGAATGCCTGAACATTGCCGTGGTCGGTTATGGCTACTGCCTTGTGACCGTAACGGACTGCCGTTTTTATAACATCACTGCAGGAGAAAACCGAGTCCATTGTCGAGAGCATGGTGTGGAGATGAAGCTCGACTCTCTTTTCCTCTGCCGCGTCAGTCTTACTCTTTTTCTTTATAAAACCGATTGCCGAGGGGTTGAGGCAGGGCGTTCCGTCGAACTTGTCAATCTGAGCTTTTGCCTGCATAATAATGCACTTGCCGTCGGAGATTTTCCCGTATTCTTCGTCTTTCTCTACAGGATAAAACATCTTGACAACATGCGCCGCTTCCTTGTCACCCACGTAGAAAGAGACAATGCACTTGTCCTGCTTTTTGGTCAGTTTCTTTTCGTAGCCGAAAACCTCACCGCATATGGTAAAATTACCGCTGTCAAGATTTGCCTGTCTTATAGGGATAATGTTTATATCTTTAACTGTGTTGTAGACATTCTCGATTTCGGAAACGTCAAATATCATGCCCCCGCATTTGACAATACCTTCATCAATGTCAATAATGGCTTCTGTTGGCTCTGAGTTCAACGCCGATGTCAGAGTTGCGGAAGCAGTTCTTTCAATGTCGGCTTCTCTTACTTCCTGTGGGATGGGAATGTGAATGTCGGGAAGGGAATCAATTCCGGCTAAATCTTCATATGAAAGCTCGGTAATGCCGCAGAATTCAATCTTCTTTCTGTCACCGAACATTTCCTCAATGATGTCTGAAATCATTCCGTCCGCACCGCCCGACACAAGCAGATTCTTGCCGCCGTTGCGAAGGGAAATGTAAAGAGTGTCATCGTTTTCGGAAACCTCCGAACCGTCGAGTTTTTCAAGGAATGCACCCGAGAAAAAGCCGTTTGTGGAGGCGCTTCTTCTGGACAGCTCAATAAATACATGCTCTATGTAGCAGACGTCAAAGGATATGCCCTTAAAGCAGGGGTGAATTTCCATTCTTGAAAGCTCGTATGCTTTGGCAATTGCATTTTCGATGGAAAAGAGCGAGCTCATAGGGACATAGCCGTCGAAAACTACGTCACAAGCTATAATTCTTGCCTCCTTGTCAGCCTTGGCAGAATACTCGAGAATTTTCGAGATAACGTTTCTGTCGCTGTCACTCGGCTCGTATTTTTTGAATAGCTCTAAGAATGGTTTTGCCATCTGTATGTACTTCCTTATTTCTGTGATTTTGCCAACGCTTCTGCTTCTCTCATAAGCACGTCAAAAAAGTCGCTCATGGGCACTTTGCCTATGATTTCGCCTTTCTTGATGAGAAGCCCTTCTCCGACACCGCCCGCAATGCCGATGTCAGCCTCTTTTGCTTCACCGGGACCGTTAACAATACAGCCCATGACAGCAATTTTGAGATCCCAGTCCTTGTCCTTGAGTGCCTCTTCAAGACGCTTTGCGGTGGAGAAAACATCAATGTTGCATCTTGAACAGGTGGGACATGAAACAATCTTTACACCTTTTCTTATGCCGAGAACACGAAGCAGATCCTTTGCCGCCTCAACTTCCTTGATAACGTCGTCGGAGAGGGACACTCTGAGCGTGTCACCGATGCCCTCGCAAAGAAGCGCACCGATACCTGCACTTGACTTTATAAGTCCCGAACGCTCCGTTCCTGCCTCTGTAACGCCGAGGTGCAAGGGATAGTCGCACATCTCAGCGAACATTCGGTTTGCCTTGATTGTGTTTGCAACGTCAGAAGATTTTATGGAAACGATTATGTCGTTGAAATCAAACTTTTCAAGCAGCTTTACATGATAAAAAGCACTTTCACATAAAGCTTCCGGTGTAGGTGCACCGTACTTTGCAAGTATGTGCTTTTCAAGAGAACCGCCGTTAACGCCTATTCGTATAGGGATATTCTTTGCCTTGCAGGCATCAACAACCTTCTTTACTCTGTCCTCGTCACCGATGTTGCCGGGGTTGATTCTTATCTTGTCAATACCTCTTTCTGCCGCCATAAGTGCAAGACGGTAGTCAAAATGAATGTCGGCAACAAGGGGAATGTGTGTGTGCTCCTTGAGGTAGTGAATACTTTCGGCACACTCCTCTTTGGGTACGCTGAAACGGACAATTTCGCAGCCCGCCTTTTCAAGGTCAAGAATCTGCCTGAGTGTTGCTTCCTTGTCCTCGGTTTTTGTATATGTCATGGATTGAATGAGAATGTCATGCCCTGAGCCGAGAACTCTGTTTCCGAGCTTTACGCTTCTTGTCTTTCTTCTTTCCATATTCTTCACCTTTTTAAAGTAGTTTTGTTATGTCGTTAAATGTTACAAATAACATGAGAGCCATGAGAATTACAAGACCTGCTGTGTTTACCGCCGCCTCAATTTTCGGACTTGCAGGCTTCTTGCGTATTGCCTCAATTATGAGAAACAAAAGCCTTCCGCCGTCAAGGGCGGGGAAGGGCAGAAGATTTACAATTCCGAGGTTCATTGATATAACCATCATCATAAAGAACAGTGATGTGATGCCGCCCGTTTCTTCAACCTCTTTCATTTCGCTGACAACTCCCACGGGACCCGAAATTGCTTCGGCACCGTATCTGCCTTTCACGGTGTCTATAAGGGAAGTCCAGATAGCACGAAGCACCGACAGCGATTGGCAAAATGTTTGTTTGATTACCTCAAGAGGTGTCTTTTGTAATACCGTAGGAATGAAGAAGTTTGCTGTTCCGAATTTTATGCCCCTGTCGATAATGGTGGGAAAATAGAAGTCTTCAATTAAAACCTTTTCTCCGTCTCTGATAACAACGAGGTCTCGAGGCTCGTCGACAATGTTCATGGCTTCGTATACAAGATCGTGGCGTATGTTGATTCTGCGTGAGCCGACTTTGATAATTTCGTCTCCCGGCTTTAACCCCTGAAAGTCTTCGGTGTAAGGAACGCCGTCCTTGTTTACAACGAAAAACTCGTCAACCTTTGTCGAGAGTAAATCACCGCCGAAAATTACGAGAAAAGCAGTTATGATAAGCCCGAGAAGAATGTTCATTACAGCCCCTGCAGAAATTACAATAAATCTCTGCCAAATCGGCTTTTTTGCAAGACTTGTTTCGTCGTTCTGTATGTTTTTATCGTCGTCCTCTCCGTGCATTGAAACAAAACCGCCGATTGGAAACAGCCTTAGTGAGTATATTACACCGTCTTTGCCCTTGCGTGACAGAATCTTAGGCCCCATGCCTATGGCAAATTCATAAATGCCCACACCGCATTTTTTTGCCGCAAGAAAATGCCCCAGCTCGTGAATAAATATCAGAACTCCGAACATGAGAATGCCGAAGATAATGTAAATTGCCATATTCTCCTCCGTAAAACACAAAGTTTTACAATAGTTTATGCAAAAAATGTAAGGTTATATACTTTCAACACCTGAAAGAAGTAAATCAACAAACTGTTTTGCAGTTCTCGGATTTCTTCCGCCGTGACGAATGGCAAAAGCTTCCGCTCTTATAAACAATTTGTCCTCGTCCATATCAATACCGCCCCTCTTTGCAAGGTCTTTTACAATCTGACAGTATAAGTCCTTGTCGGGTTTGGAGTAGGTGATAGTAAGACCGAAACGTGCAGAGAGACTTACAATTTCCTGAAGCTTGTCGCCAATGGAAATTTCGTCGCCCTGTCTGTCGGAATTTGTTTCCTTTACAAGATGACGGTGGTTGCTGGTTACATAGATGATTGTGTTACTGCCCTTTGATGAAACACCGCCCTCAAGAGTTGCCTTCAACGCACAGAAATCCCTGTCATCGCTTGCAAAGGTAAGATCATCTATAAAGATTATGAACTTCAACGGCTTTTCCGAAATGTTGTCAAGAAGCTCGGGGATAAGATGAAGCTGTTCCTTTTTGAGTTCGATGATTCTCAGACCCATATTCCTGAATTCGTTGCCGATTGCCTTTACGGTACTGCTCTTACCGGTACCTGCATCGCCGTAGAGTAGAACGTTGTTGCAGGGCTTGCCGTCAAGAAGAGCCTTGGTGTTTGCAATAATGAGATTTCTTTCTCTTTCATAGCCTGAAAGCTCGGATAGCTTCTGTGGGTCGGGGTTTTTGATGGGAATAATCTCGCCGTTGTCACCGAGAATAAACATGTGATATTTTGCGTAAATGCCAAAGCCTTTTTTGTGGATTTCAGAAAGACGCCTATGGTATACATCGGCGAAGTCGATTTCTTCCGTCTTCCATCTGGCAAGGGTAGTGTCACCCGTAAATGTTCTTATCTGCTCGCCTTCATACTGGGAGAGATATTCCAGCACCTTCAGCTCACGCTCTAAAAGCGGCTCAAGTAATTCTCCGTCGCCTTTGCCTGTTATTTTGTATGTTGTATAGAGGTTTTCATCCTCTAAAATAAGCTTCAGAACGTACTGCGAAAGATTACCGCCGTGATAGAGCAGACTTTCTGCAAAATCGCAATATTTGTCGGTAAGCTCGTTTTTGTTTGTTTCATCGCAGTCAAAAAGTGCGATAAGCTTTGTTATGGTTTCATCTTTTAAAAGATTTCTGAAAATTACGAGACTGTGGAGTTTTCTCGAATTGTGTGTGTTCATGCCGGTTTCTCCCATATTATATAATTATATATATTATTATAGTGTATATTGTATATCTTTACAACAGGCATTTTTAAATATTTGATGAAGAAATAAAAGACTCCCGAGCGAAACGGGAGCCTTTGGTGTGTTTACTTACTTGATTATCGATTTCAGAATCTTAACAACCGTGTCTTTGTCATTCTTTTCAAGGATTTTGATTACTGCCTCAATAACCTTTTTTGCCTCTTCGCTCTGTGCGATTTTTTTGATATCGTCAAGATCATCAATTCCTGCGTCTTCAAGAACATCTTTTGCCTTGTTTACTAAGTCTTTTAACATATGCTTTTCTCCTTTTTGTTTTTTATTTGAAAAATGAATTGTCCATGTGAGTAGATACCGATAGCACCATGCCAACCGCCAGGAAGCAGCTTAAAATAGATGAGCCGCCGTAGCTGAGGAAGGGATAGGTGATACCGATAACCGGCATTATACCAAGACACATGCCTACGTTTTCAATTACCTGAATTATAAGCATTGATGCAACACCGACACAGATGTAACGTCCTATTGAGTTTCCGCAGGAAAGGGCAATCTTGAATACTCTCATGATAAGAAGCGATGTGAGTACCAGAAGTATAACAGCTCCGATAAAGCCCCATTCCTCACAGAAGGTCGAGAAAATCATGTCAGTGTGCTTTGCGGGAAGGTGGTCGGAAAGCCCCTGAGTTACGGCACCCTGAGTGTAGCCTGTACCGAAGATTCCGCCGTTTCCGATTGCCGTCTGGCTTCTTAGTTGCTGATAACGTATTCCCGTACCCAAGGGGTCAATGGATTCGTCAAAGCACAGCATGATTCTGTTTTTTTGATATTCGCTGAGATGCGACCAGATAAAGGGTGATACGCATAAAAGTGCGGCACCGCCTGCAACATAGTACCAGACACTTATGCCTGCAGCAAAACACATACCGATAAATATCACAAAGAAGATTGTAAGTGAACCGAGGTCACGCTGTAACAACACAAGTAAAAAAATAATTGCTGCATGAATTCCGAGCGTGAGAACGGTTGTAAACTTGTGCATTCTGTCGCGTACCTGTGAAAGGTGAACGGCAAAGCTGTAAATGAAGAAGAGCTTTGCAAACTCGGACGGCTGGATTTTGATAATGCCAAGGTCAATCCAGTTGGAGTTTGTTCCTTCTGTAACGCTGCTTCCGAAGATGTAGGTTATCAGAAGAAGGGCAACGTTGAAGGCAATTATGTACCTGTATTTTGAAATAAAGCTTCTGTAGTCAATTACCGATAGGGCAAGGGCAGAAAAGAGTCCCAGAGCAATTCCGAACATCTGAACTATTACAAATTTCGGTGTTTCAAAGGTAAGTGTCGCACTGTTGACAGACAAAAGACCGATTGCACACATAATGATCGAAAGAACAAGAAAGGGGACGTCGATGAGTCCGAGATGTGTTCTGATAACGGATAAAAGCCATTGCTTTTTGATTTCCTTCGGGTCTTTCGGTGCCGTTGGAACGGGCGGTGCAGACTTTAACGTAAGGTTTCTCACGGCATGTCTTTTTCTTTTTGTATACGGATTCTGACGCCTTGCTTCTGCATCAATGGGGGAGTAGAGACGGGATGCATAGGTTGTGTCAACCGTTGCTGAGGTTATGATGTTTATGTGAATCTCATCCGAAATTGATTTTCGTGCAATGCTTGAGCTTTTTGCATCTTCCTGCTTTGAGGAGCTGCCCTTGACAACTTTTTTGATTGTGTTTCGCTTGATAGTAAACTTGCCTTGCATCCGTTTTCCCCCTTTCATTGAGCTATAAATTAATTATACAACCTATTTTCAAATAAGTAAATATAAAAATATAAATTTTATATATTGTTCTTGCAAACACAATAATTTGTTGGTATAATTTTTCATGAGGTGAGGTTAATGAGTGATTTTAATATAAATGAAAACGCTGATGTTTTCAATGAAGAACCCAAGAAAAAACAGAATATCTTTGTGAGAATTCTCAAGTGGATTGCTGTTTCTCTGATAGTTCTTATATGCCTTTTGCTTTTTTACAGGTGTGTTACGAGTACAGACCACCCGATTGTAAAGAAGGTACTCATGAATGAGGCTTTTTTCGAGGCGTATGAAAACAATCCGGAAGAGGTCAGGGTTCAGCAGTACGGAATGCAGTCGGCATGGGTAAGCGTTGATGAGGGCATAATAATTGAGTTCAATCACCTTTACCATATTCCTAAAACAAATCAGCTTCAGTTTTCCATAAAGTATAACCATGATATTGTCAAAGGCGACTTTGAGGGCATACCTTTCAGACTCAGACTTGTCGATGAAAGCGGAAATGTGTTTGATGAGTTTTTCTATGAAAATGCGTCTCGCGAGCGTTTCAGATATATCAGGGTATGCTTTGAGAATATAAAGCTGACAACTGATGAGCTTGACGAAAACGGAAACCCAAAACGTCACTCCTATGTTCTTGAAATTGATGCTGTACAGCCCGACGGCAGCTATGAGCTTCTTTGTAAATATGAGGTGTATGACGGGGATAGTAACAGAAGTGCTGTTTTCAAAAATATTGACTTTGAGGTAGAATAAAGATTAAGACCGCCCGAAAAGGCGGTCTTGTTTATTGCGTTCATCTGTCAAGAAGAGATATAAAAGCCCGCCTGAAGCTGTCGTCATCCCCGAGGGTTCTTTTCTTCGGCCCTTTAAGATGATGCTTTGAGCTTTTTCTTCTTTCTGCGGCGGCTAAATGCCGTATTGCCATGAGAGAATCAATATTGCTTTCGGTATAATACATACCGTTCTGATTTATGCACAGAGCTTTTTTTGCAAGAGCCATGGATGCAACACCGTAATCCTGAGTTATGACAATGTCACCCTCGGCACTTTGATTTACAACGGCAAGGTCGGCACTGTCATTTCCCTTGTCTACAATTTTTACTGTTGCATATTCATTTGAAATAATGTGTGATGTGTCACAGATGCATATAACGGGTATACCTCTTTTCTTTGCTTCGTCTATGGCAATTGCCGTTACGGGACAGGCATCTGCATCAATTATAATTTTCATCGGAATCACCGTAGACATTCTAACATATAAACGGGTGCCTGTCAATTAATTCTTATAACACATGCCGAGGCGTCGTCTCTTCTGCCGCCAAGCTCTTGTGATTTTTCAATAAGCTTTTTCGCCAGAAGCGCCGGCTCGTTCTGGTTTTCGGGGCTTATGATTTCGGATAACCATACAGCATCGGCATCCGATTCGATAACACCATCGGAAACCATGATTATCACATCATCTTTTTCGAGGGAGAACCGCGTGCTTTCGGCGGAAAAAGACGGGATAATGCCGACAGGCGGTGTCTCTGAGGTAATTTTGTAAAGCCTTGTTTTTCTGAGAACAAATGACGGTGCCGCACCTGCTTTTATAAAACAGGCACTTCCCGAAAGCTTGTCTATTTCAAGTAAATCAATACCCGAAAAGGTCTCGTCGTTCTTGGAAAGCAAAAGGTTGTTGAGCATTTCTATGCAGACGTTTTTTGCTGTTCCTGCCGATAACATTTTCTCTAAGAACACACAGGAAAGCCTGCTTGTTGCGGCGGCGTTTTTTCCGCTGCCCATGCCGTCGGCAATGACCGAGTAGAAAAAGCCCTTGTCGCTTTCAAAAAAGCATACCGTGTCTCCGTTTACGTTTTCATCCTGCTTGTTTTCACAGCATTGGGCATAGTCAACCGACAGTATTTCACCTCGTGAGAGCTTCATAATCATATCTGCAGAATCAGATATGTCAAACACAGGCTCCGAAAGCTTTATCCTGCACTCGTCCGAGAGATAGTCGGAAAGCTGCTTTGATGAGCATGGGATTTTGTCAGCCCTTATTCCGTGTATGATAATGTCTTTGTTTCGTGAACCGTTTGCCGCAACAAAGGAAAATTCTACTCCAATTCTTTTTAAGGCATCACCGATACATTTTTCAAGCCTTTCGTCGCGGACATTCTTTTCGTTTTCATGCTTGGAGGTTGAACGCATGAGATGCGACATTGAGTTGTAAAGACCGGCAACCGTCTGGGTACGGTTTGCTTTCATTGTGAGGAAATGAAGCTCTGAGTAATGTGTGTTTATGTAGTCGCATAATTCTTTGACTTTTATACATTTGTCAAGAAGCAGACCCGATAGTTCATCAACGTCAACCTTTCTCAGATGAAGTGTTGAAACAAGCTTTGACCTGACGGATGGAAGATTGCATTCTCTTTTGGCATAACACATGCTTTTCATTGAGCAGCCCTTGCAGACCTCAGAGAAAGCACAGTCTATTATTTCGCCCGTTTCGGCATTAGAGGGAGCCTTCATGTGTTCTGCAAATTTGTAAAGGATTGCCGAAAGTCCCGTAAGTGATTCCGAAACCTTGTCAAATTCACTGGATTTTGAAGAACGCTTTGAAGGTGCCTTCTTTTGCGGCAAGACAGTGTCAAGCGAAAGAAGGGGCATTTTTTCCTGAAATGCCAAAAATAAAAGAGCACCTGCCAGTACGAAAGGAATAAATGAATATATTTCTGACAGCCCGAATATGTATGTGTAAACAAAGAAAGAGCAAGCGGGAAAAGCAACGACGGCAGGAAAGAGACTTTTTGTAAAGAGAAAACCGCTGACAAGACAGGAAATGCCTATAGGTGCGGAATACAGCGGCTCGGAGCATGCAAAACCAAACAGAAATCCCGCAACACATCCGTAGACAGGTCCCTTGTTTTTGCATATCCACAGAGCCATTATGGCGGCTCCGATTACACCGAAGTCAATTTTAAATACGGATAATCTGTTAAGTGCAGGTATAAGACATATGCATATCGAGTATATAGATAAGAGCCGCAGGCTGTTTGATACATCATCCTTTTCTTTGCTTACAGCACCTGAAAAAAGGAAAACTCCGAGCGATGAAAGAGAAACATACATTAAATAGGATAAAAGTAAATCAAATGAAAAGCCGCCCGAAAAGAGAACACAGGCACCTATAAAGGCTGAGCCGGCGAAGGCTGTCAGAATTCTCGGAAGCAATCCCTCGTCAAACCGTGAAGATGTTATGCTTTTTCTCAGCAGGAATATCAGAAAAAAGGTTATAAATTGTATGATGCCGCCTATTCCTTCGGTAAGGCATGAAAGTGCAGCACCTGCAAAACAGAAAACGGCATTTTCGCCGTACCCCGTGCATAACATTGCAAGACCGAAGGGGAGCATTCCTATGTCTAACCTTGAAAGACCGAGAATAAAGGAAAGAGATGTGTAAAAAGCACCCGTAATGATTTTATTCCTGTTCTTTGAAATGACACCCTTTACCTCGTCTTCAAAGGGGCATAAGGCTCTAGCAGTCATTGCTGCAAAGCATGATAACCTCATTTTCAATAAATCCAAAAGCCCCGTACACTTTCTTTGCTGTCTGTTCTTTAACTGTTTGATTTGCATTTTAATTCTCCCGTCTTGTTTGTTGTCCTCTGTATTATACTAACAGTAAGACGGTGAAATATTTGTCGAAGCACAGAGGTAAATACCAATATATTTTGAAGACGTTTTGTTCATAAAATATTTTCAATTAAAGCAAAATAACTATTGCATTACGAATTCTTTTGTGTTATAATACCAAAGTACGATATAAGAGTTTCTTTGATAAGGAGTGAAAATAAATGAAGCAGGGAATCCATCCTGAATACGTTGAAGCAACAGTAAAGTGTGCTTGCGGCGAAACATTCACAACCCGTTCCACAAAGTCCGAACTCAGAGTTGATATTTGCTCTAAGTGCCATCCTTTCTTTACAGGTAAGCAGAAGTTCGTAGATGCAGGCGGACGTGTTGATAAGTTCAAGAAGAAGTTCAATCTTGACTAATTGAAAAGCAATTTTAAAGACGGTTATATACCGTCTTTTTTGCTATATTTTTTTAAAGTGCAAAAAGCGACAGTTTTCTTGTGTCAAATGTGATAAAATGTAAATGCCGAGGAAAAACGGCAAAAAATTGGGACATCATGGTGAAATTATGCTGTATGACATTGAAAGAAAAATAAAGAAAATGCATGAAACGGTGATTGACGATGAATACCGCGACCTTTGTTATGACCTTGAGAGCTTTATTATTGACATGACCTTCGCAAAAGATGAAGAAGGTGATGCACAGAGACAGTCGTATCTCGGGAAGATAGAGCTTGTGGGCAAGGTTATTGATGAAAAGGAGAGGGATAAAGTGTTTTCCAGAATCCGTCCCGTTCTTCTGCACCTTGGAATTCATGAAAGCATAAAGGGTTTCAGACTCCTGGAGGCATGTGTTCTCGAGGCGGCAAGAATTGCTTCCGGCGGAGAAGTCTATCAGATGAAGGATGTGTATCCCATAGTTGCCAAAAGCTTCGGTATAACCTCCCATAACTGCGAACGGCTTTGCAGATATGCATGCAAAGGAATAGTGCCATCAAGGGAGCTGTCAAGGAAATATCCTTTTTTTGACGGACTTACCCACAGAACATATGAAGAGGTAACTGTCAAGGAACTTGTTGATGTTCTCGTCAGATATGTTCTTTTGAGGTGTAATCTGAGAAGCAGACAGAGTATAAACTGAAAAAAGCGGCAAGTGCCGCTTTTTTGTTGATTTTACTGTATGAATGGTGTAAAATGTATTTGTAAAAGAGGTGAGGCAGATGACAGATAAATATATCCTTGCGGCAGATGAATATATTTTCAATCTGCCTTTCGATAATGTGTGTGAAAACGACCTTCGAATTCTTTGCGATGCCTTTGATAAAGGCAATGAAAACGTAATCCTCTGTTGTGAAGATACCGAAAAGGCAACGGCATGTACTTTAAAATTTGCAGTTGAATCAAATTTCAGCAGGGTGCTTTACGCCGAATTTGATAGATATGCATATCTTTTTAATGATAATATGATACGTATCAGTGTTGACAGTATGCTTAAAGAAAGCCTCTGCCGTCCCTTTGTGGTTTCGGATTTTAAGGAAAAGAGACTTGATACCGACAATTACCTTTTGAAATTTGAAGACTTTGCCGACAGTAAAACCCTTGTGATTGTTGACGGCTTTGACATAGCTGCACCCACTCCGTATATGCGTCATCTTTTTGCAATGCCTTGCAAGGTGCTTGTCGTTTCACGAAAACATATGAATTGCGATAAAGCAGAAACGGTTCTTTTTAACGGAAAAGCAAAGGAATATAATCTTGACTGCCTGACACATAGGCAGAAAGAACTGCTGATGACGCTGTGTGCAATTCTTTCGCAGCTTGACTCAGCAATTCCCGTCGTAAGCAGTGAAAATGGTGTTTTCGATAAAAATTCTGTTCGGTTTTACCTCGGCGAACTTGCCACAGAGCTTGAAAGCCTTGAAACGGCGGGGTTTGTCACAACTTTGCCTTCAGGAAGAATTCATATTGATAGAAGCCTTAAAAGATATGTTCTCGATGTGCTTTGCCCCTCGCCCGATAACTGTAAAACATTTATGGCGTTTACCGAAAGTATGTGTTCATTCAGAATTCTCCAGAATGTCAAGGATATATCGGCAACTCTATATACCGACCAAGATGACTATAATTCCTTTGCCGCAAGCCTTGAATTTCTATGTGCATATACGCGTTTTGCAGGAGCAGATAAACGCGGTGGGATAAAGCTTTATAAAATGCTTTTATGTCTCATGCTAACCTTTTGCAGTATGCAAAACGGTGCGGATTATACCGCACATCTTCTTCTGAGAAATGCTGATTATTATTTGTCAGTTGTTTCAGAGATGATTGCAACACCTGAATTTCTTGAAGAAATCTATGATGAAGAACTGTACATGGATGACTGTCTTCCCGATATTTATACATATGAGATTCTGTTTCTGCTTGACCTTGTGCGTCTGAGCCTGACTTTTATAAGAAACATGACCGTTGATATGTATAAACTGCATGAAAATGTTTTGTGTATACTTCTTTCTTCCATGGATAGAATTTTTGACTTGTACAAAGAATGTGACTATCCCGACGATATGAAAGCTGCACTTCTCGATGATGTCATAAGACTTTGCAGCGAAAGCTTTGATCATTTTGCGGCAATTGATGAGGATGGCGTTTATTGTCACAGACACGATACCTGCGACAGGGGACGGGTCTTCTACAGATGCGAAAGAGAAACCGACAGACTGTATGCTGAAAGCATAAAACTCGGTCATTCTGCTATAACAGTAAAGCTTTATTCAGCATATTGCAGATTTCTTGCCGGATGGCTTAGTCTGTGCAATGAAAATGATGTTTCACATTTAAATCCGCTGTTAAAGCAGCTTCATGAAGAAAAGATGAGCGACAGAAAAATGACGCTTCTTAGCATCAATGCCCACTTTGCAAGAATGATGAACGGCTTTGAAAACTTTACCGATACGTATTCAAAGGAAACCTTGGAAATAAGCATTTTCGACAGCACTTATGATGATGCTTTTGAAAAACGACTTCAGGATAATAAACGTTATCTTTCCAGAGGATTTGACGGAGGAACAAAAAGGGGAGCCGAGAGGTATACCGACGATATTGTAAATTACTTAAAACAAACTGAAAATCCTTTGAGAGTCGTTCTTACGGTGCTTTCGCCTGATTACCCTTTGTCAGATTTTTCGTATGAATTACTTGTAGAAAAGGAACTTTACAAGCACATTCTGAAAAACAAAAACACAACAAATCATTCACTTCAGATTTTGATGGAAACATTGATATGTTACTACGTTTTGTGTGTCGAAAAATCAGGATTGAGAATTCTGTATGAGAAATTGATTCTCACTCTTGATAAAAGCATCAATAAGACAGACGCTTTTTGCGAAAGAATGTATCACACTGTATCATCAATGTATGTTGAAATAAAGAAAAAGAAACTTCCGGCGGTAGAGGATTATTGCATTGAGGAATTCTGCAATGCCTTGTATGGAAGCTATTGTGAAAACAAGAAATTCAACAAATTGTATTGTGATGACCTTATTGCGAAAGCTTTGCATAATAAACTTGAAGGAAAAAAGGTTGAAATTGATGCCTTGTCTCTGAAAAAAGCATTTGAAACGCACATGTGTGAAAACATGCTTTCGGAAAGGGACATAGATGCTTTGAAACAGCTGCTTTTATAATACTAAAAAGAGCACCCGGAAGGGTGCTCAGAATTTATACAACAAAATACATTGTCACAAGGAGTATTGCAAGAAAAGCGAAGTTAAAAGCACAGAACATTTTAGAGTATCTTTTTATACCGCCAAAATCTCGAAGCATATATTCACGAAGTGTAATCAGACTTGCCAGAGATGCAATGAATGTACCCGTACCGCCTATGTTTACACCGACAAGCAGTTCCTTGTAGTTATCGGTAAACTGCGAAAGAAGTATTGCCGAGGGAACATTGCTGATAAACTGACAGGAAATGGTTGAAAATACAAGGGTACTCTTATCAAGAAGCCCCGAAAGCAGTTGTCTTACAGGCTCAATTCTTGCCATATTGCTTGAAAAAACAAAGAACGCCGCAAAGGTTCCGAGAAGCGGATAGTCCACCATTTTAAGTGCTTTTCTGTCGGCAAAAATCAGCACCGCAGGAATCACTATAAGACCAATCGGGTAAGGAATTCCTCTGAATACTATTGCTATTGAGAGTACAAAAAGCACAAGATAAAGTGCCGTTCTCTTAGGCTCGAAACCATCTTTATCATCATTAATCTCAAGCTTTTCGGGTTTTACAAATATAATACAGCAAACCGTTATCATTGCTATAGAAATCACAAATGGCAACAGCATTATCTGCATAAACTCAAGCGTTGGTATATTAAACTTTGTGTATAGATACAAATTCTGAGGATTGCCGAAGGGTGTTAACATTCCACCGAGGTTTGCCGCAATATTCTGCATGATAAATGTAAATGCCATATACTCTTTTTTGCCTGTGGTATCAAGAACAAAATAACCGAGAGGAAGAAATGTGAGAAGCGCCATGTCGTTGGCAATAAGCATTGAACCGATAAAGGTTATGTATACAAGGGCAATGACGCACATGCGCAGGTTACCGAATTTTCTTACAATTTTCTTTGCCAGTATATAAAAGAAGTTGACATTCTTAAGGGCGCATACAACCGCAAGAACACAGAAAAGACAGGTTAGAGTTTTGAAATCAAAATAGCTGAGATATTCCCTGTCTACAGGGACAAAAAACATGGTTATAACCATGGCAAAAAGTGCGATGACGAAAACGGTATTTCGTTTTGCAAACCTTATGATGCTTTTCAAAAACTCACTTCCTTTACTTCTCAAAATTACCAAACAATATAATATCACTTTTGACGGAAATGTCAATAGGACACAAGGCCGTTTGTTGACAAAAAGTGATGCCTTCAGTATAATATATATGTATCACAGCTTCATGAATCGGAGGAAATACAAATGCACAACGAACTTACAGAAGTTGACATTAAGAAAATGAAGGAAGAAATCGAGTACCGCACCTGTGTACTCCGCCCCGAACTACTCAAAGAAGTAGTCAGAACACGTGCCTTCGGCGATCTTTCGGAAAACGCAGAATACAAAATTGCAAAGCAGGAAAAGAACGCAAATGAACGCCGTATCCGTTTTCTCACAAATATGATAAACACTGCCGTAATTGTTAAGGTGGAAGGCGACGAAAATACCGTGGGACTTTTTGACAAGGTCACAGTCTACGTTGAAGAAGACGACTGCGAAGAAGAATACATGATTGTCACCACCATGCGTGCAGAAATCTTTGATAACAGAATCAGTAATGAATCGCCTGCGGGTAAGGCTCTTCTCGGCAGAAAAATCGGCGAGAGGGTCACAATTCAGGTGAATCCTTCTTATAGCTATGATGTAATTATCCGTAAGATCGAAAAGGGAACCGATGACGAAAATATAGAGCTCAGATAGTGTATAAAATATAAAGCCTCGGCAAATAATACTGCCGAGGTGATTTTTATGACATTAACACAAAAGGAAATGAGTCTTTTAAAGGACCTAAAGGATCAGGAACAGCTTTGTATAGATAAGTATACAAAGCACGCCGCTTGTGCAAAGGACCCTCAGCTTAAAAATCTGTTTACCGACCTTGCACAGCATGAGAATAATCATTTAAACGGTCTCTGCCAGCTCGAAACAGGAACAGTTCCTCAGACGCAGGGCGGCAGCCAGACACTACCCACATTTACGGCATTCCATACAAGCGAAACTCCCGATAAAAAGGAAGACTGCTACCTTTGTACAGATGTTCTCTCCGGCGAAAAGGAAGTTTCAAAGCTCTATGATACATGCATCTTTGAGTTTACGGATGAGAACGCAAGAAACTATCTCAATTCCATCCAGAAGCAGGAGCAGACCCACGGCAAAATGATTTATGACTATATGAGCGCCAATAATATGTATTAAGAAAAGCACCCGAGCGGGTGCTTTTCTTATCTTTAATATTCAAGTACAACAATCTGACTGCAGGAAAACTCGTCAATTTTAAATGAAACGATACCGTTCTTCTGTTTGAACTTTATTGCCTTGTTCTGAGGAACAAGCTTAACCTTTTTAATCTTCTTGCTGATCTTGATTTCAAACTCGCTGTTGTGAAGAGGTACAAGGTCTTCGATAATCTGTGTACTCTTGCCGCGCACTACCGGAGCAGCATAAAGTGAGTGAAGTACAAATCTTTCTTCAGCCTTCTGCTCGTTGAGAGTTACAACTGCACCCGCAGGAAGATTGGTCTTAATGATCTTGTCGTCACCGAGAATTTCGTCAATAACTCTTATAACAGTATCCTTGAGAATAATGCTTCCAACATCTGCATATTCAGAGAATATTTCCCAGGCTATGTAACCGCCATCCTTGCCGAGAACAACACCGGGGAATGCATCTTCCATGGTGAAGGGCGTGTGCTTGTGAGAGCAGAAATGCTGTGGTTCTCTGTTAAAGAAGGAGTTTCTCACATAGCCCATTACCTTGCCGTCTGTAAGCTCTACATCGTATTTGTTTGAGAACATAACATATTTTGTAGATGAAAGTCCCACCGCCTCATAATCGGGTCTGTAGTAAGAGGGATTGACATCACTCTTGCCAATGAATTTAACACCAAGGTCAAAAGCAAATTCATTGTTTTCATCAGTACCTGCATAACCGGTACAAAGCACCTTGCCTCCGTTTTTAACAAAGTCTTGAAGCTTTGCTTTAAGTTCTCCTTCAGCCTTTACCGAGTCAGGGAGAATAATCAACTTATACTTTGAAAAATCACATTCGGTATCGATGTTTTCGTAAAGATACTTGCCTTCAAGCATCATTCTGTTTGCACCGGTATCGCATTGAGTGCCCTGAGAATTGGTTCTTACAAAACCTTCCTTTTCGAGTATACCTATCTGAGCAACAACATCAATATCGTAGCAGTATTCTTCAACCTTTTCAGCCTCTGCATATGCTGCACCGATAAGCTCGTATGTAGCATCGTCAAGGAAACCGTAGGGGTGCATCTGGTCGCCGATGGAACACTTTGCACCGTTGGCAAGGCTGAGTGCAACCTCGTATTTCAATGCATTGGGATGCTTGAATCCGCCGAATTCGCCCCAGGTGCTATGGAACTTGCCTGTCATGCCAAGATAGTCCATGCCAAGGTTCTTTACATACTTTGCACTCTTGGGGAAGTGGTCGTAACCCCAGCCGCCTGTTGGCAGGCTTTCGAGTTCAAGGTGGGTATTGGCATGTGCTCTTTCTCTCTGACCGCAGGCAATGTGACCGCCGTTGTGGAAAATTCTTACATCAGGCTTTATCGCACGGGCAGCCTCATTGATAGTTGTATAATATTTCTTGTATACCGCATCGGCAACAGGCCAGTAGTTTTCGGGTACTTCGGGGTCAAGACCCATTGCAATGACATCTCTTCTGCAATTCTTACAGAAGCAAAGTCTCGGTCCTACAATATCAAGGAATATGCCGATGGGATTGAACTTGCGTACAACCTCTTCAACCTGCTTTTTGAGAACTTCAAGATAAGGTGTGTTGAAGCAAATTACACGAAAGCCCGGTTTGTCGGCAATGTATTTGTGACCGTCTTCTTCAACGCCGATTTCAAGTGCAGGTGCGTCCCAGGGCCATACAAGAAGATCTTCGGGATGCTCAACCAGATATTTCTGGTCAAAGCCTGCAGAAATGTATATGGGTGCCTGAACACCGATTTCCTCGCATGCTTCAAGCTGTGCGGAAAGTAAATCAAAGCCGTGAAGACCGGGGTGCATTTCGTTTGTTTCACTGGGAAAGTATGCCCAGCCGTGATGGCATTTTGCAAAAACCGTAACGGAATTTACATGACCCTTTTTCAGACAGCTCTGAAACTGCTTTTTATCAAATCTTGAGCCGATGCCGTCAATGGATTCGGTTGTATGAAAGTCAAGGTGAACTTGTCTCTGAGGAAGAAAATTCATTATTTTTGCCTCCCGAAATACTCGTTTTCTATATATTACCACATGTCGATAAAATAATCAAGGTAAAAAAGTACATATTTTCAGTCAATTTCTACAAGACTGTTGATTGTCACATACCCTTGAGGGTTTTCCCTCATCAGATCCCATATAAAACCGCCGGCAAGATTGTATTCTTTTATCAAGTTCATTTTTGCTTCAAAGCTTCTCGCATCCTCAAACCACACCTCGTGAGCATTCGCGTCATCGTCCGTGTAAAAGAAAAACGGCGCTTTAGATGTTTCGTCAAACATTATTTCCGAACCGTACTTTTTGGCAAGCGCTATGGCTTCTGTCGTTGATATGCTCGGTGCATCCGATTCGCCTCTGATAAATGGCAGAGTCCAGTCATAGCCGTAATTTGAAATGCCGAGAAGCAGTTTTGTGTTTGGAATTTTCGTTACGGCATAGTCAAGAACTCTTTGCACCTGATTGACAGGCGCAATTGCCATGGCAGGTCCGAATTTGTAACCGTACTCATAAGCCATCACAAGAACGTAATCCGCAGCTTTTCCAAGTGCCTCGTAGTCAATCCCTTCAACAAGAAGCCCCTTTTGCTCATCACTTGTTTTGGGTGGTACGGCGATTACAAGTATTTTACCTATTTCATGAAGTCTTTGCGAAAGCTCAAGAGAAAAATCTGCATATAAATCCTTTTGGGCAAAGGTAAGATACTCAAAATCAATATCAACACCATCATATCCTTTTTCAATTACATTAAGTATGATGCTGTCAATAAGATTTTTCTTTGCCGTTTCATTTTCAAATATCAGGGAAGGCAGGGTGTTGTCGAAGTATCCTTCCTGCGTCAGGGTTGAAATGTGCATAAGAACACCGACATCTGCATTGTTTGCAGCAGTAATGATGTACACGTCGTCGGGAGGAACAAGACTTCCTTCGGACGTGAAACCGTAGGTAAACGGCATTATATAAGTAAGGTAATTGATTACGGATAAAAGCCTGTTTGTACCGATAAAGTCATAGGCATAACCCCCTATGATTTTTTGCTCTGTCGGCGCATCTTTGTATGAGATTGCTATGAAGGTCTGAGGGGGTATTTCTTCCTTGCCCGACAGAATAAAGTTGTTCCTGAACAGTTCTGTTTTGCTGATATTATTCTGCAGTGATACAGCATCTGCCGTTGTCTGAGAGTAGGTTGTAAACGCATTTTCGGGAATGGCAATAATCAGACTCTGCCCGATAACAAGTATGCCATCGGCAATGCCGTTGTCCGAAGAAAGCTTTGAGATGGGAACGCCGTACTCTTTTGATATTGAATACAGCGTATCACCTGATTTTACAGTTATAATCATTATAATCACCCGATAAAGCATAGGATGAAAAAAGAGATTTTATTACAAAACGTGAAAGATATACAAGCCGTCGTGCATAGAATGTTCTATAAATTGTAAAGGATGGTCTTTTATGCTTTCGTTTTTGATTTCGGGATTTTATTTTCTGTTTCTGCGGGTATCGGGAAGCACGGCGTCGTTTCCCAAACCACTTACAAAAAAAGAAGAAACCGAGTACTTTGAAAGAATGTCAAAGGGAGATAAAAAGGCAAGGGAAGTGCTTATAGAGAGAAACCTGAGACTGGTTGCACATATAGCTAAAAAATATTCGGTTTCACCGTCGGATGCCGATGACATAATTTCTGTCGGAACCATGGGACTCATAAAGGCGGTGGATTCCTTCAGAGCCGAATGCGGCACAAGGTTTGCAACCTATGCTGTACGGTGCCTGCAGAATGCTATCCTATCATAACGGCTTGTTTTGGAGCATACGGTGAAAATCAAGCTCCCTCCGATGAAAATGGCGCGTATTTCGCCGCTTGGATAGCCGTTCTTATTTGATGGTACAGAATATTATGGGCGAGGTTAATTTTGCCCCCTTGTTCATTCACAGTTTCCCATTGCTTGCACCACACCATTTGTTAGAATCCGAGAAATT
>JAGAUT010000018.1 GCA_017620655.1 Clostridia bacterium | reverse complement strand
ATTTTATCAGAAGGCTTTTACTTTGACGAATGTACGGATAAAAAAAGAAAAGAGGAAAACCCATTTTACTGAGTTTTCCTCATCTTCTTACCTCGCAATGCCCGTATTTCTACTTAGTGTCCTTAAGAACACTCGGCATTTGCTGTCGGCTTTTTGTTTGTTATGAATTGTGCACTCTTAGAAGAATTATTGCTGCTTCTGCACGAGAAAGATTTCTTTCGGGGTAGAAGGTGCCGTTTTCGTCATCGCCCTTGAGAATTCCGAGGGCGTATAATTTGTGAATACTGTCGCAGTATTCTGTATTTTCGTCAACGTCGGGGATGATTGTGTTCTTCTCTGTTTCAACGTCATCAAAAAGATTTGAAAAAATGTAAGCAACTTCTGCACGGGTGGCATTTCTTTCAAAACTGTCAAAATCGTCTCTGTTAATTATTCCGCTGTTTACTGCAAATGTAATATAGGAATTGTACCACTTGCCTACGGGAGAAGTTGTGATTTCCGTGTTGACACCGCCCTTGCTGTTTCGTATTCTGACAGCCATTGTGATAACCTCGGCAACCGTTACGTTTCCTCTTGGATTATACTTGTTTTCACCTATACCTTCAATAAGTCCTTCTTTTTTTGCCTGAAGAAGCTCACCGTAATACCAGTCGGATTCCTTTACATCGTCAAAGGGAGCAACCTCCTCTTTTACAGGCTCATTTTCCTCTGTGCCGGCATCTTCTTCAGGTGGACAGATTGCAATCTGAATGTCGCCTGTGACTTTCAACTTGTATGCCATAGAGGTAAATCTCGAATAACCGAGACCCGAAACGGTTATGTAATATGTGCCTTTTCCGAGATTCAAAGGAACAGTTTCTCTTCCGCATTCATCGGATGAATATATTACATGCTTTCCGTCATCAATATAAATGCTGTAGTGTCCGTCTTTGGAAGTCACCGTGTCGGTGAAATCCACCGTGACCGAGCCGTCTTCCGTAAGGGTGAAGGAAAATACATCCTCATCCTCTGTGCCGAAAAGATTTCCTATATATTCCTTCCCTGATACAACAGGTGTTGCAAACTCCTTTTGATTGTTGTATTCCTTTTCAAATCCGTCGCCCTCCATAACTTCGATTTCAAGGGAGTAGAGGGGGGAGGAGTAATTTTCGTCGGGATTTACCGAAATGTAGTAAGTGCCTTTGGCGAGCCCTGACTTCAATTCGTAAACCTTGTCAGCCTCGTCTATTTCTATTCCGATTGAGCCGATTTCGTGCTTTGCACCGTCATACAGGGTGAAAAGCTTTGCCATGGGTGAATACATCTGTATGTATGCATAACCGTCATATGGCATTTCAAAACGGTAAAAGTCTGTGTCGTCTGTCATGACAACTCCGCCGAAATACTTTTCGTTAAGGGACATTTCCGTAGCAGCTTCAAAGGAGTGGTTCCCGATTGTTTCTATGTTCTCTTCTTCTGTGAAAGTCGTTTCAAGCCTGAAGGAAACGTCGGAAAATTTTGTGAGATTTTCAATCTCAAGCCTGTATTCACCTTCGGTAAGACCTACCGTGAATTCATATCTTTCGATACCGAATTCCTCGTCAACATTTTGGAACTTTCCTGTTTTGAGAAGGTAGATTTCCTTGCCCTTTTGATAAACTCCCACAGAAATTGCGGCAGGAAATCTTCCGGTAGTGGAGAGCGAAGTCAGCTTTACATTGTAAAGACCGTCTTCCTCGGCATATAATTCCGCCGAAAGCCTGTCGTCTTCTTCGAGCGTATATTCAATTGTGTCAATTGTTGCAATGTCGGTTTTGTGCGTCTTTGCAAAACCTGATAAGCAAAGGAGTGTACACAGCATGCAAAATATAAAGATTAAACGTGCTTTTTTCATTGAATTCCCTTTCTTTTATGCCTTGATTTCAAGGCCGTAGATTGCACGAAGCCCGTATTTGAGTGCTTCGGATGCGATTCTCTTTTCCTCCTCATCCTGTGAGAATAGCTTTTCTTCGAGAGCTCTGTAGAATTCGCCGGCAAGGGTTTTGTCTTCTTTGAGGTTCTTCATGTTTAGAAGGGCGAGGGTCCTGTCCTTTATTTCAAGATATGAAGGCTTTGACAAAATCTGTCTCAGAGAGTCTGTGTCGGGGGAAAAACTTTCGGATACGACGCCTGTAAGCTCTACTCTTAAAAGCGTATCCTCGCCAAAGGAAGAACATTTTTCGATGATATCTGCCATGCAGTCGGAAAAGGATGAGCAGCCTGTCACATCGTGAGAAACGATTTCATACCTCTTTGATGAAAAACGTACATGGTGAAGATTTACATTTCCCTTTTCGATTTCTCCCACAATTGCACCCTTGTATCCGCATTCGCCGAAATCTCTGCCTTCTATGCAGCCGCAGTAGGCATAGGAAGTGTCGCCTGCCTTTTTGATTTCGGTACCCTTGTGGATGTGGCCGAGGGCAACATAATCAAAACCGCTGTCCTCAATCTGATGTGTAGAAATGGGGCAGTAGGGGGACGAAGCAACATCAAGGTCGCCGTGATGCATGAGAATGTTTACCTTTGATTTGTCTATAAGGGGAGACTTGAAACCTTGCTTGCTGTCTGCAAAATATGCGGAACCCCATATGCATACGCCGCTGTCGCCAAGCTCAACCTTTGTTATTTCCTGTGATTTGAAAATATAAACATTTTCGGGGAAGGTGACAAGGTTGTAGGGCGAGTTTTCCCTGTAGGGGTCGTGGTTGCCGGGAGTGATGATAAAGGAACACTCGGGAACCGATGCCATTTCCTTGCAGAGGGTAAGACAGGTGTCCTTGGTCACACATTCGTCGTCAAAAAGGTCACCGCAAATGAGGAACAGGTCGATTTTTTCTGTCTTTGCATAAAGAATCATTGAGGAGAAGGCGCTTCTCAGAGCCGTTCTTCTCTTTTCTGCTTCTATAGGGTTTATTGATGTAAAAGGGGAGTCGAGATGTATATCTCCGGTATGTAATATCTTCATGTTTTTCACCTGCAATAAATTAGACGAAGTGCGTCTTTAAAAGTTCCCTATAATTTTACCACACACCGAATTCTTTGTCAATGAAAGGACAATATTTTTAAGCATATTGCAGACTGTGTTTTTTTATTAAAATTTTAGTTTTTTTCAAATAGTTGTTGCATATAATTTCGCATTGTGTTATAATTAACTTGAGCAAATTTTAGCTCCAAAATAATGTTAAAATTATTTAAGAAAATATCATATACAGGAGGAAAAAAGATGAAAGCTATAATCAATGGTAAAATCATCTTGAAGGACAGAATAGTTGAAGACGGCGTGCTTCTTTATTCTGACGTAATCGAAGGCGTAGTAAAAGCCGACCAGATTCCCGAAGGTGCAGAAGTTATAGATGCTAAAGGCGGCTATGTAGCTCCCGGTCTTATCGAAATGCATATCCACGGATATCTTGGAAAAGACGTTTGCGACGGCGAAGAAGAAAGCATCAGAGTAATTGCTGAGGGTATCGTTCAGAACGGTGTTACAGCATTCCTTCCCACAACAATGACAGAGAGCATGGATACAATTAAGAAAGCTCTCGAATCAGTAAGAGCTTGTATGGAAAAGAGCAAGACCTGGAAGGGTTCCGTCGTTCTCGGTGCACACGCAGAAGGTCCCTTTATCAGCCCCTCTAAGAAGGGTGCACAGCCACTTGAATATATCTTAAAGCCCGATGCAAAGTTTGTAAAGGAATATTCTGACGTAATCAGAACTATCACACTTGCTCCCGAAGAAGATACAGAAGACTTCGCAGCAATCAGAGAAATTGTAAGAGATACAGACGTTGTTATCTCCATGGGTCACACATCTGCAGATTATGATACAGCAATGAAGGCAACTGCAGCAGGTGTCAAGCATCTTACACACTTCTTCAATGCAATGACTCCCATGGCACACAGAGCTCCCGGTGTTGTTACAGCAGGTCTCAACTCTGACGCAAGTATCGAACTTATCGTTGATACATTCCATGTATTCCCTGCATTCTATGATATGCTCTTCAAGCTTAAGGGCAGAAAGCTTATCTTTGTGACAGACTGTCTTCCCGCAGGCGGACTTCCTTACGGTGAGTATACACTCGGCGGTCAGAAGATTATCTACAGAGATATCGTTTGCCGCCTTGAAGACGGAACAGTTGCAGGAAGCGTACTCAAGCTCAATAAGGGCGTATGGAATGTTTATACAAACTCCAACATTCCTCTTAACGAATGTGTAAACGGTGCATCTCTTAACCCTGCTACAACTCTCGGTATCCAGGATAAGAAGGGCTCACTCGATGTAGGTAAGGATGCCGACATCATCATCACGGACAATGAATTTAATGTATTAAAAACAATTATCAAAGGAGATGTAAGATATGAAGCTTAAGGTTAATGCAAAGCTCGATCCTCAGTTTGCCCCCCTCAGTCTCGTATGCAGAGAAATGAGAGAAGCTACAAAGGACGACGGACAGGATTTAGTAATCGCTATTCAGAGAAATAAGGGTTACACAGTTACTTACAAGACAAGAGTTTATAAGGACGGCACAGGCCACGATGAAGAAAACTTCGATTTCGTTGAAAGAATGACAAAGGCTCTTCTCTGGGTTGCAGGCGGTTATAAGGTTGTTATCGCAGGCAGCGAAACAATCGGTGCTAAGATTAAGGAAGCTTTCTCTTACGGCGGCTCGAGAGACTTCGACGTAAAGTTCATGGAAAGAGTATACGAAACAAAGTTTGAAGTTGAATCCGTTGCACTCGCAGACGCTCCCGAAGATAAATCTGCAGCAGCTCCTATCGGCAGACACCTTGACGGATGCAGAATCGGTTTTGACGCAGGCGGAAGCGACAGAAAGGTAAGTGCTGTTGTTAACGGCGAATCCGTTTATTCCGAAGAAGTTGTTTGGTTCCCCAAGACAAACTCCGACCCCGAATATCACTACCAGGGAATCCTCGAAGCTATGAAGACAGCAGCTTCCAAGATGCCCAGAGTTGATGCTATCGGTGTTTCCTCTGCAGGTGTTTATGTAGACAACAGAATCATGGTTGCTTCTCTCTTCCTTAAGGTTAGCGATGAAGACTTCGACAAGAAGGTTAAGAATATGTACCTCGATGTTGCAAAGGAAATCGGCGAAAATATCCCGATTGAAGTTGCAAACGACGGTGACGTTACAGCTCTCGCAGGTGCTATGGACCTTGACGATAACGCAGTTCTCGGCGTAGCAATGGGTACATCCGAAGCAGGCGGTTATGTTGACCCCGACGGAAACATCACAGGCTGGCTCAATGAGCTTGCTTTCGTTCCCGTTGATGCATGCAAGAATGCAATGGTTGACGAATGGTCCGGCGACTACGGCTGCGGCGTTAAGTATTTCTCTCAGGACGGCGTAATCAAGCTTGCTCCTTTTGCAGGTATCGAACTTGATGAAAACCTTTCTCCTGCTGAAAAGCTTAAGGTTGTACAGAAGCTCATGGCAGAAGGCGACCAGAGAGCCGCTGATATCTATGACACAATCGGTGCATACTTCGGCTATGCTATTGCATTCTACACAGAATTCTATGATATCAAGCACGTTCTTATCATGGGTAGAGTTACATCCGGTGAAGGCGGACAGATTCTTCTTAACCGCGCACAGGAAGTTCTCGACAAGGAATTCCCCGAACTTGCAAAGAAGATTCAGCTTCATATCCCCGATGAAAACTCAAGAAGAGTTGGTCAGTCTGTTGCGGCTGCATCACTTCCTGAAATTGGTTGATTTAATAATTGACTTGATTTTCCCGACACGAAAGTGTCGGGAATTTTTGTTTTCGGTACTTGAAATGCTGAAACCGATGTGATATAATGGCAGACAAAGGGGAGATTAAGATGATAAAGGTAACATTACTCGGCGATTCCATAAGAGCCTTGGGCTACGGTACATTGGTGCCTGAGCTTCTGGGTGATGAATTTGAGGTATATCAGCCTAATGATAACTGCCGTTTTGCAAAGTATACGCTGAGAGGTCTTTTTGACTGGAAACCGGAAATGGAAGGCACAAGAATAGTTCATTGGAATAACGGACTCTGGGACATCTGCGATTTGTTCGGAGACGGAGCTTTTACAAGCGAAGAAGAATATGTCGAAAATATGCTTCGCATTGCGGACATTTTAATAGCACACTATGACAAGGTTATTTTTGCCACAACAACGCCCGTTACCGAAAGAAATGAGTATAACAAAAATTCGGTCATAGAAAGATATAATAACCTGATTGTTCCCTTGCTTGAGAAAAAGGGTGTTATTATAAATGATTTGTATGGATTGCTGTCAAAGGATGTAGATAAATACATAAGACAGGACGATAATATTCACTTGTCAGAGGCTGGTATTGAGGTGTGTTCAAAGAGGATTTCCGACATTATACATAAAGTGTCTGAAACTTTGAGTGTGAAAAGTACGGATGCAACTGCTTCGGCAGAGGTTACTCTTACAGGCTTACCGGTGTAATTTCATGATCCGAAAAAAATGGTGCAAAACAATATTTTCCCGATACGAAAGTGTCGGGAATTTTTTTGTTTTCGGTACTTGAATTGTTTTGTTTGCTGTGATAGAATTACAGACAAAGGAGTGACGTAAATGAAAGCCTGTATTATACAACCGCCCTATTCAAGGGACGTTTCATTTTCGGATGAGTACTTCAAATACAAAATGAACTGCCTCGATAACTGCGACGATTCGGTAGATATAATTGTTCTTCCCGAATACAGCGACGTACCCTGTGCAACAAGCGACAGAGAAGAAACGCTTTTTTATCATAAAAAGTACATAAACACTCTGCTTGACAAGTGTTCGGAAACCGCAAGAAGATGTAATGCGCTTGTTTTTGTCAATGCACTTTTTGAGATAAACGGAAACTACAGAAATACAACCTATGTCTATAATCAAAAGGGTGAAGTAATCGGAAAATACTTCAAAAAGCACCTGCCGCCCCTTGAACTTAATACGCTTGAACTTGACTCAGACTATACCTTTGAGTATTCCGAACCCTATATTCTTGAAATTGACGGACTGAGATACGGTTTTCTTACCTGCTACGACTTCTATTTCTACGAAGCCTATGCAAATATTGCAAGAAATAATGTGGATATAATCATAGGCTGTTCTTTGCAGAGAAGCGACAGCCATGATGCAATAGAAACCATGTGCAGATTTTTGGCGTATAACACAAATGCATACGTTGTCCGTTCTTCCGTAAGCTTTGATGAAAACTCTGATATCTGCGGTGCAAGCATGGTGGTATCTCCTTACGGTAAGGTACTTTGCAACATGAAGGGCAGATTCGGCATGGAAACTGTAGAATTTGACCCCAATGATAAATGCTATAAACCTGCCGGTTTTGGCAACCCCGATGCTGCTCATTATGAATACATTGAATTTGGACGAAAGCCTTGGCAGTACAGACCGGCAGGAAGTGCAATTATCAATGACGATAAAACCCTCAGATACCCAAGAGTCTGTGCCCACAGAGGTTTTAATACAATCGCACCCGAAAACAGTATGCCTGCCTTCGGTGCGGCAATAGCTATGGGCGCTGAGGAAATTGAATTTGATATATGGCCGACGGCAGACGGCGAAATTGTGTCCTGCCATGACAGAGACCTTGGAAGAGTAAGTACGGGTGAGGGACTTATAACCGATAAAACCATGAGTGAGCTTGAAAAACTCGACTTTGGTAAGAAATTCGGTCCCAAATTCGTGGGACTTTCTGTTCTTAAATTTGAAGATATACTGAAAAAGTTTTCCTGTCACGTCATTATGAATATTCATGTGAAGCCGTTGAATTACGTTGGTGAGCCGTATCCTGAGGATATGATGAAAAAGATAATTTCTCTTATCAGAAAATATGACTGTGAAAAGCATGTATACCTCATGCTTGAAACCGACTGCCTCATAAAGCAGTTTAAGGCATATGCCCCCGATATTTCGATATGTGTAGGTCACCTCAACGGAAGACCGTGGGCGATAGTTGACAGGGCAATCGGGCTCGGATGTCAGAAGGTACAGCTTTTCAAACCCTATTTCAATAAAGAAATGATTGATAAGGCTCACGCAAACGGCATTATCTGTAATGTTTTCTGGTCGGATGACCCGAATGAAACAAAAGAATTTTTGGATATGGGCATTGATACAATTCTCACCAATGACTACAATCTCATTTCCCAGCACGTCAAAAGATAAATAACGCTTATTCCCGATGCGCAGACATCGGGATTTTTATGCAAAAAAAGTCGTATAATCAGCAAAAAAAGACTTGAAACTATTCTTTTGTGGTGGTAAATTAGAATCATACAGAAAGTGAGGAATTAATAATGAAACTTACAAACTGGAAAATGACATATGAAGAACACAAAAAACTTGAATGTACTGCACCCTGCAGTATGTACAGCGTTCTTCTTGACCATAAAATCATAGATAACCCCTTTTACGGACTCAACGAGAGGGAATATCAGCACCTTTCAGGCAAGGATTGCAGGTTCGCGTGTGAATTTGATGTTGATGAAAGTACACTCGCAAAAGAGTATCTTGAACTGACTTTCCTCGGTCTTGATACAATCTGCGAAATCACCCTTAACGGGAATCTTGTTGACAATGTCATGAATATGCATAGAGCTTATACATATGATGTTAAGAGCTTGCTTAAACTTGGTAAGAACACTTTAGAACTTGATTTTTCATCACCTACAAAACACTTTGAAAAGATGAATAACAAGCATTGGCTGTGGACAAACGGCGATACAATTCCGGGAGCTTGCCACCTCAGAAAAGCATTCTATATGTCAGGCTGGGATTGGGGTCCAACCCTTCCCGATATGGGTATTTTCCGCCCTGTTGTCCTTGATGCTTATGACGGCGATAAGATTGATAATGTGTATGTCCGCCAGTTCCATAAGAACGGAGAAGTTACCCTTGAAATTTCCGTTGAAACAAAGCATAATAAGGGATATGACCTTATAGCATCCATCGACGGCAAAGAAGTAAAACTTGTCGGCGGTAAGGGTAAAATCAAGATTGATAATCCAAAGCTCTGGTGGGTAAGGGGATACGGCGAACAGTATCTCTATGAACTCACTGTCAGAATGGAAAATAACGGCAAAACTTTAGATACCAACACTCAGAATATAGGTCTGCGTACACTTACCGTCAGCACACAGAAAGATGCCACGGGCAGTGAATTCTGCTTTGTTATAAACGGTGTTAAAATCTTCTCAATGGGTGCAAACTATATCCCTCAGGATAATCTTCTCTCACGTATCAATCCCCAAAGAACCGAAGATCTTATCAAAACCGCCATTGATGCCAACTTCAATACCCTCAGAGTTTGGGGCGGCGGTTACTATCCCGAGGACGAGTTTTATGATATCTGCGATAAGTACGGTATTATGGTGTGGCAGGACTTTATGCTTGCTTGCGTTCAGGTGTGGCTGACAAAGGCATCGACTAAAGAATATATTGCCGAGGCTGAATATAACGTAAAACGTCTTAGAAACCACCCGTCCCTTTCACTCCTTTGCGGCAACAACGAAATGGAAACGGGTGTAATTCACTGGAGTGTCGGAACAACTGAGCACATAAAGCAAGATTATATTGAACTTTACGAACGAATTTTCCCCGAAATCTGCGACGAGCTTTGTCCCGATACATTCTATTGGCCTGCAAGCCCATCATCAGGCGGCGGATTTGATGATCCCGATTGTGAAACCCGTGGGGATGTTCATTACTGGAGGGTCTGGCACGGCGGAATTCCTTTTACCGATTACAGAAATCATAAATTCCGCTTCTGCTCGGAATACGGCTTTGAAGCATTCCCGTCAATTAAGACTCTTCGTGAGGTTTGCCCCGAAGACGAACTTAACGCATTCTCAAGAGTGGTTGAAAACCACCAGAAGTGTAAGGCGGGAAACAGAAAGATACTTATGTATCTTGCAGATAATTACCTTTATCCTCTCAGTTTTGAAACACTTGTATATGCCTCCCAGCTTCTTCAGGCAGATGCCATAAAGTACGGCGTTGAGCATTTCAGGCGTAATCGCGGCTATTGTATGGGCTCGCTTTATTGGCAGTTTAACGATTGCTGGCCTGTGGCATCTTGGTCGAGTGTGGACAGTAACCTTCGCTATAAAGCACTTCATTATGCGGCAAAGAAGTTCTATGCACCCGTCGAAATGGGACTTTTCCTTGAAGGTGAAAAGCTCTCTGTCAATATTTCCAACGAGACAATGAAAGATTTTGAGGGTGAAGTAAGACTTTATGTTGCCACCTCCGACCTTGCGGTAAAACAAGAATATATCGAAAAAATATCTGTAGACAGCCTTGTATCAAAGGATGTGCTTACAATAAGTGTCGATATGACTGATAAGTACAATACATTCCTGTATGCCGATCTTTACGATAAGAATGGAAAGTTTGTAACACGCAATACCCAGCTTCTCTGCGAAGCAAAGCACTTTGAATTTAAGAAACCCGAAATCAAGGTTGATATATGTGACATAGACGGCGGTGTTGAGTTTTGCGTGTCGAGTAATGTGTTTGCAAAGGGAGTATATATTGACTTTGACGGTATTGATCTTGTGCTTTCCGACAACTTCTTTGATTTGACAGACGGAAAGCCCTATATCTTAACATCAAAGACGGAATATGGTGCAGAACAACTTAAAAAGGCAGTCAAAATTATGACGGTTTACGATATAGGAAGATAAAGGGGGAACGGCATAGCGTGTCATTTTTGAAACACAAGAACATATCCCAAAAGATTCTGCATACTGGTATAAAAACCGGATTGAGGAACATAGCTGAGATAATATAACAAGCTCCCGACACGTCTGTGTCGGGAGCTTTGCCATTAATGGATTAAAACTTGTTTACGCAAGCTTCTGCGATGTCTGTAATAACGGAAACGTATTCCTCTTGTGACAAGCAGATATTTTTTAAAGAAATACTTTCTAAGCTTCAACAAAGAATTTTCGGTTTGGGCACTCCTCTTGAAAATGTCATCAAAGCTCGACAGGAAGATTGCAAACAGTCCCAATAGTATTCCGAGTACAAGATTTAGACTGAAAGTATCTGTTCCGGCAAGAACCGAAAGAATACCTGTGACCGCCGCCGAAAACGGCATTATTACCGCAACAATACTTGCATCTATGTGCTTCATGGCATTTGTGCGGATTGTCCAGCATAATGCTGAGCTTATCAGAGCCAGAAGAATTACAAACAGCATATGCGAAGGCATGAGGGAGAAAACTATAGGCTCAATTATTCTTGCTCCTGCCTGCGTCGGAATTGAAATGAAATTAAATAATATTGAAAAAAGCAAAGACACGAAAAAGCTTGTTACTGACTGAGTTGCAAGATATAATGCGGTGTTTAATTTCTTTGCATACAAACCTGTAAGAGAAATGTTGAAACCATACAGTAAGCCTGCAACACCGCACAGTATTTCGCCGACTCCAAAGGCTGTGCCGGAAAAGGATGCACCGTTTAATACAAAGGTACTGAATAAGCAAACAACACATCCGAGAATTGTGGTAAATTTTGGCTTTTTTCTTGCGAGTATGAACATGATAACGGGTACTGTAATGCAGGAAAGATTTTCTAAAAAGGCATATTTTGCAGGCGTAGTATATAATAAACCTATTTTTTGACAGATGTTTGCAAGTGTCATGAAAATTCCTGTAGATATACCGATTTTAAGGTAGCTTAAGTCAAATTCCTTCAGATGCTTTCGAGCCATAAAAAGGTATGCGGCTACAAGCACAAGCTCCGAAAAGCATACCCTGATTGTCGGAGAATAAAATTTGTAAAGTTGTAAAGTGAATAGCGGTGCCGAACCCCATACAAACACAACGAAGAACAAACCGATGTAAGACATGGTTTTATTTACATTTGTCAAAAAAATCCACTCCTTTGCCGCCAAATCAGTATATAATAGATGTTGATTTTTTGGAATACTTGGTTTATAATAGGGGTGTGAAAAAAATTCAACACCTTCGGAGGTGCTTTATGGATATAGATAAGATTGAGGTTCTGATTAGAGCAATAGACCTCGGCAGCCTTTCAAAGGCGGCAGGAGAGTATTTGTATACTCCGTCTGCAGTTTCCCATATACTCGACACAATAGAAAACGATGTGGGCGTAAAATTCATAAAAAGGTCTTATGCAGGCATTACTGTTGAAGAGGGCTGCGAGCAGATTGTAGAGAACCTCAGAAAAATGGTGAAGCTGCAAAATAAGACAAAACAGCTTGCACTTGAAGTAAGACAGAATAAAAAGGTTCTGAATATTGCAACCTATGCCAGCCTTTCAAAATATATAATGACTAAGATAATCAAGGGTTATAATGAAAAGTACCCCGATGTACATATAAATATCATTGTTGCAGATAATATGAGAATTGCTTTTGAAGAGGGCAGTGCCGATGTGTTTTTCGGAGAAAGGTTTGACGCAGAAAACGTCTGCTGGACAGAGTTTACATCTGATCCCTATGAGGCGGTTTTCCCGAAAAAGCTTAACATGGCAGGCAAAAGCATCACAAAAGAAGAGCTGTATAAATACCCTTTTATCAAAGCAAATGACAGTAAAATTGCAAAGTATATTGATGAGAGCAAATTTGAGCATATGATAAATGTTGACTCTCAGGATGACAGCTCTGTTGTATATATGGTAAAGGAAGGCTTGGGAATATCTATTTTGCCGAGGCTTTCTCTGGGTGAAGAAAAAGATGTGGATGTTGTAAAACTGGAACCGGGCTTCAGCCGTACCATAGGTCTTATTTACCGTGACGGAGATGTTTTTGAAAAGGGCGAGCTAAGACGCTTTGTTGAATATGTAAATGTGTTTGGTATCGAGCAGCTTGATATATGAAAGATTTTTGTATACTGTTATAAATGAAAGGACAGGAAAATGACCTACCAAAATGTAATAGACCTTGTAAAGTCTACAAAAGAAATAGTATTTTCCGAAGAAAAACTCTCGGAAATTGTTGCCAAAGGCTACGCCGACTTTGTGACAGGTGTTGACCTTGCGGTGCAGACATACATCCAAGGAAAACTATCCGAAATGTACCCCGATGTTCAGTTTATGGGCGAAGAAGGGGAGAAAAGTAAGCTTGACTTTTCGGGAAAAATATGGATTCTTGACCCCATTGACGGCACATCAAATCTTATACATCACCTCAATATGAGCGCTGTTTCCCTTGCACTTGTCGAAAATAATAAATCCGTTTTCGGTGTTGTGTATAATCCCTTTACCGATGAAATGTTCTGGGCGGAGAAGGGAAAAGGTGCGTATTATAACGGAAAGCAAATTCACGTTTCGGATAAAAAAACGGTAAAAGAAAGCTTTGTTTCTGTCGGCACATCACCCTATGACGAAGACCTCAGGGAAAAGAGTCTTGTGGTTATAGCAAACCTTCTTCGCAACTGTACCGATATACGCAGAATGGGTGCTGCAGCTTTGGACCTTTCGTATATCGCTATGGGAAAATTTGACTGCTTCTATGAAGAAATTTTACGTCCATGGGATTATGCAGCAGGAGCTGTCATAATTGAGGAAGCGGGCGGAAAAATCACTGACCTATTCGGAAATGAGCTTTCATATGAGTCGAGTAGGGGCATCCTTGCTTCAAATGGACTGACTCACGAGGAACTTAAAAAACTTTGTGAAATAAAACGGTAAAAAAGCCTCCCAATCGGGAGGCTTCCTATATTTCTTTGCGTATCTTAAGAAGAGCACCCTTTTCAAGCCTTGACACCTGAGCCTGACTTATGTGTATTTCCTCTGCAACCTCCATTTGTGTACGACCTTGGAAAAAACGAAGGTTTATAATCTTTTTTTCCCTGTCGGATAGCTTGTTAATCGCTTCGGAAATGGCTATCGTCTGAAGCCAGCTTTCGTCTGTGTTTCTCTCATCACAAACCTTGTCCATAACATACACCGAATCTCCGCTTTCGTTAAAAACCGGCTCGTATAAGGATATGGGTTCGACTATCGCATCAAGTGCCTCTGCTACATCTTCCTTTGTAGAACCCAACGCTTTTGCGATTTCCTCGATGGTGGGCTCACGATTTAAGGTTCTTGATAACTCCTGACGGGCGTTCAATGACTTGTAAGCCAAATCTCTTACTGAACGGGACACTCTGATTGAGTTGTAGTCTCTAAGATATCTTCGAAGCTCTCCAATAATCATGGGCACGGCATAGGTGGAGAACTGTACGCCAAGTGTTGTATCAAAATGGTCAATTGCCTTTATTAAACCGATACACCCGACCTGAAATAAATCGTCGGGATTCTCGCCTCTTGAAGAAAAACGACCTACTACACTCAACACAAGCTTTAAGTTTCCTGCTATCAGTTCTTCTCTTGCTTTTTCGTCGCCTTCATGAGCCTTCTTCAACAGCTCTTCCTTTTCTTTTGCCGACAACACTTTCAGCTTTGATGTGTTTACTCCGCATATTTCGACTTTTCCGCCTTGCATCAAATCACCCTTCACCTTGAATTCATTATGAGTGTTGCCACATTTTCGCGGCAAAATACAGGGGATTTTGATTATTTTGACTTTGTTTACATGTGAAGTTTTTAACACATTGTAAATAATGAAAAATATTAAATATTTGGTTGAAAATTTTGGAAACAGGTGGTATAATATCAGGTGCGACAGTTATAAATAAGTAAAATTGTAATTAAAAAAACAGGAGGTTCATTTAATTATGAGCAAAAAGTTTGTTTACCTTTTTAAAGAAGGCGACGCTTCCATGCGTGAACTTCTCGGCGGTAAGGGTGCTAACCTCGCTGAAATGACAAAGATCGGTCTTCCCGTTCCTCAGGGCTTTACTGTTACAACAGAAGCTTGTACACAGTACTATGAAGACGGCAGAAAGATCAACGATGATATCCAGGCAGAAATCATGGAATACATCGGCAAGATGGAAGAAATCTGCGGCAAGAAGTTCGGCGATAAGGAAAATCCCCTTCTCGTTTCCGTTCGTTCCGGTGCTCGTGCTTCCATGCCCGGTATGATGGATACAATCCTCAACCTCGGTCTTAACGAAGAAGTTGTAGAAGTAATGAGCGCAAAGTCCGGTAACCCCAGATGGGCTTGGGACTGCTACAGAAGATTTATTCAGATGTACTCCGACGT
>JAGAUT010000017.1 GCA_017620655.1 Clostridia bacterium | reverse complement strand
GGTTTTCTTTTGCCCTTGGGAATTATGTCGAATTCGTGCAAATCAACGCCTGCAACCTCACCGGAGATAACCGATTGTCCTCGATATGAGGCATAGATTGCCTGCCACTCATTTCGTTCTTCATCGGTCAGGTTTTTGTCAAGCTTAGTTAAATCCAGTTCGTTAAAATTCATTCTGTGTCCTCCTGTAAAAATTTTGTTTTATGTTTTACGCTGTGTTTCCCATTGGAACCACCTCCTTTACTTCTCACTGTGCATCTTTCTTGTAGAACACAACACCGTCTTTGGTAATAAGTGCAAACCTGTAATTGCAGGTCGATTTTATCAGTTTCATCTGTTCCTTAGCTTCAAGAAGGAATATAACTACCTCGCATTTTTGGTCCTCGAACTTATCATCTGCATATCGGGTAAGTACCCGTTCTTTACCTTGCTGTACCGGAATAACCGATATTTCACGGTCATGCTCAAGGGTGCTTACAAAGAAGCGGATCGACACAGGCTCACGACTCTTTCTGTGCCATATGACCTGCGGTAAAAATGACAGCATAACATCAAAGGAGCGTATCATATCGTAGTTTGGCTCTCCGCCTTTAACGTGGAGAATATAATCACTGCCATAAGCAAGCATTTTGTAATCACCGTAGTAGCACATCTGCCTTGCGTAGTCCTCAATGCTCGGAAGCTCTATTCCAAACTTGAAGTTTACCGCATTCAGCAGTTGACTTAATAGCAATGATTCGTATTCGCCTATAAGCTCTTCGACATACCTTTGGTAAGCATTAAGATACATTCTATGTCACTCCTCTCATTCTTTTTTTACCTCTCTCAAGGAATTAAGATAGGGATCAACGTGTAGCAGCGTGCAGTCTTCGGTGATACAATTAAAAATGGTGCTCATAACGTAAGCCGTCATATTCTTGATCTGCTTCTCGTTCTTGTGAAGCTTTGCCATAGCTGACTCAAGTGTTGAAACGTCTATCTCATACATACGGCTTCTGACTTTCCTGCGAGGCAAGACCGCACCGCCAATTCTGAAGCTCTCGGAATAAAAGAGCCTTTCAAGAGCATCATAGAGGATTTTCTGTTCTTCCTCCTCAAAAGTGTCAAGCTGGCAGTTTTCAAGAATATCATCAAAGCTGTATACATCGTCCGTCTGTCCGTCCACACTTTCTGTATTATCAATTACGCTATGACTGACAGACTGACTTGAATCAGTATGATTTGAATAAGTCTGATTATTATAAGTCTTATTAGGGTGCCGATTTGGCACTTCTTGAACTCCCGTTTGGGTAGTTCTTGATGTACCGTTTTGGCATATCTTGATATCCGAAATCGGCATATCAGGAATATATAAACCCTCTGTAGTTATAAGCATTTCCTCGGGATTTGCGTTTTCAAGCTGTCCCTCAAGACATGCCGAATCGGCAGTTCTTAAATTATCTCTCTTTACGTACTTCTTGGCATGTACTGCATCAAGCTCGGGCTTAACAATATAGATTCTGTTGGGCATACCCCTTCCGCAACGCTGCTCGGTTATGAGCTGTGCCGTTACAAGTTCCTTGAAAGCCGAGATCGCTTTTTTATATGTAATTCCAATATCGTCGGCAATTTCCTCACGGGTATATATGAGGTACACCTCATCATTCTCGTTAATCCAGCCGTTTTGTTTTGACAAAGAAAGCCTGTCATAGAGTAAAGCATAACTAAGCTTTGCATCTGATGACAGGCTCTTGTATTTTGGATTTGCAAATAATGATTTGGGTATTTTGAGAAAGTCGCAGCTTATAATGTCGTTTATTTTATAGACGTTCATCTTTTTATCCTCCGTATTCAGTTATTTATAATGTCTGTGGCATCTGTTTCGGTGTATTCGCCATCGTCATACATTGTTGCTCCACTTGTTGCAAGTATACTTTCAGGTATCGGAGCAGATTTTCTTGGTGTCCGTTTGCGAGGCGGTTCAGGAGTAAAATCTTCTTTTTCGCTTTCCGATTCAACATCAAATGCTATATGTTCGTTTATATCGTGATGCGCTTCCTTTTCAAGCTCTTCATCAAACTCACGCCATTTTGGGATGTATTCGGACACTCTCGTATATTTCAAATCCTTGTAAGACGAAAGCTCATCGGGAATGATCTTTAACCCCTTAAGCGGCTTCTGTCCGCGTATGAGCACAAGACACTGCTTGTTATCCATCTGAAGTATTTCTTCGGGATACATAAGCGGTCTTGTATTGTTAGTCTTGGTCTGTCTGTAGCCTGTAACCTCTCTTGTGATTGGAGAGAACAAAGGCGTCTGCGGTGCCATACTGTTTGTAAGCTGAATGGTAACTGCACCGCATCGTTTGGATATGTACTCCGACGTCATCATATCGTTACAACCGAGCACAAGCTGCGTGTCACAGTTGCCGACAATTTCTTCCCATTCCTTTACGGGATAGCGATCGGAGAGCTGTGCTATGGACTGTACGATAATTTGACAGTTAATACCGTAACCGCGGACAACGGATATAGTTTTCTTAAAATCAAGGAGCTTACCAACATTACAGAACTCATCCATTATGAAGTTTACTTCTATGGGAAGCCTGCCTCGTTCATCGCCGTACTTTCGTGCATAGTCAGACAACTTCTTAAATAGCATTGAGAAGAACAGCGAAGAAAGAAACTCATAAGCGGTATCCTGCGCCGAAATAATACAAAAATACGCACATGGCTGTTTACCGGGAAGCTCCAGGTCTATGTCGTGGTACTTCGTAATTTTATCAACAAGCTTATTTTGAAATACATTCATACGGGAGCCGAGACCGATAAAAACGTTACCCAAAGGTTGCTTGCGGCCTGCTTGAAGATGCCGTAAGGACCTCTTGCCGGATGATCAAGTGGAAGCTTTTGAAACTTTGCATCAAGACTCTTTGCACTTTCGCTTGAAAGTATCTTGTATATCGCTCCGAGAGAACGCTCATGAAGCGGTAGAAGCTCATTAGTGATAGGATCTCTCATACTCTGAACGTAGAGAATAAGCGCTATAAGTAAGTTCTGTTCAGCTTTGTCCCAGAAGTCTGCTTTATCTCCATCCTCGGAGGTATTACGGATTATGATTTCAGCAACCGACTGTACCATATCAACGTCGCCTTCAGTTTCACCTATGCAATTCCACCCGTCGGAATTTTCCATATCGAGTAGGTTAAAGGCACGGACAACGTAGCCGTTACTCCGAAGATGCTCTGAATACTGCTCAAACAGTTCGGCTTTCGGATCGACAATAATCATACTTTGCTTTTTCTCGGATGAAAGAAGCTGTACCATCTTGAGCATAAAGGGTTTTACAAATCCTCGGCTCTTTCCGGAACCTGTCGCACCGTAGACGATGATATGTTTGTTAAGTCCCGAATCGTCACGCAGACCGAGATAGCTTGCAAACTTATCATCATCAAGCATACTGTCCTTTACCTTACAAAGAATGGGACAAGGTATTGAATCCGCAGTTCCCGATACAAGTATCTTCTCGCGTTCCTTCTTTGTCATCCAGCCGGAAGTACCGTGTGTGCCTTCGTTTGATACAAAGAAGTTTCTTTCGTCTTTTGTAATCTTAACTCCGGTGATAAGGTGTATCCATTTACCCGATATAAGAGCGTACATTATGAAAAGAAAGAAGATAACTCCGAGTCCTTGAGGAGTGAATGCTGCTTCAATGCACTTAATGGGATTTAGCGAGAACACCGGCTCTGCAGTTCCGTTATTGAAGTTATACAGCGCCGTTATAAAGGAATTTATGAAAACGCCGTAGAGGTAGATTATAACTACCGTGCCGACAACATAAAGTATCGGATGCTCCATAAATTTTGCTATAGCTTTTTCAAGTCTCGAATGCTTTGCTATTAGTTCTTTCAACTTTTTTCTCGTTTGCACTTACTTTACTCCCTTCCTTTGTGATATACGGTTCATCATATACAATTTCATCTACCGGATCTGAATAATACATAACCGTTTTATTCTTATCAATGGGCTGTACCAAACATCTTTGTGTTTTATATTTCTTTAACATATCAAGCACAACAGGCTTCTGAAATGGAAAGCAGTATATCATGGGTATCATAGACCTGTCATACTGTAAGCACTGTTTTAATGTTCGTATAAGTCTTCTTATATTCACATCAACAGCAATAATACAAGGTACACCGTCTTTCATACCGTCACACATTGATAATTGCGACGGTATTATATCAACATAACCGAGTCCATTAGCAATACTTTCTCTGTATCCCCAAGATCTCAAAAGACTTAACTGTGCTACCCCGTCACGACCTAATGGCACAAGCGAATAGTCGTACCCAAGTTCCTCCAAGGCTCTGTCGAAACGTGTCATACCTCTGGGGAGTTTTTCGCTTTGATTTTGGGGATGTGTCACTTTCCACAATTCCTCCAAGCTTTTTCCTGCAAGTATCAGCTTCGTCTTATTAACACTACGCACAGTACTTATAAGTGATGCAAATGTTTCTTTCTCGTATCCCGGAATAATCCAGTCCTCCTCGTTTTCAATGTAGTATACAACACTGGCGGTTTCTCCGATTTTGAGTATTCCTAAAAATCTTGTTCCTGCAAGAGATTTGTTTCTGCTTGTTCTGACCATAAGAGAACTCAAATATCCGATGTCTTTCTCTGCAAGTTCTGATGTGTTCCTACAGAACACATCAATTCCTGCAAGGTGCATTGTCACATTACAATGAGCATTTTTGAGTCTTCTCCTATATGCTGGTCTTTTAAGATCAAGTCTCATATCCTCTGAATATGTATAACCCATCTCTGCAAGAGCTTCCCGTCCTTTGTAAGTCAGCTTGTAGCTTTCTCCGTTTGACTGCATTTTTATATATCCTCTTTCCTCTAAAGTGAACATTGCTGTAGCTGTAAATAACTCCGAATCGTAATATCTCCAAAGGTCCGAGGGAATGTATCTGCAAAGTCCGCAAAGGTTTAAAACCCCGAAATCTCGTGTGTCAAAAATCATCTGTTTCGTCTCCCTCCGTATTATGCTGAAGTACCCCTTTTGTTTTTTACCGTTTATATAAGTCCGAAAAGCCCTGTAAATAAGGGCTTCTTGGACTATTTCAGGCAGACGAAGCGGATTCTCCAAGAAAGGTTAAATAAAGAAGAGAATTCTTTGAGGTTCGTCTGCCTTATAGCTCATCCCGTGACAGCAAATCCATAAAAATACTGCCATCATCAGGAGGCATAACATATATTTCGCAACGCACATCATCGGATATTTTTGAGAAAAGACCGATGCTCAAAATAAACTGTGAGTCATCGGCAATCACTCTGCCTTTGAGTACGTTGGGTATCATTTTCCAGCCCTTGTTGTCATTGTCAAGGGCATTGTGTTTTTCGTAATTGCAGTATTCCACAATAGCAAGAAATGCCTTATCAAAGAACGGCAGCTCGTATTTGTAGTCACGCAAAAGTCTGTTTACCGTATCTCCGATATATCCGCTGACACGGTAACGGCAATTCGGAAGCAGTGTATTCAGGGTGATATGTAACCATCCGTCACGGGTTTCTTCAACGGATCCCGCTATCTTTGCAACGCTCTTGTCGGTAGTGTAACAATCACTTACAACGTCCACTTGACGATACCCGTCAAGGAGTATTCTTGAGCGAATACACAGTGTCTCCACCTCACACATATAGTCGTCTATCTCACGCTCGATAACGCCGGAGGACTTGCTTGTGGAGGCTTTCATCTGTGAAAGATGATGCTGAATTTTGTTTGCATCCTCTTGCAGTTTTGCAATTACTTCTTTGTAATTATCTGTCATACTTTCCTCCGTTTTTCAAGGTCAGAACGTTTAGTGGTTATAAGGTCATACATAATCGGCGATGCCTTAATTTCGATACACACCTTGTTCTTGTTGGCACAAAGCAGTGCTTCGCCTCTGCCGTTTCGGATAATCTGCATTGTTTCTTCATCCGAAAGTGACAGATATTTTTGTGCCGTGAACGCCTCATCTTCCTCAAGGTGAAGAAGAATCTTGAAGCTTGAAAGATTCAGTATGTCCTTGCCGTATCTTCCGGTGTCAGCCGAGAAGCTGCTTGACAAATCCTGCGTTGCCTGAATTGCCGCACCGCCGAAGCCTCGTATAAGTCTGAAAATTTCTTGCACATAATTTGCTGC
>JAGAUT010000016.1 GCA_017620655.1 Clostridia bacterium | reverse complement strand
TCCTCCACCGATGAAATGCCGCCTCCGACGGTAAGGGGCATAAATACGCACCTTGCCGTTCTTTCAACAACGTCAACTATTGTTTTTCTCTGTTCGCACGATGCAGTAATGTCTAAGAATACTATCTCGTCTGCACCCTGCGTGTTGTAAAACTGAGCCGTTTCAACAGGGTCTCCCGCGTCCCTCAGCCCTACAAAATTTACACCTTTTACTACCCTGCCGTCCTTTACGTCAAGACAGGGAATGATTCTTTTTGCTAACACTTACTTTTCTTTCGGAGAAAAGTAAGCAAAAGAACTCGTATTTGTCACCTTTCTCGCTCTCCTTGTTTATCTATATTATATCACTCGATTTTTATTCCGTTTGGTCGGCATAAACGCAACCGACCAAACTCACTTCTAATTCTTGATTTTGCGACCGTCGGAGTTTGATGGTCGCAAACGTTATTTGAGCGACATCAAAAGTTTGTTTGCCGTAAAACTCGCCCGTGAATTGTCAGCGGCGACTCGCCGCCTTTCGGAGAAAAGTAAGCAAAAGAACTCGCATTTGTCACCTTTCTCGCTCTCCTTGTTTATCTATATTATATCACTCGATTTTTATTCCGTTTGGTCGGCATAAACGCAACCGACCAAACTTCGCACTACACAAATGAGAGGAGTTAAGCCACCACGGCAAAAGAGGAGAGGTCAGCGCAGACTCGCTGACATTTCCGTTTTGTCTAAAATTGGTGTCGAGCCATCTCCTCTTGTTGAGTGGTCGGTTTTGGTTCATTTTCCCGAGTGAAAATGAACGGAAAACGCCGTCCGCAGACGGCGGAACTCTCATCACATAACAGTTTGTACTTTATTTCTTCGTTAACTCTACCGCTTCTTTCAAAGAGAGCGTTCCGTCATACAATGACCTACCTGCAATCGCACCATACAGGTTCATTTCCTTGAGATTCTTTATGTCCTCGATGTTGTGAACACCGCCCGATGCCGTAATGTCGCACTTTACCGCTTTTGACAGCGCCGAGAGCTGTTCAAGATTCGGTCCTGCCAATGTTCCGTCCTTTGAAATGTCGGTAAAGATGATGTTTCTGACACCCTCTTTTTCCATTTCCTTTGCAAACTCAATGTAGTCAACATCCGAGTCGTCAAGCCAGCCTGCAACACTCACCTTGCCGTTCTTAGCATCAATGCCGACAGCAATCTTTTCGCCGTATTTATCGACAGCTCTTTTCAAGAAATCCCTGTCACGAAGTGCCGCAGAGCCGAGGATTACCCTTGAAATACCGCCGTTTATATAAGCATCAACAGTTTCCATGTTTCTTATGCCGCCGCCAAGTTCAATAGGCACATTTGTCATCTTTGCAAGAGAATAAAACAAATCACGGTTGACCGTTTTGCCCTCTTTTGCACCGTCAAGGTCTACCATGTGGATGTACTCTGCACCGCACTTTTCAAAATCCTTGACTGTATCGACGGCACTCTGTGCTACCTTTCGCGCCGTTCCGTATTCACCTTTATATAGACGGACACATTCGCCGCCGAGAATATCTATTGCAGGAAGAATTATCATAAAAAACCTCGTTTTTTAAATTCGGAATGCGGAGTGCGGAATGCGGAATGGTATCCGAATGTCACGACATCTGCGATTCCTTAACTGTTTTTGTTATTGCAACCAAAATGCTTATTATTTCGTTTATATCTGTTTCAATGCTTTTGAATTCTGCATCTGTCAAAAATTCTGTTCTGTGCAAAAGTCGAAGCCAATAATGGGTTTCGTTTGATTCTTTGAGTGCTATGGTCATTTTTGCATAAAAATCAGGTCTTGTCTGTGCCTTTTCAGCCTCAGTCACATTTGCTCCGATACTTGTACCGCAACGCAACAACTGTTTTGATAACACAAATTCCTTCTTTTCCTGACTCAGATGCTTATACAAATTCACAATTCTCACTGCAAACTCAAAGCTTTTCGTTTCAATTATGTTGTCATTCATTCCGCACTCCGCATTCCGCACTCCGCATTTAATCGGCCTCTCGCAAACTCACAAAACGACTTCAATATCCCAAGGCCGATTGCTTCGCTCTTCTCGGGATGAAACTGACAGCCGAAAACATTCTTTCCGTTGCCGATTACGGCAGGGATTTCTTCACCGTAGAAAGTATGTGCAAGAAGATTCTTTTTGTCGTCGAGAGCCGCCTTAAATGAGTGGACAAAATAAACGTAGTCGCCGTCCTTTGTGTCGGTAAAGAGCGGACAGCTTTTGTCGTCAAGTACAAGGTCGTTCCAACCCATGTGAGGGATTTTTAGACCTGTGTCGGCTATCTTTTCGCATCTGCCGGAAACCAGTCCGAGCCCTTTTGAAAGGCGAACTTCATCACTTTCATCCAGTAACAACTGCATACCGAGACAAATGCCGAGCAGCGGCTTGTCGCCCTTACCGCAAAGCTCGATTATTTTGTCTGCAATGCCGCTTTTGTACAGCATGTCCGAAGCATCGGGAAATGCTCCGACACCGGGAAGAAGCAGAGCATCCGCCTTTTCCATTTCACTTATGTCTGAGGATATGTACGCATCCTCGCCGATAAAGTCAAATGCATTTTTTACGGAATGAAGATTTCCCATTCCGTAGTCGATAATAAGTGTTTTCATCCTACTTTTCCCGCTTTCTTTCGCAGAAAGCTTGGCAAAGAACTCGCATTTGTCACCTTTTCTGCTTTTCTTATTCTTTATCTTTATCTCTCGAGTGGTGTTCCGTTTGGTCGGCATATACGCAACCGACCAAACTCATTCCTAATTCCTAATTAAATCAGTATCTTACAATTTCAACCTCACTGCCGTCAGGAACCTTAACTTCAACCTCAGTTCCTTCGGGCACACTGAGAGTATACTTTCCGTTTTCGCACTTTGCGGCAATAAATCCGTCCTTAGTCGGAACAACGCCTCTTGCATATTCAAGACCGCAGAGCTTTGGCTCAAATACGATGCCCGTGAAATTGGGCTTTGTCATTCTGATACCTAAAACGTACGCCGAAAGAAGATATGTACAGCCTGTCGCCCAGGCATGGCAAAGGGCATCCCACCACTTGCCTTCTTCTACGGGAACATATTCCCAACATGTATGCGCACCCCTGTCGAGCATTGCACCCCATACACGTCTTATTACTTCAAGACCGCCCTCGCAGTCACCGCTTTGGAATCTCAGTTCAGACTCAAAACAGCTCATAAAGGGAGAAACCGCAACATTTCCGCCTCTGACGTCCTTCATGGGCTTGTTGAGAATGGTAGCACCCGCAGGTGTCCACAGCTCACGCTTTATTGTGTCGAGAGCCGCCTTTGTTCTCTTTTCGTCGGCAACGCCGAAGTAAAGAGGAATAAGGTTTCCGTCGTGGGAAATGTAGTCAGCCATCTTGTCAACATAGGACTGCTTTTCTTCACTCCAGAGTTCATTGTTTATAGCATCCTTTACCTTTACTGCAAGCTCGTCCCATTCTTTTGCCTTTGCGTCTTCGCCGAGTTCCTTTGCAAGATAGGACATTGTTGTCAGGCTCTTGTAAAGAAGTGCGTTAAGATAAGGCTTGTCGCCGAGTCTGCCTATACCGCACGCCCAGTCAACCTGAGCATAGCCGAAGGTATATGTAGAAATCATGCACATGGGCTGGAAAATGAGGTTGTTGTAGCCCATTCTGTTAATCTGCCACTTGAGGACAGTTTCGGTTTGTGCAAAGAATTTTTTGAGGAAATCCTTGTCGCCTGTTGTCTTGTAGTAGTATTCAACGCATACAACACGCCATGCAAGGTAGTCCCACTGATGGCGGATTCTGTTGAAGTCCTCAGAGCTTACAATACCGCTTGCCGCCTCGGAATGATTGAGTGCCAGCGAGCTTTCCATGAGCTTTTCTTCGCCGAAAGCGTAAAGGTCAACCACCATGTCCAAAAGACCGTCGCCCGAGAAGAAGAGCATTTCGTTTCTGGGACAGCTTTCGTATTCCTGCTGCTTGTTTACGTGAAGGGTGTACTTGCCCATCTCCCAGAACTTGTTAAGTCTGTCGTCAGAACAGTCGAACCAGCCTTCCTTCATGTTGGGGTACAGGCACTGAAGTATCCTTACGTTTCCGATTTCAACCCTTGCACCCTTCTCGAATTCAACCTTCAAAAGTCTGAAAGCACGGCGTCTTATGTTGAAATCCTTGTGTTCGCCCTTCTGCAGTTTCTGCTTGATTACAAGTGCCTTTATAATATATGTCCATTCGCAGTCGGGGTCGTGGTCAAAGTCAACAATGTTTTCCTTGAAATCAAAACCGAGAGTTGCGACTGTGTCGTTTTCTGTCTTATATTCAAATTCGGTAAAGCCGACCCTTGTTGTCACAAAATCGTAGATAATGTAGGGTGCTTCATTACATTTTTCGTCGGTAACATACTTGTCGCCGACAAGAATCATGTTTGTCTTTACAACCTTTTCGGGATATGCGTACTTCGGAATTTCCTTTTCTGCATATGTCTTGTATTCTTCACCGACAACATTCGTTACAGCTTCGGGAATCTCAGCTTTATGGAGCTTCTTTTCAAGCCATACCGTCGCATACTTCCAGAAATTGTCATATTCGCCGTCTGTTACAGCCATTGCTTCGTCGGCAGGAACGGACTTGCCCTCAACCTCTGTCATCCAAGTAGCATCGGTAGGAACTACAAGACTTGTGCCGTCCTCAAATTCAATATCAAATTCCATGGCAAAGCATGAGAATCTGAAGCCTCGGAACTGTGAAATATCTTCGGTTCTGCCCTGAAAATATCCCGAGTCGAGAGTTACTTTAATCTCGTTTTCACCCACAGTAAAGAGTGATGTAACCTCATGGCAGTTTACTCTTTCGGGAGTTCTGCCGTTACCGCTTATAACGAAATTGCCGTTGACATAAAGGGCACAGGAGGAGTCGTTTTCAAAACGCACAACTGCACTCTTCACCTTTTTATCGGCATTTATTTTCTTTGTATATGTAACATGTTCGTCCTCACATAGAGGTCTCTTATTGCCTATCCAGACAAGTCTCGGTTTCTCTGTATTAATCCACATATTCGCATCCACCTTGATTATAATTTTTTCTTAATTTTAGCATTTGCGTTTATGTATTGTCAACAAATTCGCAATTATTCTTGATTTTTTACATATCCAAGGAAATTTTCCATGCGGGGCGGAGTGCCTCCGCCGGCAACGCACGGGAAATTCTCGTGCAAAAAAAGACCTTTAGTGTCGCTTAAACAACCGTTTGTGTCGGTCAAACACCGACCGACGCAAACATAAAAATTTAAAATAAGAATTCAAACAGCCGTCAAACGCCGAAAGTGAAAACTCATTCCGCATTCCGCATTCCGCACTCCGCACTTTGTGAGCATTCCGCATTCCAAATTCCGCACTCTTTCAAAGGCTTCCCTTAGTCGACATTATCTCATCGGAAACTATTTTCAGTGCATCACCTATGCACTTGCCTGCCGCCTTGTAGAGTGCCTCTGTTACATGATGGTCGTTGGCACCGTACATCTTCTTAAGGTGAAGTGTAATTCCTGCATTGAAAGCTAAAGCTCGCATAAATTCAACCGTCAGCTGTGTGTCGTAGTCGCCAATCATGGGAGAGGCAAAGTCGGATTCAAAGTATAAATAGCTTCTTCCCGAATAGTCAAGGGCACACATAACGAGTGCCTCATCCATGGGCATAAGAATGTCGGAAAATCTCTTTATTCCACGCATATCGCCTGCCGCCTCTTTGAGTGCCGTACCGAGAACAATGCCTATGTCCTCTACCGTGTGATGACCGTCAACAAAAAGGTCGCCGTCACACTTAAGCTCTACATCAAAACCGCCGTGGGAGCAGAAGGAATTAAGCATGTGGTCGAAAAATCCGATGCCGCTGCTGCCCTTAAGGCTTCCCTTCTTGCCGTAGTCGGGGATAGTGAGACTAAGCTCAATATCTGTTTCTTTTGTCTTTCTCTTGATAGTTGCGTTTCTCATAATTACACCACCGTTTTTGTATTTCGGCTCCCTCCGGGAGGGAGCTGTCGCAAAGCGACTGAGGGAGAGTGCGTTCATTGGGGTTTATATATATTCAAAACCTCACGCAATCTCCTTCCGTCACGGACAAGCCGTGCCACCTCCCTCTCGGAGGGAGGCTTTATGTCAGTCATGTTATTCAGCAGATCAACTCTTCTGAAGAAGCTCAACAACCGCCTTATTTTCTTCCTCATTACCCGCCGTAATTCTCAGTGCTCCGCCGTCGATGCCGAACTTTCTTATCAGCACGCCGTTTTCCTTTAAGTGCTTCTGCTTCTTTTCTGCATCGGGGTCTGTATAGAAAACAAAGTTTGTGTATGTTTCGTAAGGACTTCCGAGTCCCTTTTCGATTATTTCCCGTCTTAATTTCTGAGCCGAGTCAGTCAGCTTCTCTGTACATTCGTCAAGAAAATCTTTTTCACGTAAAAGTATCTCGCCGATTACCTGGCTTACTCCGTTTACATTGTATGGGCTCTTAACCGCAAAAAACATGTCGGCAAAAGCCTTGTCGGCAACTATAAAACCAAGTCTCAGGCTCGCCGCACCAAGTGCCTTTGAAAGCGTCTTTAACACCACAATGTTTGAATAATTTTCCGTCTCATTAAGAAAACTTTCGGTGTTTTTCACACTCGCAAAATCCATGTACGCCTCGTCAACGACAAAAATCGTGTCGGGACAAGCATTTGCGAGCTTCTGTATGTCAGCCTTTTTCTCGATTCTTCCCGTGGGATTGCAGGGATTTGAGAAAATAACCATTTTTACATCATTTTCCTTGACAGCCTTCAAAGCCGCATCAAAGTCAATGGAAAAATCCGCTTTCTTTGGACAGCTAACAACCTTCATTCCCGCAAGACCGGCATAGAAAGCATACATTGAAAAGTCGGGAGTAAAGGTAAGTACACAGCTTCCCGTGTCGAGAAAACAGTTCATAAGAAGGCTGATAATCTCGTCAGAGCCGTTGCCCACACCCACGTTTTCAGCCTTTAAGCCGTAGTAGTCGCAAAAAGCCTTTTTCAACTTTGTAGCATTGGGATCGGGATAGCGGTTGTAGTCGAAAGAGGACAGAGCCGCACTTATTTTTTCTCTGATATACTCAGGCAAAGCTATAAAGCTCTCGTTGGCATCAAGACGAGCCTTGTAAATACCCGTGTCAACGGCGTAGGGCTCGACTGATGATAATTTTTTTGCAAAAAGTTCTTTGTTAAACATTTTTATTCCTTCAAATGCGGAATGCGGAGTTCGGAATGAGGAATGTACGAGAATTTTGCTGTCGCAAAATTTTCATTTGTATTCCATAGCCAAACCGTCTGCCACAACCACATTGGTGTTTTTTTATTTTTGTATTTTAATGTGATATCGAAGAAAACCGTAGATTTCTTCCATCATTCCGAACTCCGCATTCCGAATTCCGCATTGTTTCAGAACAAATTTTATTTGTTCTGAAACCTTACTTTAACCGAATTTGCATGTGCCGTAAGTCCCTCGGATTCGGCAAAACGGATAATGTCGTCTTTATAGCTTTCAAGTCCCTGTCGTGAATAGAAAATCACGCCCGACTTCTTTATAAATGTGTCAACCGAAAGAGGTGAAGCAAATCTCGCCGTTCCGTTTGTGGGAAGCACGTGGTTTGTACCTGCAAAGTAGTCGCCCAAGGGTTCGGGAGAATTTTCGCCGAGGAAAATAGAGCCTGCGTTTCTCACTTTGTCAAGGTCGCCCATGGGGTCTTTTGTTAAAACTTCAAGATGCTCGGGTGCAATTTCGTTTGCCATATTGAAGGCATCGTCCATATTTTCACATACAATCGCCGCACCGAAAGCATCAATGGACTTTCCTGCAATTTCGGTTCGCTCTAAATATGAAAGCTGTCTGTCAATTTCGGCTGATACCTTCTCTGCAAGCTCGTATGAATTTGTCACAAGAACACTGGAAGCCAACGCATCGTGTTCAGCCTGTGAAAGAAGGTCTGCCGCAACGTAGGTCGGGTTTGCACTCTCGTCTGCCACAACCAAAACCTCACTGGGTCCTGCAATCATGTCAATGTCAACCGTACCGTATACAAGTCTCTTTGCAGTAGCCACAAAAACATTTCCGGGGCCTGCAATAACGTCAACCTGAGGAATTGTCTCTGTGCCGTAAGCAAGGGCTGCCACCGCCTGAGCTCCGCCGCAGAGAAATACCCTGTCAACACCTGATATCAGTGCCGCCGCCGCAACAGGTGCAGGAATTTTGCCGTCTCTTAAAGGCGTTGTCATTATGATTTCAGACACACCCGCAACCTTGGCAGGAATACAGTTCATAAGCACGCTTGAAGGATAAGCCGCACTGCCGCCGGGAACGTAAATTCCGGCTCTTCTCATGGGAGTAATTCTCATGCCGATGGTCTTGTCCTTATCCTCGTCCATAAAGAAGGATTTGCGAAGCTGTCTTTCGTGGTAGCGTCTTATGTTTTCAGCCGCCTTCACCATAGTGTCGTAAAGCTCCTTGTCAACACCCTCTGCCGCCTTTTGTAAATCTGCCTTTGACATTTCAAGGGTGTCTGATGTCAGCTTCACCTTGTCGAACTTTTCTGTGTATTCAAGAACTGCCTTGTCGCCGTTCACACGTACATTGTCGAGTATTTCGTTAACCGTGTCAATAACCCACTTTTCGGGGCTTGCGGCACGTCTTTGTAATTTTGAAAGGAACGAGCCGCATTCGGCTGTTCCAAGTTTGTATATGTTAAGCATAATTTCCTCTTGGATAATGCGGAATGCGGAGTGCGGAATGCGGAATGTTCGAGAATTTCGCTGTCGCAAAATTTTCATTTATATTCCATAGCCAAACCGTCTGCCACAACCACATTGGTGTTTTTTATTTTTATATTGTTTTAATTGATATTGAAGAAAACCGCAGGTTTTCATCCATCATTCCGCACTTCGCATTCCGAACTCCGCACTCTTATGCACTTCGCATTCCGAACTCCGCACTCACAGCACTTGTGCTATGCTGTCAATAATCTTATCAATATCATTCTTCTTGAGTTTCAAAGAAGCAGGGTTTACAATAAGCCTTGCGCTGATGGGTGCAACATCGCACACAACCTCTAGTCCGTTTTCCTTGAGAGTCGAGCCTGTTTCAACGATGTCCACAATGCCGTCGGAAAGACCGAGAAGGGGTGCAAGCTCAACCGAGCCGTCGATCTTTACCACTTCGACGTCAAGTCCTCTGTTTCTGAAATATTCCTTTGTGACATTGGGATACTTTGAAGCAACGATTCTGTGACCGTAGCCGTCAAAGAAATCGAAATCCTTTTTGCACGCCAAGGCAAATCTGCACTTGCCGAAGCCGAGGTCAAGACACTCGTAAAGATTTCTTCCCATTTCCATTATTGTATCCTTGCCCACAACACCCATGTCGCATACGCCGTGGTCAACGTATGTAACAACATCGTTTGCCTTGGCAAGTACCACTTCAACACCGTCGCCGATGTTAAAGAATAGTTTTCTTCCTTTATTATGAAGCTCTGTGCAGTCGTAGCCGATTTTCTCGAAGATTTCAACCGCCTTTTCTTCAATTCTTCCTTTTGTAAGTGCAATTCTTATCATTCCGACCACACCTCGCTTATTCCGCCGTCGGTAATTTCAACCACTCTTGAAATGCCGCTTGCCTTGGCGTTTTCTATCGCTTCCTCCACACTGTCAAAGCAGGAAAGCACACACACCTCGCCGCTGTTTTCAATGTAGTTCATCGCCTTTGAAAGAAGGCTCATGCCCCCGTAGTGTACAAGTGTCTTTCTGACCGTTGCTTCACCCGTACCGACTGCCCTTGAAAGCTTGTCGGCAACAAGCGAAATATTTACGCCAAAGCCCGTCGCGCCCTCATTTTCGCCGAAGTTTGACATTAGATTGTCGTATCTTCCGCCGCCTAGGATAACGTCGCCCGTGTAGTCGAGATAGCCTCTGAACACAATGCCTGTATAGTAGTCCATGTCATTGACGGTGGCAAGGTCGATGGAGATATTCTCGGAAAATCCGTTCATGTCAAGAATGTCGTAGACCTTTTCAAGATAGTCAAGTGCTTCTTCCGCATCGACTACACCGCGGCATAATTCCCTCGCCTTGGAAATAACACTCTTACCGCCGTAGAGCCTCGGAATTTTGCGGATTGTTTCCATTATACCGCATGCATCCTCGTCCTCACCGAAAAGAACCTCAAGGGATGAAGAGTTTTTCGCACCGATGTATTTCTTGACCGTCTCCTTTTTGTCCTCATCGAGACCGAAGGAGTCGATAAGTGCACGGCAGAAGCGGGCATGACCAAGCTCTAGCTTGTAGTTGATGCCTCCGCCGTAAAAGTCGCCCATCTCACGCAGGGTTCTGAGGGCTGTAACAATGGCTTCAAGGTCGGCTTTGTCGGAAGAACCGCCGATAATTTCAATACCCGTCTGAGAAAATTCGCTTCTCTTTCCCGAATAGTCGCCCGAAATTCTGAAGACGTTCTGGTTGTAGTAGAGCTTCAGGGGACGAGGTGCGTTCTTAAGTCTCGTCGCCGCAATACGCGCCATAGGAGTTGTATTGTCGGGGCGGATGACAACAAGACGACCGCTTTTGTCGGTAAGTTTAAACATGTTTTCTTCGGCAATTGTCTGACTGTCGAAGTTGAATACGTCGTAGTACTCAAGGGCAGGCGTGGACACACTTCCGTAGCCTCTCTTTTCATAGAGTGCCGAAATTCTCTCGCCGAGATTCTTCTCTGTCTTGTTTTCACTAAAAATCATATCCCTCATACCGTCGGGGATGTTTTTTCTTCTTATACTCACGGTTTCCTCCGTTTGAATGGACTTGCGCCAAGTTTTTTGCAGATTTTACACATTTATCACGCCGTTTTTACGCCGCTTTAGCATGATAAAGTGATAAAGCATTAAAATATTAGCATATAATTGCCTGTCTGTCAAGGGGTTTTGGATAATTTTTCAATATATTTTGAGATGAGCGGGGAGCAAGCCTTTATTGTCTCATAAATAACGGGCATCAGGGGGAGTTCCGCACTCTGCGGAGTGCGTTTTCCGTTCATTTTCACTCGGGAAAATGAACCAAAACCGACCGCTCTGCAAAAATTACCGCTTCGCTCAGATTTTTGCGAGCCGCGGAGGCTCCCCCATCCAAAACCAACATTTTACGTTACACAAACTACTGTCCCGAAATGTACTCCATCGTCCGACTGGCGTCGGTGATGGCGAAGAAGCTTTATTTTTTGCCAACCTTTTCATCGCCCAAATGCCGATGATGTAATTGGAATGTTGCCCTCTCGATGTTGCACGTAAACCAGTGTGGGATAATAAGCCGCCACGGCGAAAGAGGGGAAGTCAGCGCAGACTCACTGGCGTTTCCTTTTTTGCAGGGATTGGTGTCGAGCCATCCCCTCTTTTTGAGTGGAGCGTCTTTGCCTTCTTTCGGGGCGGGCCGAAAGAAGGTCGCCTCCGCAGAGGCGAAACACTCCTGACATTGCAATTAAAAAAACATATCCCCGAAACCTTGCGACCTCGGGGAGGCTACCTTCTGATTAAAACTTCTTGTATAATCCCTGTGCAGTATAAGCCGCAAGCGCATCAACAACAGACTGCTTGTCTTCCTTGTATGTAACGCCGTACCACTTGGCATCTGTAGTAAGAGCCTTAACCTTTTCGCCCTTGTTCTTGATCATGCCGTCAATGATTGTGGGAAGAAGGTATTCGCTCTTCATTTCTGTTCCTCTTTCCTTGAGGAAGTCAACAAAGCCCACTTCAAGCTCGTCAAAGAGCTTGGGTGTGCAGCCCCACATGTTCATGGAACATACTGTGTCTTCGGGATAGTCGTTCTTTGCAGGAATTTCGTGTGTTTCAACAACACTCTTGAGGTAGCCGTTTTCGATTTCGCAGATACCTCTCGATACTGTACCGTTTTCTGTAACTGTGTTTGCAAGCTTGAAGCCTACGATGCAGAATTCGTTGCTGTTATCAAAGTGTTCCTTAACAACCTTGTAACCGCCCTTGCCGTAGTAGTCGGCGTTGATAACCGCAAAGGGTTCGTTTGCGAATTCTCTTGCGCAGAGAACTGCGTGGCCTGTACCCCAGGGCTTTACTCTGCCTTCGGGAACCGTGAAGGGTGCGGGAATCTTGTCGATTTCCTGGAATGCATATTCAACATCAATCATCTTTTCGATACGCTTTCCGATGATATTTCTGAAATCTGTTTCGATTTCCTTCTTGATGATGAATACAGCCTTGTCGAAGCCTGCTTCGAGAGCGTCGTAAACAGAGTATTCGAGAATTACCTGTCCGTCGGGACCTACGGGTTCGATCTGCTTAAGACCGCCGAAACGGCTGCCCATACCTGCTGCCATTACTAAAAGTGTCATGTTGTTTGCCATGATGAATCTCTCCTTTTTATGTGTGTTATATTGTTTATTTATTTACAATGCGGAATGCGGAGTTCGGAATGCGGAATGTACGATAATTTTGCTGTCGCAAAATTTTCATTCGTATTCCATAGCCAAACCGTCTGCCGCAACCACATTGGTGTCTTTTATTTTTTAGTTTTTTATGCTTTGATTTTTTATTCTAATTGAAGAAAACCGCAAGGTTTTCATCCATCATTCCGCACTCCGCACTCCGCATTTCGCACTCCGCATTTCGCACTCTGCATTCCGAATTTTATTTCGAAACCGCAATCTTAATCTCATCACCCTCAGCATAAATGGAAATTGCACTCATTTTGCTGTCGTAGCTTGAGATAATAAGCTCACTTGCCTTGTCCTCGATTTCAGTCTGTATGGTACGTCTTAAATTTCTCGCGCCGTACTTTACCGAGTAGGACTTATTTGCAAGAAGCTCGGGAACTTCCTCGGTATATGAAAGCTCAATCTGCTTTTCGGAAAGCGACGCCTTGAGCTCACCCAGCATAATCTTTGCAATTCTCACAAAGTCGTCCTTTGTAAGGGAGTTGAAGGTGATAATCTCGTCGATTCTGTTCATGAACTCAGGGCGAAGGAATGAAGACAACGCCTTGTTTGTCTTGTCCTCGTTTGCTTGGTTCTCTGTCTTTGAGAAGCCTGCCGTGTTGGAAGTACCCTGCGAGCCTGCGTTTGTCGTCATGACAATTACGGTGTTGCAGAAGTTTACCTCCTTGCCGTGGGCATCTGTCACCTTGCCGTCGTCGAGTATCTGAAGAAGAACGTTGAGAACGTCGGGATGCGCCTTTTCAATCTCGTCAAAGAGAACTACGCTGTAGGGTCTTCGTCTTATCTTTTCGGTAAGCTGACCTGCCTCATCGTAGCCCACATATCCGGGAGGTGCACCGATAATTCTCGATACCGCATGCTTTTCCATAAACTCGGACATATCAAGACGAATCAAAGCTTCGGGTGAATCAAACAGGTCGTTTGAAAGTGTCTTTACAAGCTCTGTCTTACCCACACCCGTAGGACCTGCGAAAATGAAGGATACAGGCTTTATCTTGGTGTAAATGCCTGCCCTCGAACGCTTTATAGCCCTCGTTACTGCACTTATCGCCTTGTCCTGACCTATGATTCTTTCCTTTAATCTCTGCTCAAGTCCGTCAATGCGGACAAATTCGTCCTCGTTTATGTTGCTGGCAGGAATACCCGTCCAGATTTCAATAACCTTTGCAAGATGCTCGGTTGTGAGAATGACATTCTTTCTTTCCTCAAGTGACTTTTCGTACAGCGACTTGAACTTCAGTTCCTCGCTCTTTGCCGCCGCAAGCTTTTCGTAGTATTCTCTGCTTGCTTCTTCGTTTTCGGCATCGGGGGTGTCGCTCTCTGTCATTTCCCTGACCTTGACAGCCTCGTCAAGCTTTGCCTTGTACATGTCGCAGTTCTGCACGCTCATGTCATTGAGACCGAGATAGCTTGCCGCCTCGTCGAGAAGGTCTATAGCCTTGTCGGGAAGAAAACGGTCTGTAATGTATCTTTCGGACAGCACCGCCGCCTTTTCGACAGTTTCGTCGGGGATAACAATTCCGTGGAAGTCTTCGTAATAACCCTTTATGCCCTTTAAAATTTCCACCGTGTCCCTGACAGTCGGCTCTGCCACGACTATGGGCTGGAATCTTCTTTCAAGTGCCGAGTCCTTTTCGATGTACTTTCTGTATTCTGCCATGGTTGTTGCACCGATAATCTGAACTTCGCCTCTTGAAAGGGCAGGCTTTAAGATGTTTGCCGCGTTCATGCCGCCCTCGGCATCGCCCGCACCTGCGATGGTGTGTACCTCGTCTATAACAAGAATGATGTTGCCAAGGCGTTTTATTTCCTCAATAAGTGCCTTCATTCTGTTTTCAAACTGACCGCGGAACTGAGTGCCTGCCACCATGCTTGTCATGTCAAGCAGGTGTACCTCGTGGTTTCTCAGCTTGAAGGGAACGTCGCCCGAGGCAATTTTACTTGCAAGAGCCTCGGCAATTGCCGTCTTGCCCACACCCGGCTCGCCTATGAGACAGGGATTGTTCTTCTGACGGCGGCAGAGAATCTGAATAACTCTGTCAAGCTCTCTGTCTCTGCCTATAACCTTGTCGATTTTGCCCTCTCTCGCTTTGAGAGTAAGGTCCTGACAAAAGCTCTGGAGATTCTTTTTGTGCTTGTCTGCCTTTTTCTTTTTGTCCTTCTTCTTTGTGTCGGTGTCACCCTCAGATGAACCCTTTCTGAAGTTGGACAGATTTCCGAAAATCGAGCCGAGGTTTATGCTGGGAGCTCTTCCCTCATCCGAGTCGTCGTTCTCGTCGTCCTCGTCGTCGTCATCTTCGTCGGCACCGTCACCACCCATGGGGTTCATCATGCCGAACATGTCGCCCGATTCAAGCATATTTTCCATTTCCTCGCTCATCATCTCGAGCTGTTCTTCGTCAATGCCCATCTTTTCAATCATGTCTGTTATGGGCTTTATGCCGAGGTCCTTTGCACAGAGAATGCAATATCCCTCGTTCTGAATATTACCGCCGTTCTGGTCCATCCTCTGGACAAACACCACGGCAGGTCTCTTTTTACATCGTGAACAAAGTGTAGCCATTAAAATATCCTTTCATTACGCTCTGTGTTACTGCTCCTTCTTTGCCGCACCCACGCCGTTTCTTATCTCGGTATTGACGTACATGAGGCAGGAGAAGAGAAAATAAACACACATGAGAACACAGCACACAACAATTGCCGTGTGAGAAATTTTTTCGCCGAAGAAAATCACAGTGCTGACAAAGGCAAACACAAAGAGTGTTGCGAGCTTGCCGAAGAGGTGGCTCTTTACGACCACCTTTCCCTTTCTGAACACAAACAGCGCACCAATTGCCGTAGCAAATTCCTTGACGAAGTAAACGACAGGCATCCACAGCGGAACAAGCTCTGTTATGTAAAGGCAGATAAAGGCAGACATCTGCGTCAGCTTGTCGGCAAGGGGGTCAAGCACCTTGCCGAGATTTGATATGCAATCATATTTTCTTGCAATGTATCCGTCGAGTACGTCTGTAAATCCCGAAAGGATAAACACAATTGCCGCCGCGGTTGTCTTTCCGTCAAGAAACAGAAACACAAACACAGGCACAAGCAAAAGACGCACAAGCGACAGAAGATTTGGTATGTTTTTAAGTTTCATTCTTTTACCGTTCCTAAAAAATCAAAAGTCAGATATTCAATTCGTTAACCGAACAAAAGAAAAATAAAGGGGTTTATGTTGACAAAGAAGCCATACAGCACCGTATCCTTTTCCATGCCGGCATATATGACGGGGTTCTTTGGGATGTAGGGCATAAGCACCTCCAGCGCCATGCACAGAAGGAATGCCGAGCAAAGTCCCAAAACAAGCCCCAGTGCAAAGCCTCCGATTTTATTGAAGGTGCGTATCACGGGAAGCTTAACCAGTCCGTCGCATATAACCGACAGAATTTTGAGAGCAATGAGTGCAAGTATGAATGTTGCAAGCGTGCCGAGGGCGTTTGCAAGGCATTTCATCACCGTCTCTGCGGCATCGAGTGCAAATTCCTTTGTTGAATTCTCCCCGCCCGACTTTACCGACGACTCATATTTTTCGTAGAAGGTGTCGGTTTCAAGCCCCAGTCTTTCAAGGGTTTTGCCGATTTCGGAGTTTTTGAACTTATCGGAATTTTCTTTCATGTCATTGAGGGTCTGCATTTCCGCCTGTTCAAACCTTTCGGTGATGGCATTTTCTGCCTTTGTGACAAGCCCGTCATAAACACCCGTTGACATGATAAAGGAGCCGAGGTACGAGCCGAAGAAATAGGCAATCACAACCGCCGCCGCAAGGGAAAGGCATTTGAACGCCGTTTTCACCAGTCCGCGTCTGCAACCGAGAACAACCGACGTGACAATTATCAATGCTATTACGACATCACAGATATACGCCAATTATTCTCACCTCTATATTATTTCAAACTTTCTCCCAAGTTATCATACAGTTATATTATTATGTTATTATATCACCTTTTTTTCAGGAAATCAACAGTTTTTGGGAGACCGCACAACAATTTAATACTTCTTTTACATTTGCGGCGGGTAGCCGCTGACAGTGCACGGGGGATGTTCGCGGTGTGCAAGCCTTTATTGTCGCTTAACAAACCATTTCTGTTCATTTTCACTCGGGAAAATGAACCAAAACCGACCGCTCTGCAAAAATTACCGCTTCGCTCAGATTTTTGCGAGCCGCGGAGGCTCCCCCATCCGCAATCTCGC